>NZ_JBRJGW010000011.1:0-185986 GCF_053628695.1 Amorphus sp. MBR-141
GTCTCCGCCGCTTGCTCAACCCGCGCCCTATGGCGTAGCAGAAACGACCGAGGCTCTAATCGCAGCTGGATGACAGTTCAGTGGCAGGTCAGCGGAACCGGATTTTGAGTGAATCGCGGATTCCAGCGGGCTGAAAATTCCACGGGCGGCGGCGCTTCAAACAAGAGCCGAAGGGTCGGCCGACGCTCCTAACCGACATTTGCCCTTTGAGACCACCCGTCCGATTTACACGCTATAGCCCGATATTACCGCACACGTTCACGCATGGGCTTCAAAGCGGAAGATCTATCGCCTTCTATCTCCACCAGATCAAAGAAGTGGAGATACGGTATGAGCGCTGCCCCGCATGTCGCCCGCAGAACAATTCGCCGGCAGCAGCTACGAGAGATCGTGCCGCTTGCCGACAGCACGATCTACGACATGGAGCAACGAGGAGAATTCCCGCAGCGCTTCTATCTCACCTCACGCTGCGTCGTCTGGGACTTGGCAGAGGTCGAAGCCTGGCTCGACGCTCGACGCCATGCCTCTCGGGCTAACACTGTTAAACGCGCTCCCAGTCCCGACGTAAGATTGCGCCGTTCGCGGCCTGTCAAACACTAGGCTCGAGCTCAAGCAACTCCATTGTGGCCGGGAGCAGAGTCGGGACATACTTCCGCCCCAAGACCCATGCTTCCACCAGATTGGACCACTCCTGCATCATATGCCGGCGCTGATGCTCGTACTCCGCCTTGTTGTAGACGCCACGCGAGGATCGGCCGTCCTCGTGCGCCAGGCACTTTTCGATCCAGTCACTGTTGAAGCCGAGCTCATTCAATAAGGTCGAGCCTGTGCGCCGAAGATCGTGAACAGTGAAGGGTTCGAGTGGCAACCCCTCCTTTTTTGCTCTGACAACGACTGCGGTCGTAATACGGTTGAACGTCGCCCGCGACATCGGCGCGTCAGCGTCATATCGCGACGGAAGGACGTAGCGCGAATTGCCTGCGCAGGTTTTCAGCGCGATGAAGATGTCGACGGCCTGCTGTGACAGATAGACGTTGTGCGCCTTCGACCGCTTCATCCGCTCCTTGGGTATCGACCAGACGGCGTTCTCGAAATCGACTTCATCCCACGTCGCGTCTTGCAGCTCGCTTTTCCTGACCATCGTTAGGAGGAAGAGCTTCATTCCCAGCCGTATAGTCGGCAACGTCGGCACATGCTCGAGCTGACCGAGCATGACGCGGATCTCCGCAGGAGACAGCGAACGGTCTTTGGGAACGAACGTCGCAATCGACGCGGGCCCAACTTCGTCCGCCGGATTCGCGACCTTCTCGCCATGCAAGATCGCGAACGCGAAGATCAGCTTCACGATATCCCGCACATGGACGGCCGTGGCTGGAGCCCCGCGCTCTTTCACTTTCCCGCACATCATGCGGAGATCGTCAGGCGTGATCTCTGTCAGAAGCCTGTTTCGGAACGTTGGCAAGATGTCGCGCTCGTAGATCGAGCGCCGCATGGCGCGCGTGCTGTCCGCCATACGCGACTCCTGGAACCACTTCTCGCCGAACTCGCCGAACCGCTTCGCCTCCTTCAGCCGCCGCTTGTCGTGCTGCTTCTCTTGAGCAGGCGACCGGCCCTCAGAAATGACCCGCTTCGCATCGATCAGCTTCTCGCGAGCCCTGGCAAGCGAGAGGCCATCTGGGCCGTATCGGCCGAGCGTCAGCGTCTCGCGACGTCCGTTGAGGCGGTAGTCGTACCGGAACACGACCGCCCCCGACGGCTGCACCACCACGTACATACCGTCACGATCGCTCACCTTGTACAATTTCTTCTGTGATCTCAGGGCCTTAATCGCAGTATCAGTAAGCATGAGTGCCTCCAAACCGTCTTAAAAACCGGGGAGAGGCGCCGATTATACCGTCAGGCAAAAACAGGCGATGCTGGAAGCACGATTCCCGTTATGAATCAGCCTGTTAACACCAAAAATAATACCGTCATCAGCTCTCTCAGCTGTGACGGTATAGAGAAATTCGCGATCGAACAAGTTGGCCCGTACCGTCTGCTATACCGTCAAATCGGAGCGCTGCCCCTCGATAGACGGCGATAGATGGCATCATAATTATCCTGATATTTCAATGCGTTATAGCGTATCGGAGCGTACAAACGGATACTGTCGGAGGGGTAAAAATCATTCCCACTCGATCGTCCCCGGCGGCTTCGACGTGACGTCGTAGACGACGCGGTTGATGCCTTTGACCTCGTTGATGATGCGGGTGGCGGCGCGGCCGAGGAAGGCCATGTCGTAGGGGTAGAAGTCCGCCGTCATGCCGTCCACCGACGTCACCGCGCGCAGCGCGCAGACGAAGTCGTAGGTGCGGCCGTCGCCCATCACGCCGACGGTCTGCACCGGCAGCAGCACGGCGAAGGCCTGCCAGATCGCGTCGTAGAGCCCCGCCTTGCGGATCTCGTCCAGATAGACCGCGTCGGCGTTCTTCAGGATCTCCAGCTTCTCGCGGGTGATGCCGCCCGGGCAGCGGATGGCGAGCCCCGGCCCCGGGAACGGATGCCGGCCGACGAAGCTGTCGGGCAGGCCGAGCGTGCGACCGAGCGCCCTCACCTCGTCCTTGAAGAGTTCGCGCAGCGGCTCCACCAGCTTCATGTTCATGCGGTCCGGCAGGCCGCCGACGTTGTGGTGGGACTTGATGGTCACCGACGGACCGCCGGCGAACGACACGCTTTCGATCACGTCCGGATAGAGCGTGCCCTGGGCGAGGAAGTCCGCACCGCCCAGCTTCTTCGCCTCGGCCTCGAACACGTCGATGAACAGCCGGCCGATGGTCTTGCGCTTCTGCTCGGGGTCGGAAACGCCCTCGAGCGCACCGATGAACAGGTCGGCCGCGTCCACGTGCACCAGCGGGATGTTGTAGTGCTCGCGGAACATCGACACGACCTCCTCGGCCTCGCCCTTCCGGAGCAGGCCGTGGTCGACGAAGATGCAGGTCAGCTGGTCGCCGATCGCCTCGTGCAGCAGCACCGCGGCGACGGAGGAATCGACGCCGCCGGACAGCCCGCAGATGACCCGCGACGTGCCGACCTGCTCGCGGATCTTCTCCTTGGCCTCGTCGCGGAACGCCGCCATCGTCCAGTCGCCCGAGCAGTTGGCGATCTTGCGGACGAAGTTCTCCAGCAGCTTCGCGCCGTCGGGGGTGTGAACGACCTCCGGGTGGAACATCAGCCCGTAGGCCTTGCGCTCCGGGTTCGCCAGCACCGCATAGGGCGCGCCGTCGGACCTGGCATAGACCGAGAACCCCTCCGGCAGGCGCACGACGCGATCGCCGTGGCTCATCCACACCTGGTGGTGCTCGCCGGTCTCCCAGACGCCCTCGAACAGCGGGCAGTCGGCGACCACCTCCACCGTGGCCCGGCCGAACTCGCGATGGTCGGACGGCTCCGCCTCGCCGCCCATCTGCACGCACATGGTCATCTGGCCGTAGCAGATGCCGAGGATGGGGATGCCGGCATCGAACACCGCCTGGGGCGCGCGCGGGCTGCCGATCTCGGCGGTGGAGGCCGGACCGCCGGACAGGATCACGGCGTTCGGCTGCGTCCGCTGGAACGCCTCCTCGGCGGACTGGAACGGCGCGATCTCGCAATAGACGCCCGCCTCGCGCACCCGGCGCGCGATCAGCTGGGTCACCTGGCTGCCGAAGTCGATGATGAGGATGAAGTCGTGGCGGTCGGCGGGGCGTTCGGTCATGAGCGGGTCATCCCGTAGGCGGGTCGCGGGGAGATCGGATGTTATCCTTCGCGCCGTTCCATCACGGCAACGAAAAAGCCGTCGGTGCCGGTGGTCGCCGGCGAAAGCACCATGCCGAACGGCACCTCGCGGGCCGGCACCGCGGTCAGCGCTTCGCCCTTCGCCCGGTCGGTGGTGAGCGGTGCGAAGGCGGGCGCCCGGGCCAGGAACGCCTCGATCTGGCGGCTGTTCTCATCGGCGAACAGCGAGCAGGTCACGTAGACCAGCCGGCCGCCGGGCCGCACGTAGGCCGCGCCCTGATCGAGCACGCCGGCCTGTTCGGCGATGCGGGTGGCCAGCGCCTCCGGCGAAAGCCGCCACTTGGCGTCGGGCCGGCGCCGCCAGACCCCCGAACCGGAGCACGGCGCATCGACCAGCACCCGGTCCATCTTGCCCGCAAGCCCCGACAGGTCCCCGTCGGCGGCGTGGACCTGGACGTTGCGGGTGCCGGCCCGGCGCAGGCGCTCGAAGATCGGCTGCAGGCGGGAGCGGTCGCTGTCGAAGGCGTGGACCTGGCCGCGGTTGTCCATCTCGGCGGCCAGCGCCAGCGTCTTGCCGCCGGCGCCGGCGCAGAAATCCAGGATCTGCTCGCCGGGCGTGGCCCCGGCCAGCATCACGGCGAGCTGGCTCGCCTCGTCCTGCACCTCATACCAGCCCTTCTGGTAGCCCGGCTCGCGAATGACGTTCGCCTGGCGCTCGAACTCGCGGCCGACGCCGATGCGCACGCCGAGTGTCGAATGGGGTGTCGGCACGGCGCCGAAGCGCGACAGCGCCTTCAGCACCTTGTCCCGGGAAGACTTCAAGGCATTGGCGCGCAGGTCGATCGGCGCCCGGGCGGCAAGGGTCGCCGCCTCGATGATCCAGTCGCCGCCGAAGGTGGCTTCCAGATGCGGCACGGCCCACTCGGGAACGTCGGCGTGGGCGGCTTCCGGCGCGGTGCTCAGATCGACGTTGGCAAGGGCCGCGCGTTCGTCGGCGTCGAGCGCACCTGGTCCGAAATCGCCATCCTGCAGGATCGCGTCGAGGGCCTCGATGTCCCAGCCCCAGCGGCGCACCAGCACCGACAGCACCACGGCGCGGGCGCTGGAAGCCCCCATCAGCCAGGACGAGGACGCCCGCCAGCGCAGCGCGTCGAACACCAGATTGGCAATCGCCGCCCGGTCGCCGGAGCCCGCGAACCGATGGGCGTTGCCCCAGTCCTTCAGGACCTCCGTCACCGGCCGATGCTGGGTTTCGATGGTCTCTAGAACGTCGATCGCAGCCTGGATGCGTCCGCCAGCGCGCATTGAACCTCAGCTCTGGTTGTCCGGGCCGTCGGCCCGCACGGACCGCGCGGGCTCAGCCAGTGGGGTAGCGCGCCGTCGCTCAGGCGTCCGTCGGATAGTTCGGGCTCTGGCGGACGATGGCGACGTCGTGGACGTGGCTTTCGCGCAGGCCGGCATTGGTGATGCGCACGAACCGGGCGCGTTCCTGCAGGAGCGGGATCGTCTCGGCGCCGACATAGCCCATCGCCGAGCGCAGGCCGCCGGCCAGCTGATGGAGGACGCTGGCGATCGGCCCCTTGTAGGGCACCTGCCCCTCGATGCCCTCGGGCACGAGCTTCAGGGTGTCGCGCACCTCCGCCTGGAAGTAGCGGTCGGCGGAGCCGCGGGCCATGGCGCCCACCGATCCCATGCCGCGATAGGCCTTATAGGAACGGCCCTGGTGCAGGTAGACCTCACCCGGGCTTTCGTCGGTGCCGGCGAGCAGCGAGCCGATCATGGCGCAGGAGGCGCCGGCGGCGAGCGCCTTGGCCAGATCGCCGGAATACTTGATGCCGCCGTCGGCGACGACCGGAACGCCCAGGGCGGAGGCGACTTCCGCCGCCCCCATCACCGCGGTGAGCTGCGGCATGCCGACGCCGGCAACGACGCGGGTGGTGCAGATGGAGCCCGGTCCGATGCCGACCTTGACGGCGTCCGCCCCGGCGTCGATCAGCGCCCGGGTGGCCTCCGGCGTGGCGACGTTGCCGGCCAGCACCTGGACCGAATTGGAGAGCTTCTTCACCCGGCGGACCGTGTCGAGCACGCGTTCGGAGTGGCCGTGGGCGGTGTCGACGACGATCAGGTCGACCCCGGCATCGATCAGGCGCTCGGAGCGCTCCATCGCCGCATCCTCGACAGAGGTCGCCGCGGCGGCCCTGAGCCGTCCCTGCTCGTCCTTCGAGGCGTTGGGGTTCAACTGCGCCTTCTCGATGTCCTTGACGGTGATCAGGCCGATGCACTTCTGCGCGTCGTCGACCACCACCAGCTTCTCGATCCGGTGCTGATGCAGGAGCCGCTTGGCCTCGGCCTGGGTGACGCCATCGCGCACCGTGATCAGGTTTTCCTTGGTCATCAGTTCGTGGATGGGCGTGTCCGGGTCGGAGGCGAAGCGCACGTCGCGGTTGGTGAGAATGCCGACCAGCCGGCCGACGATCTGGCCTCCGGTCTCGCCGTTCTCGACCACCGGGATGCCCGAGATGTGAAAGCGCTCCATCAAGGCGAGCGCATCCTTCAGGCGGGCGTTCGGGCCGATCACCACCGGATTGACCACCATGCCGGATTCGAACTTCTTGACCTGGCGGACCTGCTCGGCCTGCTCTTCCGGGGTCATGTTCCGGTGGATCACGCCGAGGCCGCCGGCCTGGGCCATGGCGATGGCCAGCTTGGCCTCGGTCACGGTGTCCATCGCCGCGGAGATGATCGGCAGCGACAGGGCGAGCGACCTGGTGACGTAGGTCGACAGGTTCGTCGCGTTCGGCATCACCTCCGAGTGCCCCGGAATCAGGAGCACGTCGTCAAAGGTGAGCGCCTCGCGCCCGCTGTGGGTCTCAATGATTTGTGCCATCCGCCGCCTCGACGATCAGGGAGGAAAGGGGCGCACATCGAGCGGGCAATGAGCCCGCCCGCGTGAACAGTTCACGCTTCTATGCGGTGGCGCAGGTCTTTACCATGACGGAACGCGCCACGCAAAATGCCGATCACGCATAGCTGCCAATTGTCCCCCGCTCTCCACATTCGGGGTAGACTGTATGGGTTTGTTGGCTTCGACGGCGCGGCACGCCTCCCTGCCCGGCTCAAAAATCCCTTCAAAATCAATCAGCTGGAATTGCCTCTCGTGGCCCGCCCCAATGTCACTGCCCTGATCGTCGCCTCGGCGCTGTTCATGGAGAACATCGATTCCACGGTGATCGCCACGTCGCTTCCGGCTGTCGCGGCCGATCTCGGCACCGATCCGATTCGCCTCAAGCTGGCGCTGACCTCCTATCTCCTCAGCCTCGCCGTGTTCATTCCGATATCTGGCTGGGCGGCCGACCGGTTCGGCGCCAAGACGATCTTCCGGTCGGCCATCGGCGTGTTCCTGCTCGGCTCGATCTGCTGCAGTCTGTCGTCCACGCTGCCAGAATTCGTGCTGGCGCGGATCCTCCAGGGCGCCGGCGGCGCGATGATGACGCCGGTCGGCCGCCTAGTCGTTCTGCGGACCACGCCCAAGGACCAGATCCTGTCGGCGCTGGCGTGGCTGTCGATTCCGGCCCTCATCGGCCCGATGATCGGGCCGCCGCTCGGCGGCTTCATCACCACCTATTTCGACTGGCGCTGGATCTTCTGGATCAACGTGCCGGTGGGCGCGGTCGGCGTCCTGCTGGTCACCTTTCTCATCGACAACATCCGCATGCCCGAGGTGGTGCCGCTCGACCGCACCGGCTTCGCCCTGTCCGGGGTTGGCCTGTCGGCGCTGATCTTCGGGCTGTCGGTGATGGGCCAGCGCATGATGCCGTTGCCGGCCTCGCTCGCGCTCGTCCTCGGCGGGCTCGCCTGCATCGCCCTCTATGTGCGCCACGCGCGGCAGGTGGCGCACCCGCTGCTGGACCTCGACCTGCTGAAAGTGCCGACCTTCCGGGCCAGCGTGTTCGGCGGGTTCTTCTTCCGGGTGGGCGTCGGCGCGATCCCGTTCCTGCTGCCCCTCACCCTGCAGCTCGGGCTGGGGATGAACCCGTTCCAGGCGGGCTCGCTGGTGTTCGTGACGACCATCGGCGCGCTGCTGATGAAGTTCACCGCGCAGCCGATCGTCCGCCGCTTCGGCTTCCGCCGGGTCCTCATCGTCAACGGGCTGGTCAGCGCCACGATCCTCGGCAGCATGGGGCTGTTCGCGCTCGGTCCGGCCACCGCCGTGATCATCACGGTGCTGCTCGTGGGCGGCTTCTTCCGCTCGCTGCAGTTCTCCTGCATCAGCGCGCTGGCCTATGCCGACATCCCCCAGAAGCACATGAGCCGCGCCACCAGCTTCGCCAGCGTCGCCCAGCAGGTCGGCCTGTCGACGGGTGTCACCGCGTCGGCCTTCATCCTGGAATTCCAGCGCGCCGGCCGGCCAGACGGCGCGATCATCCCCGGCGATTTCCTGACCGCGTTCGTCGTCGTCGCCGGAATTGCAGCCCTGTCCATCCTGGTGTTCCGGCAGCTGTCGCCAGCCGCCGGCGGACAGATGTCCGGCCATGTCGCACGTACCCCGGCACCGGCACGGCCCTGAGACCCAGCGCTACACGGTCCGTGGGTCTTCGCGGTCCCAGTCCTCCGGGTCGCGCGGATCGCTGTCGGCCTCGTCGTCCTGCGCCTGGCCGTGCGGCCGGGCAGCGAGACCGCGGAAGCCAGTCGCCAGCACGTACTGCTCCGCCGATTCCGAGCGGCTCGCCTTCGGCTTGATGTGCCGCACCTTCTCGAAGTTGCGGTGCAGTTCGGCCAGCAGCGTCGCCTCGGTGCCGCCCTGGAACACCTTGGCCAGGAAGCTGCCGCCCGGGTCCAGCACGGTGCTGGCGAAGTCGGCCGCGACCTCGCACAGATGCATGATGCGGATGTGGTCGGTCTGGCGGTGTCCGGTGGTGGGTGCCGCCATATCGGAGAGCACGCAGTCGGCCTTGCGGCCGCCGAGGGCGGCGATCAGCGCCGCCGGCGCATCGTCGTCCAGGAAGTCCTTCTCCAGCAGCGTCACGCCCGGCAGGTGGTCGACGTGCAGATAGTCGATGCCGACGACGCTCGGCGCCTCGGGCCGCGAGCCGACGCGCGCCGCCGCAATCTGCGACCAGCTGCCCGGCGCGGCCCCCAGATCGACGACCCGCATGCCGAGCTTCAACAGGCCGTAGCGGTCGTCGATCTCCAGCAGCTTGTAGGCCGCGCGCGAGCGGTAGCCCTCCGCCTGGGCGCGGCGGACGTAGGGATCGTTGAGCTGGCGCTCGAGCCAGCGCACCGACGAGGCCCGCCGTCCCCGCGCGGTCTTCACGCGGGTCTTGAGGCCGCGGCTGCCATCGCCGCCGGAATTGCGGGTCATCGGGCCGGCCCGGCCGAAGAGGTTGCCGGCGTCGGTGGGCGGCCGGTGCGATCCTGCGCCATCAGTTCCATCAGTATTCCTTCACGCAGGCCCCGGTCGGCAACGCGCAGCCGCCGGCAGGGCCAGCGGCGTCGGATCGCCTCCAGGATTGCACAGCCGGCCAACACGAGGTCGGCCCGGTCCGCGCCAATGCAGGGATTGGCGACGCGCTCGTGGAACGGCATCGCCAGGATGCGTCCGATCATCGCGTCCACATCCCGCTCATGGAGCCAGGTGCCGTCGACGCGGCGTCGGTCGTAGCGCTCGAGCCCGAGGTGGACCCCGGCGAGCGTGGTGACCGTACCCGAGGTGCCGAGAAGATGCACGCGCCCGCGACCGACCACCTGGTCGAGGGCGCCGCCCTGATCGAGCCGCTCGAGCAGGCTCGAGACGTCGTCGACCATCGCCTCGAACTTGGCGGCATCCACCTCGACCCCGCCGTGGCGCTCGGCGAGCGACACGACGCCGACCGGCAGCGAGGTCCACGCCCGGATGCAACGGGTGATCGCCACGCCGGTCAGCCGGTGACGGCCCGACAGGTCGACCCAGACGATCTCCGACGAGCCGCCGCCGATGTCGAACAGGACGACGCCCTCGGAGCCGCGGTCGATCAGCGTTGAGCAGCCGGCCACCGCGAGCCTCGCCTCTGTCTCGCGGCTGACGATCTCCAGGCTGAGACCGGTCTCGCGCTCCACCCGGTCGACGAACTCAGGGCCGTTGGCAGCCATGCGGCAGGCTTCGGTGGCGATCAGGCGAAACCGGTCGACCCGGGCATGCTCGAGCTTGCGGGCGCAGACTTCCAGGGCTTCCATCGCCCGCGCCATCGCCGGCTCGCTGATCCGTCCGCAGCCGGACACCCCCTCGCCCAGCCGGATGATCCGCGAAAACGCGTCGATGACGCGGTAGCCGCCGCCGCGCGCTTCGGCGACCAGCAGCCGGCAATTGTTGGTGCCGAGATCGAGCGCGGCGTAGCGCCGCCCCGACGCCGCCCCGGGCGCGCCGTGGCGGGCAGCCGGTCCTGCAGCCGGTTGCTGGTCCCTGTCACGCTTGTATCCGCGACGGCGACGCGTCCCGCCCTGATCGGGATCGGCCGGAACGCTGCAGTGGCGAAGCTCCGCCTCGCGCGAGGGCATATCCGTCGCGCACGGCCTCTCGGCAGGTCCCTGCGGCCCCGCCACCCGCAATCTTGCGGGAGGCGCGCCGACGTCGTCCGTGCCATCCATCCTTCATCCGCTCCCGGCGGAGCAGTGCGCCCGTTCCCCACCGGCAAGGAGACCGCAACCGACACGGCCGGTTCCGGCGGCTCCTTGCAGCACGGCGCTGCGTGTTCCGCCTTTTGTTGGAACAAGTGTAGCAATCCGCGGGCCAACGGCCAAACGTTGCTTGCATGGCGACCTGGCGGCAGAGGCGCACCAGGCGCGGCCGCGCTGCGACCCGCCCGGATGCGGGGCCGGGTATTGCACCCGTTTCGTCCCAGGCCCTGGTCCGGCCTCCGGACGGCGAAGCGGTCACCAATCGGCAGGAAACCTGCCTACGCTGGCCGGCCCGGCGGGCCGCTGGTCAGATGGTCGATGAGGATGCCCAGCGCACGCCCGCCCTCGCTCGCCTCGCGGCGGATCACGCACAGCTGCCGGTCCGCCCATGGCTCCGCCAGCGGCCGCCCTTCGATCTCCAGCGCGGCGAGATAGCGGGTCACGCCGCTTTCGCGGATGAAGCCGATGCCGAGGCCGACTTCCACGAGGCGCCGCAGCGAATCGTAGCGCGACACCTCGAAGTGCTTGCGCACCGAGCGCTCGATGGTGGTGGCCGCGGCCGCCAGCAGCGATTCCGTCGAGGCGCCGCCCATCATGGAGATCACGTCGTACTCGATCGCGCGCTCGAAGCGGATGCCTTCGCCGGGCGCGACGCCGTCGAACAGCGGATGGCCCTTGCGGCCGATCACCCAGACCGGATCGCTGGCATAGGGAAACTTCAGAAGGCCGGGCGGCAGATGATGGTCGACGACCACGCCCACCCCGGCGGTTCCGTCGGCGACGGCGCGCGCCGCGTCGAAGTTCATCCCTTCGGCCAGCATGATGCGGATGCCGGGGTAGGTCCGCTCGAAGACGGCAAGGTCGTCGGCAAGCCGTCCGCTGACGGCCGCGGCGACGGCGGCCAGCCGGATCTCGCCGCGTTCGCCGGCCGCGTGGGCATCGAGGTCGGCGCTCAGCGACTTGGCGATTTCCAGCATGTGCTCGGCGCGGCGCAGCACGGTCTCGCCTGCCGACGTCAGCCGCACGCCCGCCGCGCCCCGCTCCAGAAGGGTCTGACCGACGGAGGCTTCCAGGTCGGCGAGACGCTTGGAGACGGCAGAGGTCGCCAGGTCGAGTCGGCGCGCGCCGGCGGCGATGCCACCGGCATGGGCAACCGCGACGAAGCAGCGAAGGGTGGTGAAGTCGGGATCTCTCACGGCGCAGGACTATTGAACGCGCGCGACAAAAAATCCAGCCGGAAGGACCGTTTTCGGCCCGGCACGCCCGCCCGGTCGATCCGAAGCGACCCCACGTCGGAACGGCCGGGTGCATTCGTGCCCGGACGGATCGGGATGGCCGTAGGTATTGATCTGGTGCGAACGCCTGCGGATCGACCCGACCGGTGCGCCAGGGACGCACCGGTCGGGGATGCAGCTCGGGCTTGGGAGGAACCGGAGCGGCGTGGCGGCAGCCGGCCGGGCGGGGCCGGGCTTACAAGGTCGTAGAGTATGGGAGCCGGCAGATGCCGTGATCCGGCATCCTCGGCAGAAACGTGTCAGCGGCGCAGGTAGGCGCGCTTCCCCATCACCACTTCGATCGCGTCCTGGGGCAGCGCGTCGCCTTGGTCGGCGGCCACCGACAGGCGCCGCGCCGCGCGGAGAATCTCGAAGAACGAGGCTTCGGTGCGCGGGGTGGTGGCGGACCGGGTGTCGGCGATGGGAGCGGTGTCGGTGATGAAAGCCATGGTGCGTCTCGTGCGTGGGAGGCCGGTGCGATTGCTGTGACCCCAAGATGGGCAGGAATTTTGCATCGCACAATGCGAAGTCTGTGAAAGCCCCTTTCTCCATTCGCGATGGCATGACATCCGACCCGGGAGAGATGGCATCCGACCCGGGAGGGGCTGGCTGCGGTCAGGTCGAACATCTCCCCGGTCGGCAATGGCTTCAGGGTCAGGCCCTCGAGTGATCCCGCGGCGCGACCGCGGGACATCTCCGGTGCGCCGCAGCGGCCCGTCCACAGGCATCGCGCACAGGCCCTTGCCTCATTTTCCAAGAAGGCTTATGGGACACCCTCTGACGGCGGGGGCGTGTAGCTCAGCGGGAGAGCGTTCCGTTCACACCGGAAAGGTCACAGGTTCAATCCCTGTCACGCCCACCATTGTTTCCAATGGCCTGACCGTCAGACATCCCCAAAAGCAGACCCTGCCCGTTCAGCCGGCGATCACGCTGACATGGGCCGCGATCACCTTCCAGCCGTCCGGTGTGCGCATCCAGGTCTGGCTCTGACGACCGGTTCCATTGGTCCCTTCCCGTTCGAACAGCGTCATCGCCGTGGCCATGTCGCGGCCGTAGGTCGTGATGGCGGTCCGGCGCAGCGTGCGATCCAGGTTCTTGCTGCTGCGCCCAGCCCGGAAGGCCCTGATCTCGTCGTAGCCGTAGAGGTTCTCGCCGGCGCCGTAGCGGATCGTGTGCGGACTGTCCCAGAACAGCGCGTCGAGGACCCCGACGTCGTTGGTGACCAGCGCGGTCTCGTAGCGCGCGAAGGCCGCTTCGACCTCCGCCTTCACGTCGGGAAGGTTGATTTCCATGGCAAGACTCCTGGTCAGAACGCGGCGACGGAGCCGTCGCTGCGCGGATCGGCTGCGCCCTCGATCAGCCCGTCCGGGTGGTGCACGATGGCGCCGGCATGGCCCATCGTGTCGGAGAAGGCCGCCACCAGCTCCACGTCGTGGCCGGCGCCACGCAGGGCCTCGACGACCTCCGGGGCGAAGCGCGCCTCGAGCTTGAGGTTGGTGCTGTCGGCGCCCCAGGTGCGGCCGAGAAGCCAGCGCGGTTCCGTCACCGCCTGCTGAAGGCCGAGCCCGCCCCAGGCATAGCGGGCGAAGATCGCCGCCTGGGTCTGCGGCTGGCCCTCTCCGCCCATCGTGCCGTAGGTCATGGTGCGGCCGTCCTCGAACAACGCCATGGCGGGATTGAGCGTGTGGAACGGCAGCCGCCCCGGCGCCAGGCGGTTGGCATGCGCCGGGTCGAGCGAAAAGCTCATACCGCGGTTCTGCCAGAGCACGCCCGTCGCGGGCGACACCACGCCAGAGCCGAACTCCCAGTAGATGCTCTGGATGAACGACACCGCGCGTCCCTCCCGGTCCACGGCGCCCATCCAGATGGTGTCGCCGGGTGCCGCCGGCTGCGGCCACGGCGCCGCCCTGTCGCGATCGACGGCCGCCGCCATGCGGGAGATCGCCTGGTCGCTCAGGAGGCTGGCGGGCTCGACCTCCATGTAGGCCGGGTCGAACACCGCCGCGTTGCGCACCAGGAAGGCCTGCTTGGTCGCCTCGACGGCGTCGTGGACGAACGCCGCGCCGCAGGTGTCGCGCCGCCCGAGACGGTCGAGGATGCCGAGAATGGCAAGCGACGAGACGCCCTGCGTCGGCGGCGGCATATTGAACAGGCGCGCCCCGCCGATGGCCAGCGACAGCGGCGCAACGCGCTGCGCCCGGTAGCTCTCCAGATCGCCGAGCCGCAAAGGGCTGCCTGCCGCCTCAAGATCCGCGGCCAGCGTGCGTGCGATGTCGCCGCGATAGAAATCGTCGAGGCCGGCTTCGGTGAGCCGTTGCAGCGTTGCGGCGAGCGGCAGGAACCGCTGGCGCGCGCCTTCGCGAGGGACCGCGCCATCGGCGAGGAACGCACCGGCGAAGCCGGAGACGTCCTTCAGCTCGGCCAGCTTGGACGCGGTGAGCTGGACCTGGCTGGCGCAGACCGCCGCGCCGTCGCGGGCGTGACCGATCGCATCGCCGAGAAGCGCGGCCAGCGGCAACCGCCCGCCATATTCCCGCGCCAGGGCAAGGGCCTCCTGCCAGCCGCCGATGGTGCCGGCGACGGTGAGGGCTGCAGGTCCTCCGCGCGCGGGAATGGCGTCCGCGAAGCCGAGCTCGCCATAGTGCTCCGGTGTCGCCAGCCGCGCGGCCGGGCCACAGGCCTGGATGCCGACGGGTTCCGTCCCCGGCGCGTGGACGATCCAGAAGCCGTCGCCGCCGATGGCGTTCATGTGCGGATAGACGACCGCGATGGACGCGGCCATGGCGATCATCGCTTCGATGGCATTGCCGCCCTGCTCCAGCACCCTGGCGCCGGCCCGGCTGGCCAGGTGGTGCGGCGCGGTCGTCATGCCGCCGTAGGCGCGTGGCGTCTTCAGCACGTCGGTCAGCCTCTCACAATGTTGGTCAGCGGAACGGCGGGCGCCTCAGTTGCCGCCGATCCCCTGGTAGACCTGGGAGGGCAGCCACAGGCTGACCTCCGGCACGTAGGTAATCACCGCCAGCGCCACGAGGGCCACCAGGATGAAGGGGGCCGAACCGATCACCGCCTGGCGGTAGGTGACGCCGAGCGTGCTTGCGACGAAGAGATTGAGACCGAAGGGCGGAGTGAACATGCCGATCGCCGCGTTCACCGAGAGCACCACGCCGAGATGCACGGGGTCGATGCCGGCATTCGTGGCCAGCACGAAGAGGAACGGAACGAGGATGATGATGATCGAGTTGGGGTCGAGGAACATGCCGGCGATCAGCACCACGACGTTGATCACCATCAGGACCTTCACCGGGTTATCGCCGATGTCGGAGAGCAGCGACTGAACGGCGACGGAAAAGCCCGATGTGGTGAGATACCACGCGAAGGCCGAGGCGGCGGCGACGACGATCATCACCTGCGCGGTGGTGACGGCGGACTCGAGCAGGACGGCGAGCAGCCCCTTCATGTCGAGTTCACGGTAGACGACCATCGTCACGAAGGCCGCGTAGGCGACGGTGACGGCCGCGGCCTCCGTCGGAGTGAACAACCCGCCATAGATGCCGCCGAGCACGATGACCGGGATCGCGATGCCCCAGGCCGAGGCCTTGAGGTTGCGCAGGATCTCGCGGCCCGACCAGGACGCGCCGCGCGCCAGGCCGACGCGCCAGGCGTAAATCATCGACATCGCCATGAAGGCAGCGCCGTAGATCAGTCCCGCTCCCAGCCCCGCCATGAACAGTGCGCCGATCGAGACGCCGGTGACGGCGCCGTAGACGATCATGAAGATCGATGGCGGGATGACGATGCCAAGCGAGCCCGCGCTCATGAGCAGGCCGATCGAGAACGGTTTGCGGTAGCCCGCCTCGCCCATCGCCGGCAGCATGATCTTGCCGACGGCGACCACGGTGGCTGGGCTCGATCCGGAGATCGCGCTGAAGAACATCGAGCTGGCAACCGATGTCATGGCGAGCCCGCCCGGCAGCGCACCGACCAGCGAGACGGCGAGCGCCGTGAGGCGCCGCGACAGGCCGCCGCTCGCCATCAGGTTGCCCGCCAGGATGAAGAACGGGATTGCCATCAGCGGGAACTTGTCGACCCCGGAGAAGAGCCGCTGGATCACCAGCTCCGGCGGCGTCGAGGTGGTGGTTGCCAGGAAAACGATCACCGGCAGGCAGAGCGCGACGAAGATCGGCACGCTCAGGGCCAGCAGGACGGACACGGCGGCAGCGAAGCCGAGGGGCATGCGGGGAACTCCTGGCGGCTCAGGGGGCCGAGCCGGCGTGGTGGGCGGGCGGCCGGTAGGCGGCCTGCGCGAAGCGCACCGTCATCAGCGCGAAGCCGATGGGCAGCGCCAGATAGATCCACCACATCGGGATCTCGAGGGACGGCGAGAGCTGGCGGAACATCATCATCTTCATCACCAGGCCGATGCTGAACCAGGCAAGCACCGCGCAGGAGAGCGACGACACGACGAGACCGATCCGCGTCACCGCGAGCGCCGCGCGTGGCGGCAGGAATTCCGGGAGGGCATCGATGGTGATGTGTGCCCCCACGAGGGCGGCGCGGCTGCCGCCGATGAAGACGAGCCACACGATCGCGTAGCGGGTCGCCTCCGCCGCCCACGGAAGCGCGATGTTGGCGACGACCCGCAGGAAGATGTCAGCCACCAGGAAGATCACGGATGCGGAAAGCGCGCCGACGAGGAGCACGATCTCGATGCCCGTCAGCGTCCTGGCCGCCACGCGCACGAGCGCCCGGGCGCCGCCCCTCTTGGCGGCACCCGGGTTGCTCGCGTCCTTCTCGGCGGGGCCGCCGTTCATTCGGCGCTGAGCTCGTCGATCTTCGTGTAGGTGCGCTCGAGCAGGTCCGGGCCGATCTTCTCGGCGAACCGGGCGTGCACCGGCTTCATCGCTTCGGAGAAGCTCGAAATCTGCTCCGGCGTGAGCTCGACGATCTCTGTCGTGCCGGCGTCGGCGATCTCCTGCAGATAGCCTTGCTGCAGCTCCGCGGACTTTTCGCGCTGATAGACGCCGGCCTCCTGGGCCGCTTCCATCAGGATGTCCTGCGTCTTCTCGTCGAGCCCGTCGAACCAGACCTTGGAGAAGATCATGGCGGTGCCGAGATAGCCATGGTTCGACAGCATCATGTAGTCCTGAACCTCGTAGAACTTCATCTTGAGGATCGAGACGATCGGGTTCTCCTGGCATTCCACCACGCCCTGCTGCAGGGCGGAGTAGGTCTCGGAGAAGGCGATCGGGATGGCGGTGGCGCCGAGTTCTTCGAACTGGGCGATGAGGAGCGGGCTTTCCATCACCCGGGCCTTGTGGCCGTCGAGATCCGCCGGGCTGGTCACCTTGTGATTGCAGGTGAGCTGCTTGAAGCCCGACTCCCAGAACATCGCGCCGACGAAGCCCGAGTCCTCGAGGTCCGCGAGGACCTCCATGCCGACGTCCGAGTCGAGGAACTGGTAGGTGACCTCGGGGCTCGGGAACAGGAACGGCAGGTCGATCAGCTGCAGGCTCGGCGCGAAATTCGACAACTTCGCGGTGGGAATGGGCGCGGCCTGGACGGCGCCGAACTGCATCTGCTGGGCGACTTCGACATCGTCGCCCAGCGCATTGTTGGCGTAGATCTGGACGTCGATCGCCCCGCCCGTACGCTCCTCGACAAGCTCTTCGAACCGCACCGCCGCCATATGCTGCGCGGAGTCTTCCGGGAGGTCGTGATGGAATTTGAGGACCTCCTGCGCCTGAGCTGAAGGGCCGGCCGCCAGCACGGCGACCAGGGCAAGGCCCGCGGTCGTTGCGCCTCGGCCTTCGGCAAGAAATGGGCGGAGCATGACGATATCCTCTCGTTGGGGCCCGGCGGGTGCGTTTTCGCCGCCGCTCAAGATGCAAGTAAATGCTTACATGCATACTCGGCCTGATCAACTATTCTGCATGATTAAAATTTGTGCAGAATGCTCGGCGGCGCCGGGACGGCCGCGAGCCCTTTCGCCAGAATCAGAGGGCTACGGCCAGCGCCAGAAGGTCGACGTCGCTCCCGCGCGGCCCAACGATGGAGAGCCCGAGCGGCAGGTGTCCGTGCCGGGCAAGCGGCAGCGAGACCTGCGGAAGCCCGGCGAGACCCGCGACGCAGAGCAGGTTGATGGCCTTGTTCCGATACGCCACCTCGATGTCCCCGGCGTCGCCGCCACGCTTCGGCGCCACGCGCGGGACGGTCGGCAGAACCATGACCGTCCCGGGCGTCAGCAGGGCGATGAGGCGTGCGACGATCGACTGGCGGTGTGCCTTTGCGCGTTCCAGACTGGCCGGCTCGACGGTCCTGGCCGCCGCGAAGCGCTCCTTCACGCCGGGGCCGAACTTCGGCCCGACGCCCTCGATCCAGCCGCCCATCGACTGCCAGATCTCGCCTGCCTGAACAGTGCGGAACGTTTCCGACCAGGCGTCCAGCCCCTCCTCCGCAAGGACGATCCGCTCCCCCGGCGAAACCAGTGCCTCGACGCGCTCTACCGCCGGGCTGAGCGCGGCCTGCAGCTCGGCATCCAGCATCGCGAAGGCATCGAGCGGGATCACCAGCCGCGTCATCGGGTGCGCCGGTGCCCCGTCGCCCAGCAGCACGCGGCCGACGCGCTCGAAGATTTCGGCATCGCGCGCGAACCAGCCCGCGCAGTCGAAGCTCGGAGCGAAGGGCACTGCACCCTCGAGAGAGATGCGACCATGGGTCGGCCGCATCCCCAGAATGCCGCAATAGCTCGCCGGCACGCGCACCGACCCGCCACAGTCCGAGCCGAGGGAGAAGTCGACCGCCCCGGCCGCGGCGACCGAAGCGGAGCCGCTCGACGACCCGCCCGGCACGCGCGCGGGATCGGCCGGGTTGACCGGCGTGCCGTAGTGGAAGTTCTCGCCGGTAAGCGAATAGGCGAGTTCGTCGCTGATCGTCTTGCCTACGAGATCGGCGCCGGCGGCAAGCAGGCGCTCGACCGCAACGGCCGACCGTTCCGCCGGCGCGTGGGTCCTGAGCCAGTCCGGATGACCGTTGCCGGTCACGGCGCCGGCGATGTCGAAGACGTCCTTGGCGGCGAAGCAAAGGCCCGCCAACGGCCCATCTCCCGAACCGCGTACCGCGATCTGGTTGTCCGGGCAGAAGGCGCCGAGGCAGTCGTTGGTGGGCGTAGCGGCAGAAAGGTCGGTCAAGGTCATGCGTGTTCTCGGTTGGGAAAATGAAGCTGAGCGGGTTGGCGGGTCAGTGTCCGGCGCCCCCGCTTGAAGGCGTGTAGGACGGGTGCCAGCTCGGCGACCGCCGCCTGTGGCGTCGCCCCGTCGATCACCACCAGATCGGCCGACTTGCCGACCTCCAGGCCATAATCGGTCAGGTTCATCAGCCTGGCCGAGCGGGTGGTGACCATGTTGAAGCATTCGGCGACGTCGGCGGCGGCGCCGACATGGCAGATGTTGGCGTTGAGATTGGCCATCCGCAGCAGCGAACAGTCGCCGAACGGCGTGAACGGATTCAGGACGTTGTTCGTCGAAAGGGAACAGTTCACGCCGTGGTGCAGGAGCTCGTGGGCATGCGCGACGCCGCGGGTGCGGGCATGGTCGCGGTCGCGGCCCATCAGGAAGAGATCGGTCGACGGCAGGACGGTCAGCGCGACGCCCGCGTCGGCCATCCGCGCCGCCACCGCCGCGAGCCGCTCGGGAGCGATGTAGGCGAGCTTGGTCACGTGGCCGATCGCCGTGCGTCCGCCCCGCCCGGTGCGCTCGGCCAGGTCGCAGACGTACTCGAGGTCGAGGCTGGAGCCATCGGTGCCGAAATCGAGATGCATGTCGATGTCGGCGTCGAATTCGCGCGCGATCTCGAAGACCCGGTCGATCTGGCCGTGCGGATCGGTGTCGGTGTAGGGCGCCGCGCCGACCACCTTGGCGCCGCGCTTCATCGCCTTGACCATCAGCTCGTCGGTGCCGGGATAGTTGAGCAGCCCCTCCTGCGGGAACACGCAGATCTCGATGTCGATCGCCCAGGCGTAGTCCTCGGCGAGCTTCATGACGCCCTCGAAGCTGCGCAGGCCGACGACCGGGTCGACCTCCAGGTGGGTGCGCATGTGCGTCGTGCCCTGCAGCAGGCACTTCTCCACCGTCCGGCGGCCCCGCGCGTAGACGTCCTCGGCGGTGAAGTCCTTCTTCACCTTCGCGACCTCGCTGATCGCCTCCTCCAGGTCGCCGCGCCGGGAGGAACAGCGGTCGAGGATGCAGGACTTGTCGAGATGGATGTGGGTCTCGACGAAGCCCGGCGAGACGAGCCGTCCGCCGATGTCGATCGTCTCGCCCTCGGCCGCCAGGTCCGGCTCGATCGCCGCGATGCGCCCCTCCGCGATGCCGATATCCACGCTGCGGGTGGCGTCGCCCGGCAGGCGCGCGTCCTTCAAGATGAGATCCATTGTCCGCTCCTCACTGGTCTTGATGGTCTCGTTCAGGACACGGCGGTCGCCGCGCCGCCCAGATAGGCCTCCTCCAGAAGCCGGCTGTCGCGAATCTCTGCCGCCGTCCCACCCGCGACGATCGCACCGGACGACAGCACATAGGCGCGGTCCGCGATCGCGAGCGCCATCTCCGCCATCTGATCGACCAGCAGGATGGTGGCGCCGTCGTCGCGCAGCTCCGCGAGGATCGTGTAGAGTTCCTGGATCAGAGCCGGCGCCAGGCCGAGCGAGGGCTCGTCGAGGAGCAGCACCTCGGGTCGCGCGACGAGGCCCCGCGCGATCGCCAGCATCTGCTGCTCGCCGCCCGACAGCAGTCCCGCACGTTGCCTCGCGCGCTCGCGCAGGCGCGGGAAGCGCTCGAGCATCCGCTCGACCTGGGCATCGAGATCATCCGGCGGTCGGCCGTAGGCACCCAGCCGGATGTTCTGCACCACGGTGAGCTCGGGGAAGACCTGCCGGCCCTCCGGCACCAGCACCAGGCCGCGCCGGGCGATCCGATCCGCCGACACGGTGGCGATGTCCGCACCCTGGAAGGTGACGCGGCCGCCGACCGGCCGGTGCAATCCGCTGACGGCCCGCATCAACGTCGACTTGCCGGCCCCGTTGGCGCCCAGCACGGCGACCAGTTCGCCGCTTGCGACCTCCAGATCGATCCCGTGCAGCACTTCGCTGGCGCCGTAGGAGGCGGTCAGCCCCTCGACGCGGAAGGCGACGTCGCCCCGGCGCGCCGGACCGGTGCGGACCGGCATCGCGGCCGCCCCCTCGCCCAGATAGGCGGCCAGCACCAGCGGGTCCTTGCGCACGACGGCCGGCTCGCCCTCGGAGATCTTGGCGCCGGAATCGAGCACGAGCACATGGTCGGAGATGCCCATGACGAGGGTCATGTCGTGCTCGATCAGGATGACCGTGATGCCGGCATCCGCCAGCCGCCGCAGCAGCCGCGCGACATGGGCGGTATCGTCGTCGCCCAGCCCCGCCGCCGGCTCGTCCAGCAGCACGATCTCCGGATCGAAAGAGAGCGCCCGGGCGATCTCGACGAGGCGTTTGTCGATGTGGGCGAGCGTCCCGGCGGGTGTGCGGATATCGCCGCGGTAGCCGACGAAGGCCAGCAGCTCCTCCGCCCTGGCGCGCCGCTCCGGCGTCTCCAGCGATGCGGCGAGATCGCGCGCTGCAACCCGGCCGCGCACCATCGCCATCAGCAGATTGTCGAGCACGCTCATGTGCTCGAAGAGCTGCGTCGTCTGGTAGGTCCGCGCGATGCCGGCGCGTGCCACACGATGCGAGGCGCGCCCCGTCAGGTCCTCATCGCCGAGCATCACCCGGCCGCTGTCCGGCGCGTAGAAGCCGGCGATGAGGTTCAGCGCCGTGGTCTTGCCGGCGCCGTTAGGGCCGATGATGCTGGTGATGCGGCCGGGCTCCGCCGTGAAGCTCAGCCCCTGCACCGCCCGCACGCCGCCGAACGAGATCGACACGTTGTCGACCTCGAGCCGCCTGCCCACGCCCTCTCTCGGCGACAGGGCAGTCTCCCCGGCGACCGCGGCAGGAGCGCTCGCGGGCCGGCTGCGGCGCAGGCGCGCGAGGACGCTGCCGACGATGCCGCGCGGGGCGATGCGGAGCACGACCAGCAGCAGCATCCCGACGAACAGCAGGCGATATTCGGCGAGGGAGGAAAAGACCTCGGGCAGCAGCACGATGATCACCGCGCCGATGACCGGCCCGAGGATCGTGTCGGCGCCGCCGATCATGACGACGAGCAGGAACAGGATCGATTCGAAGAACGGGAAGCTCTCCGGGCTGATGAAGCCGCTCATGGTCCCGTAGACGCCGCCCGCGACACCGGCGAAGACGGCCGACAGCGCGAAGGCAACGCAGCGCAGCAGGATCGGATTGAGCCCGATCGACTGCGCGGCGACCTCGGAGTCGCGCAGCGCCCTCAGCGCCTTGCCCCACGGGCTCTTGCTGATGCGCGCATAGACGAACAGCGAGGCGAGCATCAGCACGAGCACGAGGATCGCGATCTCGCGCTGGCTGAAGCTCAGGCCCAGGAGCTGCGGCGGGCGGATGCCCATGATGCCGTTCCAGCCGCCGGTGAGCCCGTCGAGCTCGGCCGCGCTCTGCTCAACGATGAAGCCGAAGGCGATGGTGATCATCGCCAGGTACGGCCCCCGCACCCGCAGCGCCGGCACCGACAGCAGACCGCCCGCCACACCCGCGAGCAGGCCGGCGATGGGCACCGCCACCCAGAAGCTGACCCCGTGGTCGACGGTCAGGATCGCCACCGTGTAGGCGCCGATCGCGTAGAAGCCGACATGGCCGAGCGAGATCTGCCCCGACATGCCGACCAGGATGTTGAGGCCGATGCCGACGATCGCCGTCAGCCCCATCAGCGAGAGGATGTAGAGCTGGTAGCCGTTACCGCTGAAGATCGCGGCAAGCGCCAGGGCGACGAGGACAACGCCGGGGATGAGAGTGGAGAGCTTCATACCTTC
The DNA here is from genome assembly GCF_053628695.1 of Amorphus sp. MBR-141. Taxonomy (NCBI): domain Bacteria; kingdom Pseudomonadati; phylum Pseudomonadota; class Alphaproteobacteria; order Hyphomicrobiales; family Amorphaceae; genus Amorphus; species Amorphus sp. MBR-141. The sequence goes on from NZ_JBRJGW010000011.1 coordinate 22,641, forward strand.
TTGACGCTCGCACGTCCGAACAGGCCCTCCGGCCGCAGCGCCAGCGCCACGATGACCAGCGAGAAGGCCGTGATCTGCGTATAGGTCGAGCCGAAGCTCGCGGTGATCAGCGCCTCGGCGACGCCGTAGAGCAGCCCCGCGCACATCACCCCCCAGGGGTTGGTGATGCCGCCGAGGATGGCGACCGCGAAGGCCTTGATGCCGAACATCGTCCCCATGGTCGACGAGATGGTGAACAGCGGCGCGATCAGGATGCCGGCGACGCCCGCGAAGAAGCCCGACATGGCGAAGGCGGCCGAGACCGCCACGCCGACATTGATGCCCATCAGGCGGGCTGCCGCCTCATTCTGGACGACAGCCAGCATGGCGAGCCCGTGACGGGTGTGCCGGGAGAACACGGTGAAGGCGATGGCAAGCCCGATGCCCACCAGCGGGATCAGGACCTGCTGCGGCTGAACCCGCACGCCCGCGACCAGAAACGTGTCGGTGACCAGCGAGGTCGGCGGCATGCCGCGCGGATCGCGGCCGAAGGTGAAGAGGACGACGTTGTCGAGCACGATGCCGAGCGCGACGGTGGCCATCAGCCAGGCCTCGGACTGGCGACGCACGAACGGTCGGACCGCGATCCGCTCGACCGCCACGCCCCAGAGGGCACAGCCGATCAGCGCGACCCCGATGGCGAGCGGCGCCGGCCAGCCGAACGTCACCCAGAGGGTGAAGCACAGCACCGCGCCCAGCATCATCGTCGAGCCCTGGGCGAAATTGACCGTCTTGGAGACGACGTAGGTCACGTAGAAGCCCAGCGCGAGCAGGCCATACATGCTGCCCAGCCCAAGGCCGGTGATCAGTGCGGATAGGAAGAGCATCGGTGTTCCAGCTGCCGCCTTGCGTGTCGCGAATTCCGAAGGCGGCCGGACGACATGCGTCGCCCGGCCGCGTCCCGCGTCACTCGGTCGGAACGACCTTGTCGCCCTCGTAGCGGACCATGACGTAGTCGTCCGGTCCGAGCGCGTCGTGGTCTTCGGCGGAGAAGGGCTTCTCGTAGGTCTTGATCAGACCGACGTAGGTGCCCTTCAGGTTCTCCAGCGCCTCGCGGATGGCGTCGCCGTCGGTGGAGCCCGCCTGCTCGATGGCCATCGCCACCAGGTGCATGGCGTCATAGGCGTTGGCCGTGCCCACCGGCGAGAACACGTCCTCGGGTCCCTTGATCTCGGGATACTTCGCCATAAGCTTTTCGAGGAACGACTTGCCGACGTCGCTCTGCTCGCCGAAGAACGAGTAGGTCTGCACGAAGTGGGCGTCGCCCGCCGTCGGTCCGGCGAGCTCGGGGAAGCGGCCACCGGAGATCCCCCAGTGCGAGATCACCGGCGCGTCCCAGCCCATGCGCTCGCGCGACTTCATCATCTGCGCGCCGGGAGGGGCGTTGACGACGAGGATGATCGCCTCGGCGCCCGCATCCTTCAGGCGGGTGAGCTGCGGCGTCATGTCGACGTCGGCACCCTCGAACTTCTCGACGCCGACGATCTCCACCGCGTCGTTGGCCTCGTCGGCCGCGATGAGGCCCTTCTCGTTCGATTCGCCCCAGGGGTTGTTGATCAGCATCAGGCCGACCTTGGAGGCGCCGAACTTGTCGCTGGCGTACTTCAGGAGCTTCACGTCGACGAGCGCGTCAATCGCGGAGACCCGGAACACGTAGTTCGGCTCGGCGCCGTTGCGGGTGATGCCGGTCGCCGCGGCCCAGACCGCCATGAACGGCGTCTTTTCCTGGTTGGCGAGCGGCACGATGGCGAGCGATACGGGCGAATCGATCCCGCCGAAGAACGCCGCGACGTCCTCGTTGAAGATCAGCTCGCGCGCGGCAATCAGGCCCTTCGGGGGCTTGGATTCGTCGTCGCGCTGGATGAGTTCGATCATCCGGCCGTCAAGGAGCCCGCCGGATGCGTTGATCTCGTCGATTGCAATCTGCAGGCCGCGGGTGATCGCCTCTCCCGACTGCGCCGATGCGCCCGAGAGGGCGGCGACATGGCCCACCTTGATCGGATCGGCCGCCTGCGCCGTGCCTGCGGGCCCGGCAAGCGCAAGCGCGGCAATGGACACACCGACCATGGCCGGCAGCATTCTGAGCCTCGAGGTCGTCTTCATGTCGACTCTCCCCTTTTGGATTGGTGTTCACAGGCGTGATGGCGCCTGCTACCCCGGGAGACGTTGCAACGGTCGGGCCAGATTGCCCTCGGCTCGCCCGTCGCGAGCGGCGGACGCGGGCGAAATCCAGCGTGTAAGCAAATTTTTACATACCTATTTGCACGATCGGGCCCGCATCGGGCATGCGCACGTCACCCCGGACGGAATGCCGGTCTGTTCAAACAGGCGCCACGTGCCTTATTTGCGGGCATCGGCGGACGTCAGCTGATATCGAGAGTCGCCTACCGCGGAGGAAGTGGACCTCGTGACGATCAAGGAATCGAGACCATCCAGGCGTGTGCCGCACAAGCGCGATGCCGAAGCGACGCGGCGACGCATCCTCGATGCGGCCCGCCACGCCTTTGCACAGCATGGACTGAGCGGCGCCCGGATCGACCAGATCGCGCGGGCGGCCGAGGCCAACGTGCAGATGATCTACCGGTATTTCGGGGGCAAGGAGGAGCTCTACCTCGCCGCCCTCGAAGACACCTATGCCCGGATCCGGGCGCACGAGCGCCAGCTTGACCTGGGCAATCTGCCGCCGGAAGGCGGTATGCGGCGGCTCGTCGAGTTCACCTTCGACTACCTCCGCGACAATCCCGACTTCGTGGCGATCATCCGCAATGAGAACATGGCGTCCGGCCGCTTCGCCCGGGAGCTTCCCATGGTCTCCGACACGACCCTGCCGCTGCTGGAGGCGATCGACGACCTGCTCGCCCGCGGCCGTGCCAGTGGAGCCTTCAAACCCGAAATCGATCCGGCGCAGCTCTATGTGACGATCCTGTCGCTGTGCATCACCCACCTCGCCCAGCGCCACACCCTGTCCGCGATGTTCCAGCGCGATCTCGGCGACGCCGAATGGCTCACGCAGCGACGCACGCACGCGATCGACGTGGTGATGACCTATCTCACCGCCGCACGGCCAACCGCCTGAGAGCACTCGGCCGGGCGGACGCGGCCCGTGTTCCCGGCCACCTCCGTCGGGGCGCCACGTTCACCCTGTTCGGTACCGCCGTGTCCCTGCCCGGCGCGAAACGCGGCCTACTCCGCCGCCCCTTCGCCGGCGGGGGCCGGGGTCGCTCGGCGGGCAGCAATCTCGATGGCCAGCACGGTCGCGACCAGCGCCAGCCCGATGCCGTTGGCGATCGCCGCGTGGTGGAACATCTCCAGCGGGATCAGCAGCAGCCCGCCGCCGACGACCGACGCGATCCGCAGTGGGACCGCCATCGGCCGCAGGGCGTAGCCGATGGCCCCCGCCGACACGAACCAGACCCCCACCGAGGCGGTGGCAAGCGACAGGATCGTCCCCGTCCAGGACGGGCTCTGCAACAGCAGCGTCGGCGAGAACACGAACAGGAACGGCACGATGTAGGCCGTCCATGAGAACCGCATGGCAACCCAGCCGGTGCGCACCGGTGCGGCCCCCGCCAGGTTCGCCGCGAAGAAGGCGGCGATCGCCAGCGGCGGCGTCACGAACGACATCATGCCGAGATATAGGATGAACATGTGGGCGGCGAGCGGCGAGATGCCGACCTCCACGAGGCTCGGCGCGATCAGCACCGCCAGCAGCACGTAGACGCCGAGGGTCGGCATGCCCATCCCCAGCACGATGCACATCAGCCCGGCGATGACGAGCAGAAGGAAGATGCTGCCGGCGCCGAATTTCACCAGGAACAGCGTCAGCGCGAAGCCGAGCCCGGTCAGTTGCAGGATGCCCATGATGAAGCCGGCGGCGGCCGAGATCATGATGATGTCCACCGACGAGATGCCGGTGCGCACCAGCGCATCCCAGATGCCGCGCAGGGTCAGCCGGTGGCCGGAGTAGCCGAACGCCAGCCCGACGATCACGACGCCGAGGCAGGCGAAGACGGCGGCGTTCTCCGCCTCGCGGTTCAGCCAGAACAGCGCGTAGATGAGCACCGCGAACGGCAGGATGAAGAACCACCCCTTCATCAGCACCGCCACGATTCTCGGGATCTCCTTCACCGGCACCGGCAGGATGTGGGCCTTGGCGGCTTCCAGGTCCGCCTGGATGAACAGCGCCAGGTAGTAGAGGAGCGCCGGCACCAGGGCGGCGAGCGCCACCTCCGCGTACGAGATCTGCAGGAAGTCGGCCATCAGGAAGGCGACGGCGCCCATCACCGGCGGCATCAGCTGGCCGCCGTTGGAGGCGCTCGCCTCGATCGCGGCGGCCTGTTCCGGCTTGAAGCCGGATTTCTTCATCATCGGGATTGTGATGACACCGGTCGCCAGGATGTTGGAGACGACGATGCCGGAGATGGAGCCGAACAGCGTGGAGGCGAGGATGGAGATCTTCGCGGCCCCGCCGCGATAGCGCCCCATCAGGCCAAGCGCCAGATCGTTGAAGAAGAACGAGCCGCCCGAGGCCTGCAGCAGGTTGCCGAAGAAGATGAAGGGGATCACCACGGTGACGCCGACCAGCAGCACCAGACCGAAGAGCCCGCTGGTGTCGACGCCGAGATAGAAGACCATGTTGTTGAGGTCGACGTTCCGCGTCTGCAGCTCGCCTTCGACCAGATGGCCGACCAGCGCGTAGACGGTGAAGGCCAGCACGACGATCACCAGCGACCAGCCGGAGGTCCGCCGGAGCCCTTCGATCACCAGCAGGAAGAACAACCAGCTGACGATCAGCCCGTCGGTCGGCTGGCCGAAGAAGTCGGAAAGGATGGTCGGATACTCGAAGGCGGCGTAGATGCCGGCGCCCAGCGATATCAGCGCAAGCAGGCTGTCGTACCAGGTGAGCTGCTTGGGGCGCGGGTCGGAGCGGCGGATCGGCCGCGTCACGAAGACCAGGGCAAGGCTGAGGCCCAGGACGGCGGCCAGGAACTGCTCTGTGAGAAAGGTCCAGCCGACCAGCCGGTAGAGGTCCGCGCCCCACGCGAGCCCGGCAAGCGCGATCAGCGCGCCGAGCACGATGGTGGCGATCCGCAGCAGCGGGGCGGACGGAACGGAGGCTTCGACGCCGGTGGTTTCGACGCTCATCAGGCGGATCCTTGCCGATCGCGGCACCTGTCGGGCGTGGGGCACGCCGGAAGCGCGGCTGATCCTTCGCGGTGGAAAGACGGGCGCGGCGGAGAGACCGGCGGCCGGTCCGTGCAGGACGGCTCCGACCGCCGGCAGTCGCTGCCGGTCGGGCAACCGCGCCCGGCCGGCATGGCTGCAGGGTCAGGCGATCACTCGCCCTTCCACAATCCCTTGTCCTTGAAGAACTTCACCGCCCCGGGGTGATACGCGACCCGCGGCTGCGGGGTGGCGAGACCCTCCTGGCTCATGGCGTTGAACGACGGATGGCCGGCGACGAGGCCGTCCTTCTTGTCGTACATCGCTTCCAGGAACGTGTAGACGACGTCGTCGGAAACCGCCTCGTTGGTCAGAACCACCATGGCGTACTCCATCAGCGTCGTGTCGCCGATGATGCCGGCCAGATGCGGCGCCGGCTTCTGCACCGCCATGTGATACTCGGGCCGCACGGCTTCCATCTTCTTCGCTGTCTCGGGCGTGTCGGTCAGGCTCAGAAAGCGGATGCCGCCCGGGATCGCCGAATTCAGCTCCGCCATCTTCGGTGCGCCCACCGCGAACTGGGTGACGTCGAGCCGGCCGCTCTTCAGGTCGTCCGCGCCGCGCAGGAGATTGGCCGTGGGAACGCCGTCCTCCGCCTCGTCGAGGCTCATGTCGGCCGTCGCCAGCATTCCGTTCATCAGGAAGATGCCCTGCTGGAACCCCTGCCAGCCGGTCGGGACCCGTTTGCCCTTCAGATCCTCGACGCTCTTGATGTCGGAGTCGTTGGGAACGACCAGCCCGACCTTGAACGGAAACACTGTCGCGACGAGGCGCAGGTCGCCCATCTTCTTGCCGTCATAGGGGACGGCACCGGAGGCGGCCGCGCCCGCCTCGTCGTTGGAGATGAACGAGAACTCGGCCTGGCGCGCCTGGGTCGCGCCCATGATCGCGCCCGGCGAGTTGAAGGTCACGACCCGCATCTGCAGGTCGGAATTCTCCTGCACGACCTTGGCGATCGCCTGGGCCTGGACGTTGTTGATGGCGCCCGGCGGCAGCGTCGAGATCGAGACGGTCTCTGCGGCCGCCGGCGTGGCGAGCACGGCGGCGGCGAGAAGCCCGGCGGTCAGGCCGAGTAGTGCTTTCATCTGGTTTTCCTCCCTCGACGGCCCCGATTTTCCGGGGCCTTGTTGTTAGATCACGGTGACGGCGGGCCTCGATGACCCGACGTCATGAACCGTGACCGATTCCAGTAGGCTGGGTCGGGATGCGGACGGCAAGCCCGTTCCCGCCTTGCCGCGCTCCGCCGCGCGGCCGCAAATCCCGGCCGGTCCCGCCATCAGACCGCGGCTGCGGCGACCTCCTGCCTTTCCGCCGCGAACGCCATCTGCGCGCACGCGAACCGGACGACCTGTTCGGCCACCGTCGCCAGCTGTTCCTCCACGTCGACGCCCGTCGGCCGGCCGTTCTCGAAGGGCCGGGTCTGGGCGTTGAGACAGGCGGCGTAAGGCGTCGGCCAGCCCCGCAGCGCGTGCACGATCGAGCGCACCCCGGAGAGCGTCGTGCCCAGCGCCTGGGCGCCGTGGGCGGTGACCACGATGCCGACGGCGCGGCCGTCGAAATAGGGCCGGCCATCGCTCCGCATGTCCTCGGCGTAGTCGATGGCGTTCTTGATCACGCCCGACATGCCGCCGTGGTAGCTCGGCGTCGACACCACGATGCCGTCGGCCCGGCGCAGCGCCTGCACGAGCCGCAGGGCGGACGGGCTGCGGTGGTCGCTCGCCGGGTCGTAGGGCGGCAGGTCAAGCAGTGGACCGGAGATCAGCTCGGTCGACGCGCCGAGGCCGGCGGCGATCGACAGCGTCAGCCGGAGCGCGGCCTCCGACGTCGAGCCGAGGCGCGTGGTGCCGCCGATGCCCACGATGTGAGGGCGGGTCGGATCGGCCGGGCCGGAGCGGATGGTGTCGAGCCGGTCGAGCATGGGGTCTCCTCGTGCGGCCTACTCGGCGGCCTGGTCGGGTGCGAAGCCGGGCGACCGCATCCGGTCGAAGCCGGACTTGATGTCGGCGTGGCGCGCGTCGATCCAGGCTTCGGTCTCGGGATGGGTGAAGATGTAGAAGCCGCCGTCCTCGATGGCGCCGACGACGCGGGCGCCGATCTCCTCGGGCCTGGCGCCGTCCTTGATGAGCTCGCCCATGAAATGGTTCTCGGGCCGCACGTAGGCGCCGCCGAGGCGCTCGGGGCGGCTGCGCTCCGACAGGTGGATGGCCGTGTCGACGGCGGCGGGCGCCAGCACCGACACGCCCACGGCCGTCTCGGCGAGCTCGTTCCGGAGCCCTTCGGAGAGCGCCACGACGGCGTACTTGGTCATCGAATAGGCGCCGGTCAGGAAGTCCGCGTTGACCTGGAAGCCGCCGATCGAGGCGGTGTTGACCACATGCGCCGGCTTTCCTGCGGCGAGAAGCCGGGGAACGAACGTGCGGATGCCGTGAATGACGCCGTAGACGTTGACGCCGATCACCCACTCCCACTCAGCCGGCGCGATCTCGTGCAGCGGCACCCCGTGCATGGCGACGCCGGCATTGTTGCAGACGATGGACACCGGCCCGAAGGCCTCCTCCAGAGCGACCGCAGCAGCCTCGACCGAGGCGAGATCGGAGACGTCGGTGGGCAGCGCGAGCGCCTTGCCGCCGGCAGCCTCGATCAGCCGCACGGTCGCCGCCGCATCCTCCTCGCGGATGTCGGCGACGCCGACCTTCACGCCACGGCGCGCCAGCGTCAGCGCGATGCCGCGACCAATGCCCGATCCCGAGCCGGAAACGTAGGCAACCTGCCCTGGGGTGATCTTCATGCTGGCCTCCCGACCGCGGCGCGCCGTGATCCGGCGCTTATGGTATGCACTTTGTTGCGGGCCGCTGCTGGTCCGTCAGCGGCAGAAGCCCGCAGCCCAGTTGCCCCACTCGGTGTTCGATGCCACAACGCGGCTGATCCGGCGGGCATCCGATTGTATAACCCTCCCCGACCGGGCCGAAAGTCCGAAGACCGCTTCCGGAACCCGGCGCATGGAGAACGGAGCCGATGGGCGACACCCCTGGAACGAGCAAGACCACGCCCGAGGGCAACGGTGCCGTCGACGTGGCCTACCGGTTCATCCGGGCGGCCATCATCTCCGGCGACCTGCGCTCCGGCGAGACGCTGCAGGAGGCCAGGCTCGCCGAACGGATCGGCGTCAGCCGCACCCCCGTCCGCGAGGCGCTCAGCCGGCTGAGCAACGAGGGGCTGGTGGTCCTGGAGCGCTATCGCCGCGGCCAGGTGGCGTCGTTCTCCCATGCCGACGTCGCCGAGATCTTCCGCCTGCGCGCCAAGCTCGAAGGCCACGGCGCAAGGCGCGCGGCAAGCCGCATCACGCCGGAGCAGATCGCCCACCTGGAGCAGGTCGAGGCGGAGATGGAGGCCCACTTCAACGAGGTCGGCTGGCACAAGCACCTCGCCCGCTTCGACGAGCTCAACAACGTCTTCCACGCGACGATCGCCGCCGCCGCCGACAGCCCCAGGCTGGAGCGGATCCTCGCCTCGTCGCTGGAGCTGCCCGCGTCGATCTTCAACATCTATTCCGAGCCGGTCGACGACCGGACGCGGCGCACCCACCGCCAGCATCACGAGATCCTGTCGGCACTCAGGGCCCGCAACGCCGACTGGGCCGAGGCCGCGATGTCGGCCCACCTGCTGTCGATCCTGGTCGAGCCCGACCCCGCCCGCGAAGACTGAGGCGGCCGGCCTCGATCTCCCCGGCGCCGGGCGATGCTGCGGCCCCATCACTGCGCCGCGGCGACGGCCGCCCCCTGCCCGAGGTTTGCGCGCAGCGCCGGGATCACCTCCCCGGCGTAGAGCTCCATGTTCTTGCGGGTGAGATCGGCCGGCAGCGTGCCGAACTGCAGCAGCGTCAGCAGGTGGCCGAAGCCGATTTCCTTCTGGTAGTGCTCCAGCTTCTGGCGGACCGTCTCCGGGCTGCCGCAGATGAACATGCCCTTGTCGATGACGTCGTCGATGGTCTGCTTGCTGCCGATCGACGACTTCGCCTTCATGACGCCCAGCATCGACTTCAGCGACAGGTAGCCGGGCGGCAGCAGCATCTCCTTCGGCATGCGCAGGAACTTGTTGAGGAAGGTCTCGATGTGGGGCTTCGCTTCGCGGCGGGCGATCTCGTCGGTCTCGCCGACATAGACCGGCACCGACCAGCCGAGGTTGTCCTCGCTCGCCTCGTAGCCGAACTCCTCGGCCTTGTCCTTGTACATCTGCATGTACCTGGCGAGCATCGCCACCGGCGTGAACGTCTGCAGATAGGTGTAGCGCCGGTCCGGGTGCGCCGCCCAGTCGATGGTCTCGCTGGAGCCCTGGGACGGGATCCACACCGGCGGATGCGGCGTCTGGTAGGGCCGCGGCCACAGGTTCACGTACTCGAACTGGTAGTGCTTGCCCTCGAAGGAGAACGGCCCCGTCTCGGTCCAGGCGCGGATGATCAGGTCGTGCGCCTCGTGGAAGCGGTCGTGGGATTCCGCCGGATTGGAGCTCCAGGCGTGATATTCCGCGCCGATGCCGCGCACGAAGCCGGCGATGAACCGCCCCTCGGTGATGTTGTCGACCATCGCGAATTCCTCGGCGACGGTGACGGGGTTGTTGAGCAGCGGCAGCGCCCGGCCGAGGATGGCGATCTTCACGTTCTTGGTGCGCCGCGCCAGCGCGCCGGCCATGACGCCCGGCTGCGGCATCAGCCCATAGGCGTTCTGATGGTGCTCGTTGACGCAGATTCCGTCGAAGCCGAGCTGGTCGGCGTATTCCAGCTCGTCCAGGTAGCGGTTGTAGAGCTTCGCGCCCTTCTTCGGGTCGTAGTAGCTGTTCGGCAGCGTCACCCAGGCGGAGTTGTAGGTCTTGTCGTAGTCCAGATCGAGGTCCGCGTAGGGCATCAGGTGCATCATGTAGAATTTCATCGGGCGGCTCCCTCGATGAAGCTGGCGACCTTGGCGGTGAATTCATGCGCCTTCTCGACGTGAGGCAGATGCCCGCAGTCGGGAATGATCTCGAGCTCGGAATTGGGGATGAGGTCGCGGTAGGCCGGCCCGTATTCCACGGGCAGCAGCTTGTCGTCGTCGCCCCACAGGATCAGTGTCGGCACGTTCACCCGGTGCAGCCACTTCTTCAGATGCGGATTGTGGAAGCGCGGGTTCCACGAGAGCTTGGCCGTGGTGAGCCGGTTCTTGAGCACGACCTTGAGGGCTTCCTCGTCGGCCGGCTGCGGCATGGCCCTGGCGATTTCCTGATTGTGGAAGAGGTTCTCAGCCATTTCCTCCGGCGACCACATGAACATGTCGCCGCGCTTCACCCCCTTCACCTGGATGCCGGCGGGGGCAACGAGGGTCAGCGTCTTGATCCGCTCGCAGCTGCGGGTCGCCATCTCCGCCGCGATCCATCCGCCGAGCGAGGTGCCGACCAGATGCACGCGCTCGAGGCCCATCTGCTCGAGGAAGTCCATGTAGAAGAACGAGAGGTCGGCGACATTGTCGAGCCACTCGGGCGTCTCCGAGGCGCCGAAGCCCGGATGCTCCGGCACGATCACGTCATAGCGCTCGGCCAGCATGTCCATGAATGGCAGCCAGCGTTCGGCGCCCGCGGCGCCATGCAGGAACAGCAGCGGCTCGCCGCTTCCCGCGCGCATGACGCGTACCTGACAGCCCGCGACCGTCTCGGTCGTCTCCGTATGCGCCATCGCGCCTCGCCTCCCTTGTCTTCCTCCACCGGACGTTCGATTGCGCCGCCGGTGATTTTCCGAAAGTGTACACCTAACCGCTGGATCCGCGTCAAGCTGTCACGTGCGTCGATTTGCTAAATCGCGCCGGAAAACTTATTAACACGATGAAATAATTCGATAAAAATCGGAAACTGCGCTATTGGCTCACTCCTGCCGCCGCGCTAGATTGCATACCAAAATAGGGAGAGCGCACATGAAGGTTCAGGCGGGGCTGGTTCTGGACGGTCAGGTCGGAGTGGTGACGGGAGCGGCCAGCGGCCTTGGTTTCGCGATCGCCGAAGCGCTGGCAGAAGCCGGCGCTACGGTGGTGCTGACCGATATCGACTCGGAAGGACTTGAGCGGGCGGTGGCGACGATTCGCGACGGCGGCGGGTTGGCTGAGGCCGCCGTGTGCGATGTCGCCGATCGCCAGGCGGTGCGCGACTGCTTCGACGGCGTCGCCGAGCGCCACGGACGTCTCGACATCGCGGTCGCCAACGCCGGCATGACCGCCGGGCCCGGCTATCTCACCGAGATCGGCCAGATCAACGCGGTCGACGACGACCAGTGGGACCGGGTGCTTCAGATCAATCTCAGCGGCGTCTTCGCCACCATCCAGGCAGCGGCGAAGCACATGAAGACGCGCCGCGCCGGCCGCATCGTGGCCGTTGCCTCGGTCGCTGGGCTGAAGTCGGAGGTGATGTGCGGCTACGCCTACACGGCGACCAAGGCCGGCGTGGTCAACCTGGTGCGCCAGGCGGCGATGGAGCTCGCCGGCTACGACATCATGGTCAACGGCATCGCGCCGGGTCCCTTCCGCACCAACATAGCGGGCGGGCGGATCCGCCAGCCGGAAATCGAGGCTGAGTTCGCCTCCATGGTGCCGCTTGGCCGGATCGCCGATCCCGACGAGATCAAGGGGCTGGCGCTGCTGCTGTCGTCCCCCGCATCGAGCTTCATGACCGGCGTGACGATCCCCATCGACGGCGGGATCATGGCGCGCTGACCGCGCGCCCGGCGTCGCCTCACTCGCAGGTGGTCAGCGTCACCGGGTCGACGTCTTCGGGCAATAACGCGCCCATGGGCTGGCAGGCCCCATCCATGCACACCCGCCAGTCGGCGGTGGCGCCGGAGCGGCGCAGCACGATTTCGCGCTGGGGGCCGAGCTTGGGGTGCGCCACGTAGAAGTCTCCCACGCGCACCGCGCCCTCCGGCGGCTCCATGCCGGCACCGGAGCCCTGCACCCGAACCTCTTCAAGCACAAGCCCGGCCGGCGTCGCCCGCCAGTCCTCCTGCCACTCGATCTTCTCGACCGAATGGGTCCAGGCAAGGGTGAAGCTGGCCGCGAGCTTGATCGCAACCGTCCCGGCGATGAGGCAGCCAATGGCCATCGATCAGGCTCCGGCGGCCGCCTTCTGCTGGCGGGTCCGCCAGAAGTGCCAGGCGACGAACGCCCCCGCCAGAGCGAAGCCGATCTCGTCGGTCATCGGCATGGCGAGGATCAGCGTCGCCGCCGCGGCGAACGCGACGATCCGCTCGATCACGTTCAGCCGGCCGAACAGGTAGCCGGTGGCCGTCGCCGCCCACAGCACGATGGCGATCAGCGCCTTCACCACCACGAAGATCACCGCCGGCCAGAAACCGATCGCCGCCGCCATTGGATCGCCCGGCTGCAGCATCAGCGCCGGGGCGTAGACCGCCATGAACGGCACCACGTAGCCCGCCAGCGCGATCCGGGTGGCGTTGAAGGCGATCGACAGCCCCTGCGCCTTGGCGATGGGGGCGGCCGCAAATGCCGCCAGCGCCACCGGCGGCGTCAGGTCGGCCATGATGCCGAAATAGAAGACGAACATGTGCGAGACGATCAGCGGCACACCCAGTTCCAGGAGCGCCGGCCCGGCGATCGCCGACGTGATGATGTAGTTCGGGATGGTCGGCAGGCCCATGCCGAGGATCAGGCAGGCGACCATGGTCAGCAGCAGCGACAGGAACAGCGAGCTTTCGCCGACCTGGACCACGAACGCCGCGAACGAGGTGGCGATGCCGGTCAGCGTGAACACGCCGATCATCGTGCCGACCAGCGCGCAGGCGATGCCCACCGGCAGCGCGTTGCGGGCGCCGTCGGCCATGCTCTCCAGGCTGATCTGCAGCGTCTCGCGGCCGCCCTTGATGAAGAACAGGAGGACGACGAGCGCCAGCACGCAATAGGCGATGCCGTCGATGCCGTACTTCAGGAAGCTCGACGCCGCGATGCCGAGCGCGATCCAGAACACGATCTTCAGGCCGTAGGGGCCGATGGCGCGCGCCACCGGGGCGCCCAGCACGATCAGCGCCGTCAGCGCCAGCCCGACGGTGCCGGCGAACAGCGGCGTGTAGCCGGAGAACAGCAGCCAGACCAGCACCGCCAGCGGCAGCAGCAGGTACCAGCCCTTCCTCAACGCCGCCAATGCGTTGGGGCAGTCTTCCTTGGAAAGGCCGAGAAGCCCGTGGCGGCCGGCCTCCAGATGCACCATCGCGAACACGGTGAAGAAGTAGAGCAGCGCCGGGATGATCGCCGCAGTCGCGATGGCCGAGTACGGCACGTCGATGGTCTCGGCCATGATGAACGCCACCGCGCCCATCACCGGCGGCATGATCTGCCCGCCCATGGACGAGGTCGCCTCCACCGCGCCGGCGAAGGCGGGCTTGTAGCCGAACCGCTTCATCAGCGGGATGGTGAACTGGCCGGTCGTCACCACGTTGGCGACGCCGGACCCGTTGATGGTGCCCATCAGCGCCGAGGAGACGACCGACACCTTGGCCGGCCCACCCTGGGCGTGGCCGACGGTGCCCATGGCGAAGTCGGTGAACAGCTTGACCATCCCGGCGCGCTCCAGGAAGGCGCCGAACAGGATGAACAGGAAGATGTAGGACGACGACACGTAGGTCGGCGTGCCGTAGATGCCCTCGGTCCCGAGGAACATCTGGTCGACCACCTGGGCGTAGTCGTAGGGCCGGTGGTCGAAGGGCGCCGGTAGATACTCGCCGAACAGCGCATAGGCCAGGAAGGCCGCGCAGAGAATCGGCAGCGACAGGCCCATCAGCCGGCGCGCGCCTTCGAAGACCAGCACCACGGCGATGGTGCCGACGACGATGTCGAGGGTGTTGGGATCGCCGGCCCGCTGGATGAGCTCCACATGGAACACCCAGTGATAGAGGCCCACCACGAACGACAGTATGCCAAGGCCCCACAGGACGTAGCGCGTCATCCCGCCCTTGTGGTTGCCGGCGATGGCGAACATCACCAGCAGCAGGAAGCCGACGTGGACCGAGCGCACGATCTGGCTGGCGAGCGGGCTCCAGGCGGCCGTCGTGACCTGGAAGGCGGAGAAGATGATGGCGATCCAGAAGACCGCCTTGCCCCAGCCGCCCTCACCCCAGGTCAGCTGGTGCATGCCGTCGGTGACCACCACTTCCGCGCCGTGGTCGTCGTCGGCGCCGGGCGCGTTGCTGGCCGGATGGGGAGTCGCGGTCGAGGCGGTCGACATCGTCGGATGACCTTCAGGAGGATGTTCGATCCCGCATTACCCGGCGGCCGGATGGGGCGGACAACAGGCCGCTCGGACCGACGGTCGTGTCGTTGCGGCGGTCATGGACGGCGACAGGCCGTCACAACGCGAACGCGCCGCCTGCCTTGCGGAGACGGCGCGTTCGGTGTCGATCAGGCCGGAAATCAGGGCGTCACGCCCTTTTCCTCGAAGTACTTGGCGGCGCCCGGATGGAACGGCACCGGCGAGCCCTTCATGGCGCTTTCAAGCTTGATGCCCTTCGCCGCCGAGTGGGCCGCCACCAGTTCCGGCAGGTTGTCGTAGATCGCCTTGGTGATGGCATAGACCTCTTCGTCGCCGAGATCGGAGCGGGTCACCAGGAAGTTCGGCACGGCGGCCGTCGCGACGTCTTCGGTCTGGCCGTCATAGGTGTTGGCCGGGATGGTGGTGGCCAGATACGGCGCGCCGATCTTCTCGATCACCGCCGCCGGGATCTCCACCACGACGATCGGCACCGAGTTGGCGAGATCCTTGATGGAGGCCACGCCGAGGCCGGCCGACTGCAGGGTGGCGTCGAGCTGGCGGTTCTTCATCAGCTCGACGGATTCGGCGAACGGCAGATATTCGACCTTGCCGAGATCCTCATAGGTGATGCCGGCCGCGCCCAGGATGGCGCGGGCGTTCAGCTCGGTGCCCGACTTCGGCGCGCCGACCGACAGCCGCTTGCCCTTCAGATCGGCGATCGACTTGATGCCGGATTCCTCGGAGGCGACGATCTGGACGTAGTTCGGATAGATGCCGCCGAGCGCCACGACCTTCTTCAGCGGCGCCTTGAAGCCGGCTTCCTCGTTGCCCTGGGCGCCGTTGGCCAGGCTGTCGGCCAGGGTGAAGGCCACTTCGCCCTTGCCCTGCTCGATCAGGTTGAGGTTCTCCACCGACGCCTTGGTCGACTGGACCGACGGGCGGGCGTCCGGCACGTTCTCGCCGATCACCTTCGAGATGGCGACACCGAGCGGATAGTACACGCCGGACGTGCCGCCGGTGAGCACACCGACGAACTCGGCCTTGGCCGCCACCGGCGCCAGCGCCAGGGTCGTCGCCAGCGCCACCGCGCCGAGGCGCACCGCTTTGAAACGTTGGGCAGTTTCGATCAGTCGCTGCATGGGCGTTCTCCCTTCCGGTTTCCGAAAATCATGCCGGGAGGCCGAGCGCTCCCGGTCAAAGGCCAATTTTCTTGTCCTCTTGTTCGACAGCATCCACAGGACGCGCGCCAGGGGCAAGTGACAATCCGCGGAAAGCCCCCCAAAGGTTGAGCAACAGACCTTCGCCGGCCCGCTTGCGCCGAGCCTCTTCCGTTGCGGGCAGACCTCGCACTACGATGGCGGACGCACCGATCCTGCCCGCGCGTGGAGGCCGCCCTGTCCGACGATCCCGACACCTCCGACGCGCTGCGCGCTGGCGTCACCCTGAGGGACTGGGTGGCGCGCTGGGCAGCCGAAAAGCCTGGCCATCCGGCGCTTCAGTCGCCGTCGGGCACGATCACCTACGCCGAGCTGCACGCGCGTGCGCAGCGGCTTGCGGCGGGACTGCGCGCAGCAGGGATCGCGCGCGGCGCGCGCGTCTGCGCACAGCTGCCCAACGGCCCCGAATTCGTCACGGCGTACCTGGCCTCGGGCTACGCAAACTGCGTGTTTCAGACCCTCCACATGCCCTATCGCGCAGCCGAGATCGCACCCTTGCTTGCGCACGCACAAAGCGCGGCCCTAATTGCGCTATCGCGCGCAAAAGGCTTCGAACCGGCCGCGTACGGGCTCGCTGCGCGCGCGCACCTGCCGGACCTGAAGCTGGTGGTCGCCGTCGGCGATCCGGTGCCGGATGGGGCGGTCGCCTACGACGCCCTGGCGGCCACCGAGGGCGAGATCGATACCCGTCCCTCCCCCTCCGACCCCTACGTGCTGCTCTATACCTCCGGCACCACCTCGGCGCCGAAGGGGGTGATGGTCGCCTACGAGAACTTCCTGCCCAACGCCGCCCGCAGCGCCCCGGAACTGGGCGTCGACGGCGACTCCGTCCTGCTGTCGGCCGCCCCCTTCACCCACCTCTACGGGATCTTCTCCATCAACCTGGCGCTCGCCGCCGGCGCCACCATCGCGCTGCTGCCGGTCTACACCCCGCCGGCACTGGCCGAGGCGCTGGCGACTTACCGGCCCACCCATCTGTTTTCCGCCCCTGCCCACATGGCGGCGGCGGAGGCGAACGGGCTGCTGACGCCCGACCTGCTGGCATCGCTGAAGCTGCTGCAGATCTCCGGCACCGCCTGCCCGCCGGCGCTTGCCCGCACCGTCCAGGAGCGGCTGCCGCACGGCGTGGTCGGCCAGCTGTGGGGGATGAGCGAGCTGCAGGCCGGCGCCTTCACCCGGCCAGACGACCCGTTGGAGGCCCGCACGAGCTCGGCCGGGCGGGCGAGCCCCGGCACCGGGCTCCGGGTGGTGGAGGGCGGCGTCCCCTGCCCGGCCGACATCGAGGGCGAGCTGCAGGTGCGGGGGCCGTCGCTGTTTTCCGGCTACCTCGACAACGCCGCCGCCAGCGCCGACGCGTTCACCGAGGACGGCTGGTTCCGCACCGGCGACCTGGCGGTGATGGATGCGGCGGGCTTCATCCGCATCACCGGGCGCTCCAAGGACGTGATCAACCGCGGCGGGGTGAAGTTCAATCCGGCCGACGTGGAGGACCTGCTGGCGGGCCATCCGGCGTTTGCCCAGTGCGCCATCGTGCCGGTCCCCGACGCCACGCTCGGCGAGCGCGCCTGCCTGGTGGCGATCCTGCGGCCCGGCGCCGAGCCGCCGACGCTGGACCACCTGCGCGCCTTCCTGACGGAGGCCGGCGTCGCCAAGACCAAGTGGCCGGAACGGCTGGAATTCGTCGACGAGATGCCGATGACGCCGACCCGCAAGGTCAAGAAGGCGGAGCTGGCAAAACTGATGCGGGAAAGGGAGCCCGGCTGACTGCCGGCAGACTTGACCGCGATCAGCACGAAGCCGGAGCCAGACTGCCCTGCATGATCGCTGCGAAAGTTTCGGACGCTTCGGCTTCGCTGCACTGGCCACGTACCATGGCGGCTGAAAGCGCCTCACCCGCACCGACCAAGCCGACGCATCGCCGCTCCAGCTCGGCAGGCGCCAACGGGGTGTGCGGCCTGAAGGTCGACGCGAAAAACCGGACCTGCTCAGCGAGTAGCTCCTGGTGGACGGCGTCCATTTCGTCGTCTCCGGCGAGCGCGGCCCGGACGGCGTGAAACTCTCCGCCCGTATCGACCGAGCAGCGGATATACGCCGCAGCGAGCACGCCGACGATCTCCTCGAAGCTGCGTTCCCCCGTGGCCAGCGCGGCGTGAACCGCCCGGGACTGCTCCAGATCCAGCGCCTTGTAGAGCGCAATCAGAAGTCCCGAACGGGTGCCGAAATGGTCGTAGGCGATCGGCTTCGAGACACCGGCGAGGGTCGCGAGATGGCCCAGGGTCAGGCGGTCTGCCCCTTCATCCCGCACGATCGAGAGCGCCGTATCGAGGAGCTGGCGCCGGCGTTCCGCCTTCGGGAGTCTGTGCTGCCCCCTCCTCTGCTTCGTCTCGCTCATGCCCACCTCTGCATCGCCCCGCCTTGCGTAAGTTACCAATCGTAGCTAGTTAAGTTACCAATGGTAATTTAACGCGAAGTGATCAAGGAGATCCAGACATGTCAACAGACCCCATCCTGCTCGTTGGAGGGTCCGGCGTCGTCGGAGGCTGGACGGCGCGGCACCTGCGTCACGCGCACCCGAACGTACCGCTCCTCATCGGTGGACGTGACCGCACCAAGGCCGACACCGCAGCAGAGGTCGTCGGCAATGCCGAAGGCGTCGCACTCGACCTCTCTGCCGACGACCTCGGGCTGGGCCAGCGCGCGGTAAGTGCCGTCGCCGTTCTCCTGCCGGACGAGACGCGGGCTGGATTGAGGTTTGCCGATACGCGACGCGTCCCGCACATCAGCATCGCATCCGGCGTCGAGCAGATCGGTCCCGACGTCGCGACCTATATGCACAATCCACAAAGCGCGGCGGTCGTCCTTGGCACCGAATGGCTCGTCGGCGCCACGATGATTCCCACGCTCAATGCCGCTCGCAGGTTCAGCCGGCTCCATGACATACGAATTGGGGCGGTCTTTGACGAGGAAGACCTTGGTGGCGCGGCGCACCTTGCCGACCTGAAAGGTCTCACAGACGAGAGGGCCTCCGCGCTGACCCGTCGCGACGGCGCTTATTTCTGGCGCCATGGCGCGGATATCGGCGCCACGGTGCACGCCGCCGACGGAACGCCGATGGAAGCCTTCGGGCTGTCGATCAACGATGTCGTCGCGCTGTCGGCGGCGACGGAAGCGCAGAATGTCGAATTCAATCTTGCCCTCGGCGTCTCCTCAAGCCGCCGCCGAGGAGAAGCCATGTCGACCGAAATCATCATCGAGCTGAGCGGAACGGATCACGACGGAAAAGCGCTTCGCACGCGTCACGCGGTGATCCATCCCGATGGCCAGTTCCCCGTGACGGGGCTGGGTGTCGCCATGGTCCTCGAGCGGCTTGTCGGCCTCGACGGCAAGCCGGCGGTGAAGCCCGGCCTCTATTTCCCCTATCAGCTTCTCGATCCCGCGACCTACGTCGCGCGGTTCGAAGCAATCGGCGGTGACATCATGGAATTGGCCGTGCTGTGACGAAAGCGATGGGCGGGCCGGGTTCGCCGCTCGGCGCGGCCGCCCCGCTCCCCCTACCCCTCGGCGCGCTTCTTGTCGTCGGCGATGCAGCGGATCTGGCCGTCGGTGAGACGGTAGGCCCAGCCGTGGACGTGGAGATCCTGCCCCCGGTCGAGCGCGTCGCGGACGATCGGGCTTTGCAGGACGCGGTCGCACTGGCCTTCGACGGAAAGCTCGCACAGCCGGTCGAAGCGCTTCTCCTCGTCGGTGATCGCCTCCAGCTCGTCCCGGTTGAGGCGGGCGATGTCGCGGATCGGCTGCAGCCAGTGGTCGACCATGCCGCTCGGCGAGCGTTCCATGGCAGCCCGGATGCCGCCGCAGCCGTAGTGGCCGCAGACGATGATGTGCTGGACCTTCAGGACATCGATGGCGAACTGCAGCACCGACTGGCAGTTGAGATCGGCGTGGTGCACCAGGTTGGCGATGTTGCGGTGTACGAAGACCTCGCCGGGTGGCAGGTCGGTGATGACGTTGGCCGGAACGCGGCTGTCGGCGCAGCCGATCCACAGATACTCGGGCGCCTGCTGGTGGACGAGGCGGTCGAAATAGCCCGCGTCGCGCTCGATCTGCTTCCGCGCCCAGTCCTTGTTCTGCTTCAGTAGGTGCTCGAGCACGCCGTCTCTCCCTGTTCCACGCCGGCCGACATGACCGGGCGCAATTTGATGAGACGGGACACAGAAATCCAGTGCCGAACGGCCCCAAGCCGGCAGAATCGCCACCTCACACGCTCAACTTGTCGAAACCGGCGCGATTTCTCGTCGCTGGGTCATCCGGCCCGGCCAAACGGGACGGCGTCCTCAGGCGGCGGTGCCGGAGGCCGCACCCGGGGCCGGCTCGGCCGCGGCAAGCTGCGCCTTCAGGTGGAAGTGCTGGACCTTGCCGAGGGCGTTCCTGGGCAGCGTGTCGACGAAGCGGATCTCGCGGGGCACCTTGAAGCGGGCGAGATGGGCGCGCAGGTGGGCAATGAGCGCCTCGCCGCCGATCTCGGCACCGGGACGGGCGACGATGAAGGCCACCGGCACCTCCTGCCACTGGGGGTCCGGCCGGCCGATGACCGCGGCCTCGGCCACGTCCGGATGCTCGTGCAGCACGCGCTCGATCTCGGCCGGATAGACGTTCTCGCCACCGGAGATGATCATGTTCTTCTTGCGGTCGTGGACGTAGAAATAGCCGTCCGCGTCGCGGGTGCCGATGTCGCCGGTGTGGAACCAGCCATTGCGCAGCACGTCGGAGGTGGCGGCCTCGTCGCCCCAGTACTCGTAGAGCACGGTCGGGCCGCGCACGATGATCTCGCCGGCAACGCCCGGCGCCACCTCGCGGCCGGCGTCGTCCACCACCCGCGCCTCGCAGGCGAGGCCCGGCAGGCCGACGGTGCCCTTGCGCATGACCGCGTCGACGCCGCCGATGCGGGTGTAGATGCAGATCGGTGCGGTCTCGGTGGAGCCGTAGACCTGCAGCACCTTGATGCCCTTCGCCTGGAACGCCTCGATGAGCGGCTGCGGCACGATGGTCGAGCCCGCGCCCACGGCGCGCAGCGACGAGATGTCGGCGCCGGTCTTCGCCGCCTCGTCG
This sequence comes from Amorphus sp. MBR-141, assembly GCF_053628695.1. Classification (NCBI taxonomy): domain Bacteria; kingdom Pseudomonadati; phylum Pseudomonadota; class Alphaproteobacteria; order Hyphomicrobiales; family Amorphaceae; genus Amorphus; species Amorphus sp. MBR-141. The sequence continues at coordinate 43,502 of NZ_JBRJGW010000011.1, forward strand.
AGGATGGCCGCCATGGTCGCCGGCACCACCACCGTGAGCGTCGGCCGGTCGGCGGCGATGGCGCGGACCGCCGCCGCCGCATCGAAGCGGTCATGGAGGGTGAGCGTCGCGCCGACCTGCAGCGCCGGTGTCGACTGGATGTTGAGGCCGCCGACATGGAACATCGGCAGCGTCGTCAGCACGTGGTCGTCGGAGGTCAGGTTGTGCAGATGGGCGGAATGGATGGCGTTCCAGACCAGCGCGTCCTGGCGCAGCACCGCGCCCTTGGGGCGGCCCGTGGTGCCCGAGGTGTAGACGATCAGCAGCGGACAGGTGGTGTCGATGTGGGGGTTGCGGCCATCCCCCTCGATCCCGGCAAGCGCGTCGTCGAGGCGGACGCCGCCGGCGGGCGCGAAGTCGAGGCCGATCACGCGGCAGTCGGGCACGGCATCGGGCATCGTGTCCAGCACGCCCGCGAACGCCTCCTCGACCACCAGGAGCTTCGCCGAGGCGTGCTCGAGGATGTAGAGGTGCTCCGGCACCGCCAGCCGCCAGTTGACGGGCACCAGCATCGCCCCGAGCCGGGCGCAGGCATAGAGCAGCACCAGGTAGTCCGGCCGGTTGAGCGACAGGATCGCCACCCGATCGCCGCGCCCGATCCCGAACCGGCTCTTGAGCAGGCGGGCGGTGCGGTGGATGCGGTCGGCGAAGGCGCCGTAGGTGAGGACCTCGCCGTTGAACCGGATGGCCGGCTTGTCGGGCGTGAACGCGGCGTTGCGGTCGATCAGGTCGGAGAGATCCATGGGCACATGTCCGTGAGCTGCCGGTCGGAGCACGGTCGCCGCGGACGGCAGCGGCCGTGCCGGTTCGTAAGCTCGAACGATCAGTCGTCCGTTTCGCCGTCCTCGTACAGCGTGGCGCGGCCGAGGCGATCGAGGCAGAGTTCCGCCGTCCACGGCAGCATCAGCGCCCCGCAGCGGCTGTCGCGGTAGATGCGCTCCAGCGGCAGCGTCTTCAGCATCGACTGGCCGCCGCAGGTGCGGATGGCGAGGCGGGCGATGTCGTTGGCGAACTCCATCACCGTGTACTGGGTGGCGTAGGCGCGCATCACCTGATCCTTGCTGGGATTGGCGCACGCCTCGGTGACGGTCTGGAACCACAGGGCCTTCAGCTGATCGAGCTTGATGCGCATCTCGGCAACCGCGATCTGCTTGGTCGGATACATGCGCCGCTTCACCGGCGGGGTGCCCGGCACCTCGCCGCGCAGGTAGGAGACGGTGAAATCGTAGGCCGCCTGGGCGAGGCCGACGTAGCTCGGCGCCAGCGTGAGGAACATGTGGGGCCAGTTGGAGGCCGCCTGGAAGTAGAGGCCACGCGGCATCAGTGCGGCGTCCTCCGGCACGAACACGTCGTCGAAGATCAGCGTGCGCGAGACGGTGCCGCGCATGCCGAGCGGGTCCCAGTCGCCCACCACGGTGACGCCCTTGGCGTCGGCCGGCACGGCCAGATAGAGGGTGTTGCGGCGGCTCTTCTTGCCGTCGGCCTCGGTCTCGGTGCACAGCACGCCGTAGTAGTTGGCGCTGCCGGACAGCGAGGCGAAGATCTTCTTGCCGCGCACGATCCAGCCGCCCTCGGTGGGCACCGCCTCGGTGGAGAAGGCGACGCCGCCGGCCGCCGCTGCCCCGCCCTCGGAGAATGGCTGGGCGTAGATGGCGCCGTCCTCGATGATGCGCTTGTAGTGGATGGCGCGCCGGCGCTCCTGGTCGGCGCGGTCCTCCGCGCTCATCTCCAGGTCGTCGGCGAGCGGCCCCGACCACAGCGTCGAGCAGACGTGCATGTTCCAGGTGAGCGCGGTGGCGCCGCAGTAGCGGCCGATCTCGGCGGCGACCAGCGAATAGCTCTGGTAATCGGCGCCGCCGCCGCCGAAGCGCTCGGGAATGCACAGCGCCAGCAGGCCGGCCTCGTGCAGGTCCTTGTAGTTCTCGGTCGGGAACTTCGCCTCGCGGTCGTACTCGAAGGCACGGGCGGCGAACTTCGACTTGCCGAGCGCGCGGGCGGTGCGGCACCAGGCCGCCTGCTGGTCGGTCAGCCGATAGGCGACCGGATCGAACATCGGCGCATCGAGGTCGACAGCGCTCACGTCGACGGCGGGCATGTTCATGGGTCGGTCCTCCTGGTCAGGCTCGGGGGGCGCCGTCGAGGCCGGCGAGAAAGCCGCGCATGGCCTCGGTAAAGGCATCGGGATGGTCGAGATTGGCGAGATGGCCGGCTCCGTCGAGCTCGACATAGGTGGCGCCGGCGATCTTCTCCGCCATGCGCTTCATCATCGGCGCCGGCGCGCTGGTGTCCTCGGTGCCGGCGATCAGCAGGGCCGGCACGGAGATGTTGGCGAGATTGGCGCGCTGGTCGAAATGGACGAGGGCATGGACCATGGCGCGGAAGCTGTCCTCGCTGGTGGCGGCGAGCGCGTCGCGGCCGAGGCGGAAGCCCTCCGGGTCCGGGTTCGGGCCGGTGAGCCCCTTCATCATGCCGTCGGCGAGGTCGGCCATCTTCCCGCCCGCATCCAGCGGGGCGAGGCGGCCCTTGATGAACGCTTTCTGGAAGTCTCCGTCGGGCCGGCCGAAGGCGGGGCTGGTGCCGGTGAGCACGATGGCGCGGGGCGAAACGAGCCCGGCGGCGAGCGCTTCCTGCACAATCATCCCGCCCAGCGACTGGCCGATCAGGATCGCGTCCTTTGCATCGACGGCGGCAAGGAAGTCGGCGAGCGCCTTCGCCAGCGCCGGCAGCGTGGCCTCGGCCAGCGGCGCCGAAGTGCCGTAGCCGGGCACGTCCCAGGAGATGGCGCGGTAGCGGTCGGCGAAGGCGGCGAGCTGCGGCGTGAACACCTCGCCCGCCCCGCCGATGCCGTGGATGAACACCAGCGCGGGCGCGGACGGATCGCCAGCCTCGACGTAGCCGAAGCGGCCGTCGGAGGTCGCCTTGCGCGCGATCGCGGATGCACCGGCCATGCGGATCTGTCTCCCGAAGATTGCCCCTCCGGCGGAGGATAGCACACAGAAATTACATGAAAAGGAATAGTTTTAAGAGGAAGGACGGGCGCCCGGAGGCACGAAAAGGCCCCGCCCGCCGTGTCAGCGGCGCGCGGGGCCTGGGAGTTGATTGCCGGATGGGACGGGCGGGACGCGGCGCAGATCAGTCGTAGGGAAGCCCGACATAGTTCTCCGCGAACACCATCTTGGCGGCGCGGGAGTGGGCCAGGAAGTCGAGCTCGGCGCGCTTGACCCGGTTGTCGAACGGCTCCTCGTCGAACTTGTGGAGCAGCGTCGTCATCCACCAGGAGAAGCGTTCGGCGAGCCAGATGCGGCGCAGCGCCTTGGCGGCGTAGCCCTTGACGCCGGCCTCGTCGCCGCTGCGGTAGAAATCGATGAGGGCGTTGGAGAGGTAGAACACGTCGGAGGCGGCGAGGTTGAGCCCCTTGGCGCCGGTGGGCGGCACGATGTGGCCGGCGTCGCCGACCAGGAACATGCGGCCATGCGACAGCGGCTCGGCGACGAAGCTGCGGAGCGGCGCCACCGACTTCTCGATGGACGGGCCGGTGACCAGCTCGGCGGCCACATCGGACGGCAGCCGGCGCTTCAACTCTTCCCAGAAGCGATCGTCGGGCCAGTCCTCGACCTTCTCGTCGGCCGGCACCTGGACGTAGTAGCGGCTGAGGACCCGCGAGCGCAGCGAGCACAGCGCGAAGCCACGCGGATGGCCCGAGTAGATCAGTTCGTGGGAGACCGGCGGGGTTTCCGACAGGATGCCGAGCCAGCCGAATGGGTAGACCTTCTCGTAGACCTTCAGCTTGTCGGCCGGGATCGCCTTGCGGCTGGGGCCGTGGAAGCCGTCGCAGCCGGCGATGAAGTCGCAGTCGACGCGGTGGGTCTCGCCGTCCTTGACGTAGGTAACGTAGGGGCTGTCGCCGTCGACGTCGTGCAGCGCCACGTCGGCGGCGTTGTGGATGACGGTGCCGCCCATGGCGTCGCGGGCCTCGTAGAGGTCCTTGGTGACCTCGGTCTGGCCGTAGACCATCACCGTCTTGCCGCCGGTAAGCTCGCCGAACGGGATGTGGATGCGCATGTCCTCGACGGCGATCTCGACGCCGTCGTGGATCTCGCCCTCCGCGTCCATGCGGTCGCCGACGCCGGCATCGCGCAGCATGTCGGCGAGCCCCTGCTCCAGCACGCCGGCGCGGATGCGCGACAGCACGTGGGCGCGGCTCTGGCGCTCCAGCACGACGGTCTCGATGCCGGCCAGATGCAGGCGCTGGGAGAGCAGCAGGCCGGACGGGCCGGCGCCGATGATTGCGACTTGGGTCTTCACGCGCTTGCTCCCAGGTGGGTCGGTCGGAGGTTCGATCGGGTGCCGGATCAGACGGCACGGCCGCGGGCTTGCGCCGCTGACCGGTCCGGATGCGGATACGTGGCCCGGCCGCGTCCGGATCGGCGCGGACCGGGAAAGTTTGCAGGCAAACCGGCTGCCACGCCACCGGCCGCGGACGCAAGGCCCGTGTCCCGGATCGACGGACCCGGGACACGGAAGCGATCAGACGTCGAGGAAGACGGTCTCTTTCGGTCCCTGCAGGTGGATGTCCAGCCTGTAGGTGGCGGTGCCGCTGCCCGGCTGGCGCTCGGCCATCAGCGTGCCGCGGCGCCCCGGCGGCACCATCTTCAGGATCGGATCCTCGGCGTTGCAGTCCTCGTCGGCGAAGTAGACCCGGGTGTTCAGGTGGATGTTGATGCCGCGGGCGAACAGCGCCAGCGACACGTGCGGCGCCATCAGCGTTCCGTCGACGTTCTTCACCCGGCCCGGCTTCACCGTCTCGAAGAAGTAGTAGCCGGACTTGAGGTCGGAGGCGGCGCGGCCGAGGCCGCGGAAGTCGCCGGCGATCTCGCCGACGCGCGGGTCGAGCGGATGGCGGTAGCGGCCCTTGCCGTCGGCCTGCCAGAGCTCGACGACGGCGTCGATCACCGGCGCACCGGTGCCGTCCCACAGGTTGAACTCCAGCTTGATCGTCTCGCCCTCGGTCTGGGGGCCGGCGACGACGTGGAGGTTCTCCTGGGTGCGGACCGGGAGGCCCGCGACGGACGGCACCATGCCGAGGTGGACGTAGGGGCCCGCCGTCTGGGACGGCGTTTCACGAAGCAGCGTTACCGGCATTTCAAAGTCCCTCCGGCCTGTTTTCGAAGAAGCTCTGCCGCGAACCGCGGAGCACGATGTCGAAGCGGTAGGCGAGGCAGTCGTGGGGCGTGTTGGCGGTCATGTCGAGGAGCGCCGTCATCGCGTCGACGCCGGCCTTGTCCGGCACCGCGTTGACGATCGGGCAGATCGGGATCAGCGGATCGCCCTCGAAGTACATCTGGGTGACGAGCCGCGTCACGAAGGCCGGACCGAACAGCGAGAAGTGGATGTGGGCCGGGCGCCAGCTGTTGCGGTAGTTGCGCCACGGATAGGCGCCGGGGCGGATGGTGCGGAAGTGATAGTAGCCCTGGTCGTCGGTGACGCAGCGCCCGCAGCCGCCAAAGTTGGGATCGAGCGGGGCGATGTAGTCCTCCAGCGCGTGGCGGTAGCGGCCGCCGGCGTTGGCCTGCCAGACCTCGACGATGGTGTTGGGGATGGCCCGGCCGTTCTGGTCCATCACCCGGCCGTGGACGATGATGCGCTCGCCGATCGGCTCGCCGTCGACCTGGGCGTTGACGATCATGTCGTCGTCGTGGGGCGCCAGGTCGTTGTGGCCGAACACCGGGCCGGTGAGCTCCGACATGGTCTGCGGGATCGACAGCAGCGCCTGCTGGGGCGAGCGCGCGACGGTGGATTTGTAGCCCTGGTAGAAGGCGGCCGGGTGCAGCGTGCGGTCCCGCGGCTGGAAGCCGGTGGGCAGCGCCGACCGGTCGTTGAGCCGGTCCGTCAGCGGACCCGCCCAGCTGAGCGTGGCTTGCTCGTTCATGTGTCCTGTTCCTCCCTCGATTGAGGACCCTCGCCCGCGGCGAGAACTTGTTTTGCGATACCGTAAGCGGTGTTGGCGGCCGGCACACCGGCATAGATGGAGACGTGCAGCAGAAGCTCGCGCAGATCCTCGATGGTCGCGCCGGTCTGGCGCATCGCCCGCACGTGCATCGCGAACTCGTCGTGGTGGCCGCCGGCGGCGAGCAACGTGAGCGTCACCATGGAGCGCTCGCGCTTGGTCAGTCCCGGCCGGTCCCACACCGATCCCCAGGCCATCTCGGTGATGAACTGCTGGAAGTCGGTGTCGAAGCCGGTCTTCCGCGCCTCGGCGCGGTCGACGTGGGCGTCGCCCAGAACCGAGCGGCGGACCGTCATGCCCCGTGCGTGGCGCTCGTCCATGCTCATTGCGTTCCTTCCCCTTGCCGCCAGGACAAACGGGCCGCGTGGTGCGGCCGCCGGTGCGGCATGCGTGCGCTCACCGTGCCGTTGTGGACGGCGGCGTCCAAGTTCGTCTTTGACATTGGTCAAAGCTAAGTATTGTCAATCGGTCATGTAAAATGACTTTTTGAATGAGATAGATAATCAGAACGATATGATTCCGGCCCGCGTCAAGTTCCGCCACCTGCAGTGCTTCCTCCAGACCGCCCGCCTCGGCGGGGTGGCCAGGGCCGCCCAGAGCCTGGGAGTCAGCCAGCCGGCCGTCTCCAAGGCGCTGGCCGAGCTGGAGGAGATCCTCGGCGTGCAGCTGATGGAGCGCAGCCGCGCCGGGGTCGCGCTGACCCCGGTCGGCGAGATGTTCCTGCGCTACGCGGGCGCCAGCATCGCGGCGCTGCGCCAGGGCCTCGACGGGGTGTCGCGCGCGACGATGGCGCAGGAGGCCCGGCTCACCGTGGGCGTGCTTCCGTCGGTCGCCGGGCGGGTGGTGCCGGCCGCCGTCGACCGCTTCCGCCAGGCCCAGCCGGGCGTCACCCTGAAGATCGTGTCGGGACCCAACCTGCATCTGCTCGACCAGCTGCGGCTCGGCGCCCTCGACCTGGTGCTCGGCCGCCTCGGCGCGCCGGAGACGATGATGGGGCTGAGCTTCCAGCATCTCTATTCGGAGACGGTGACGTTCGCCGTGCGGCCGGGCCACCCGCTCGCCGCGAAGCCGGACCTCGCCCGCATCGTCGACTACCCGGTGCTGTTCCCCGACGAGGAGGCGGCGATCCGCGGCATCGTCGAGCGCTACCTGATCGCCAACGGCATCGGCCACATCCCCGACCGCATCGAGACCGTCTCCAACGACTTCGGCCGCGCCTACACCCGCCGTTCGGACGCGGTGTGGATCATCTCCTCCGGCGTGATCGCCATCGACGTGGACGAGCGGACGCTGGAGGTGCTGCCGTTCGACGTCTCCGACACCTCGGGCCCGGTGGGCGTGACCACCCGGGCGGATGCGGAAGTCCCGCCCTCGACGCGCTTCCTGATCGACGCCATCCAGCGCGTCGCCAACCTTGCCGAGACCTGACGCTTTACATCAAATATTAACCATAAATAATTGATAAATATACTACATCGAGAACAATCTAATACAACTTGTGAAATGCCTCCTCATGCACTGCGGGGTGAAGACCACCCTGCCACGCGGACCGACACCAAAGCGTTACCGGCCCGACAGCTTGCCGGCCGGCCGGCGCGCCGGATCAGGACGACGACGTCGCCGAAGGTCCGAGATGTGCCGCCTCGGGTGGGGCGTCGAACACCCGGACCCGGTTGCCGCCGGCGAACTTCGCCTCGTACATCATCTCCGACACCCGGCGGATGAGATCGACCACCGGCTCCCCGGTGCCGAGATCGCCGACGCCGATCGACACCGACATCATCACCTTCTCGCCGTCCCGATCAAAGGGCGTTTCCGCGATGCTGCGGCGAATGCGGTCGGCGATCAGGGTGGCCTTGTCGCGGGTGACGTCGGGCAGCAGGAGGATGAATTCGTCGCCGCCCCAGCGCACCAGATAGTCGTAGGGACGGCTGAGGTCGTGCAGGCGCAGGGCGACGGCGCGCAGGAGCCCGTCGGTTGCGACATGGCCGTGCACGCGGTTCAGATCCTTCAGGCGGTCGATGTCGATGAACAGCGCCGATACGGGCGTGCCGAGGCGAAGGCTGCGGGCCGTCACCTCCTGCTCGAGACGCCGGAGGCCATGGCGGTTGAAGGCGCCGGTCAGGGCATCGTGCTCGACGCGCGTTTCCAGCGCCACCAAGCCGCGATGAATGTCATCGAGCTCCGCCCGCAGCTCGGACAGCGTCGCGGCGTCGTCGGACGCGAGCAGCGCTTCGAGGCGCGCGGACAATGTCGGCTGAACCGGTATGCCGGCCTTCTGCGGATGCACGCCCGCAACCCCTTTCTCCGCCCACCGATCGGCTGACCGTCTGCCCGGTCACCTGCCGAAAAGGCATATCAGCTGCGGCCACGTCGCCAAAGAGAATGGCCGACGGGCCGAGCGCCCTCCAGCGTCCCGTACCCATCAGCCGCAGTAATGGCGACGAGAAAAATTCGTCATACAGGCAAGCTGGCCTGCCGCCCGTGCCCCGAAATCAAGTAGCCTTGCGCTTCTATACGACACCAAACACCCTGCCCAGCCAGCGTGGCAGGATTTAAGCGGACACGCATATGCGCTACTCGCTGACTTCCCTTCTCGCCAACGCCCTGACCGGCAACCGGGCGTGGCCGCTCGCGTGGCGCAAGGCCGTTCCCAAGCCGGCTTATGACGTCGTCATCGTCGGCGGTGGCGGCCACGGCCTCGCCACGGCATATTATCTCGCCAAAGAACACGGAATTACGAACGTCGCCGTGCTCGAAAAAGGCTGGCTGGGAAGCGGCAACATCGGCCGAAATACGACGATCATCCGCTCGAACTACATGCTGCCGGCCAACACTCATTTCTACGAGTGGTCGCTGAAACTGTGGGAATCGCTGTCGCGGGAGCTGAACTTCAACGCGATGGTCTCCCAGCGCGGCGTCATCAACCTCGCCCATACACCTTCCCAGCTGGACGCCTATGCCCGCCGCGGCAACGCCATGCGGCTGGCCGGCGTCGACGCCGAACTGCTCGACCGCGACGAACTGGCGCGGCGGGTGCCGGGCATGGACCTGTCTGACGGCGCCCGCTTCCCCATCCTTGGAGGCCTCTGTCAGCCGCGCGGCGGCACCGTGCGCCATGACGCCGTCGCCTGGGGCTACGCCCGGGCGGCCGACATGCTTGGCGTCGACATCATCGAGAACTGCGCGGTGACGGGCTTCACCTTCGAGGGCGACCGCATCACCGGCGTGGAAACCACGCGCGGCGCCATCACCGCCGGCAAGGTCGGGGTGGCGGTGGCAGGCTCCACTTCCGACGTCATGCGGATGGCGGGATTCGACCGCCTGCCCATCGAGAGCCACGTGCTGCAGGCGTTCGTATCGGAAGGGCTGAAGCCGTTCATCGACACGGTCATCACCTACGGTGCCGGCCACCTCTACATCTCCCAGTCCGACAAGGGCGGGCTGGTCTTCGGCGGCGACATCGACGGCTACAACTCCTATGCCCAGCGCGGCAACCTGCCGATCGTCGAGGACGTGGCCGCCACCGCGGTCGCCATGTTCCCCTCGCTCTCCCGGCTGCGGCTGCTGCGCTCGTGGGGCGGCATCATGGACATGTCGATGGACGGCAGCCCGATCATCGACCGGACGCCAAAGCCGGGGCTCTACCTGAATGCCGGCTGGTGCTACGGCGGCTTCAAGGCGACGCCCGCCTCGGGCTGGTGCTTTGCGCACACCATCGCCCGGGACGCGCCGCACGCGCTCAACGCCGACTTCACCCTCGACCGTTTCCGCACCGGCGCGCTGCTCGACGAGCGCGGCGCCGGCGCCACCCCGCGCTTGCACTGAGGCGACCCCATGCGACTTCCCTGCCCCATCTGCGGTTCCCGCTCGGTGAGCGAATTCGCCTACGAGGGCGACGCCACCGTCGTCCGCCCGCCGCTCGAGGCCGACGCGGACGCGTGGTTCGCGGCGGTCTATCAACGCGAGAACCCGCGCGGACCGCATGCGGAGCTCTGGCACCACATCCAGGGCTGCCGCGCGTTCGTCCGCATCGAACGCGACACCACCACCCACGAGATCCTCGGCGCGCGCCTCGCGTCGCCGGCCGGAGACGACGCATGAGCGGCTTTCGGGTTGCCGACGGCGGCGCGCTGATCGATCGCTCGCGCCCGGTGTCCTTCACCTTCGATGGCCGGGCCCAGACCGGCTTCGCCGGCGACACGCTGGCCTCGGCGCTGCTCGCCTCCGGGCACCGACTGTTCGGGCGATCGTTCAAGTATCACCGGCCGCGCGGCCTGCTCGGCGCCGGCCCGGAGGAGCCGAACGCGCTGATGACGCTGGGCAGCGGCGCCAGCCGCGAGCCCAACATCCAGGCGACCATGGCGGAGATCTTCGACGGGCTCGGCGCGGTCAGCCAGAACCGCTGGCCTTCGCTGAAGCTCGACCTCATGTCCGGGCCGCTTTCGCTTTTATCTCCGGGACTTAAGGCAGGCTTCTACTACAAGACATTCATGGGCCCGGGCCGCAAGGCGTGGGACTTCTACGAGCCGTTCATCCGCCGTGCGGCCGGTCTCGGCGCCGCCAGCACCGACGGCGATTTGAGCCGCTACGAGAAGACCAACGCCTTCTGCGATGTCCTTGTCGTGGGTGGCGGGCCGGCAGGCCTCGCGGCCGCGCTGACGGCCGGCCGCGCCGGAGCCAGGGTGATCCTCGCCGACGAGATCGCGGCGTTCGGCGGCTCGCTCTACGAGAGCCGCGCCACCATCGACGGCCAGACGGCACTGGCCTGGATGCGCGCCGCCATCGATGAACTGTCGCGGATGGACACCGTGCGGCTGCTCCCCCGCACCACCGTCTACGGCTACTACGACGGCAACGTGCTCGGCGCCGTGGAACGGGTGCAGGATCATGTCGCCGCGCGCGACCCCGACCTGCCGCGCCACCGGCACTGGACGATCCACGCGGGGCGGGTCGTGCTGGCCACCGGCGCCATCGAGCGGCCGCTGGTGTTTGCCGGCAACGACCTGCCGGGCGTCATGCTGGCCTCCGCCGTCGAGCGCCATCTCGCCCGCTATGGCGCCGCACCCGGCCGCACGGCCGTGGTGGTCGGCACCAACGACGGCATCTACCGGACGGCCGAGATGCTGCTGGCCGCCGGCGTGGAGGTGCGCGCAGTCGTCGACACGCGGGCGAAGCCGCCGCAGGCGTTCGCCCACCGGATCGCCAGCGACGGCATTGCGCTGCACGCCGGCACCGTGGTCAGCCACGTGACCGGCGGCACCCGGATCCGCCAGATCCATCTCGCCCGCGCCGACGCGGCCGGGCAGCCGAAGGATGGCTGGCGCGAGGCGATCACCGCCGACGTGCTCGCCGTCTCCGGCGGCTGGACGCCGACGCTGCACCTGGCGAGCCAGGCCGGCGGCCCGCCCGTCTGGCGGCCGGAGATCGACGCGTTCGTTCCCGGTGCGCCGCGCGAGGCGTGGATCGCCGCGGGCGCGGTCGGCGGGACCACGGGGCTGGGCGAGATCCTTGCCGACGGCGCGAAAGCGGCCGGCGCGGCGCTGTCGGCGCTCGGCCTCGGCCACGCCGCCATCGACCACCCGGCCGCCGACGATCCGGACGCGCCGTCGGGGACGTCGACGATGGCGGTGCGCGCCATAAAGAGCACCAAGGCGCGCGGCAAGGCGTTCGTCGACTTCCAGAACGACGTCACCACGTCGGACGTGAAACTGGCCCACCAGGAGGGCTACCGCTCGGTGGAGCACCTGAAGCGCTACACCACGCTGGGCATGGCCACCGACCAGGGCAAGACCTCGAACATGAACGCGCTTGCGCTGATGGCCGACGCGGAGCGCCGGACCATCCCCGAGGTCGGCACCACCCGCTTCCGGGCGCCCTATACGCCGGTGTCGCTGGGCGCGCTGGCGGGCCGCGAGGTGGGCTCCCACTACCGCCCCGTCCGCCGGACCCCGATGCACGACTGGCACGTGGATCACGGCGCCGACATGCTGGCGACCGGCGCCTGGATGCGGCCGCGCGTCTACCGGCAGCCGGGCGAGAGCGTCACCGACGCCTACATCCGCGAGGCGCGGACGGTGCGCGAGGCGGTCGGCATCGTCGACGTGTCGACGCTGGGCAAGATCACCGTGCAGGGACCGGACGCGGCCGACTTCCTCAACCGGGTCTACGTCAACGGCTTCGCCAAGCTGGAGGTCGGCAAGGCCCGCTACGGGGTGATGCTGCGCGAGGACGGCTTCGTCTACGACGACGGCACCAGCTGGCGGCTCGGCGAGGACGACTTCCTGATGACCACCACGACGGCCAACGCCGCCGGCGTGCTGGCCAGGCTGGAGCGCCATCTCGCCATCGACTGGCCGGAGATGCGGGTCGCCGTTGCCACGGCCACCGACCAGTGGGCGGGGCTGGCCATCGCCGGGCCGGAGAGCCGGGAGGTGTTGGAGTGCGTCGTGCGCGACGTCGATCTCTCCGACGCAGGCACCCCCTACATGGGCGTGCGCCGGGGCCGCGTCGGCGAGGCACCGGTGCTGGTCGCCCGCCTCTCCTTCTCCGGTGAACTGGCCTACGAGGTGCATTGCGGCGCCCGCGACGGGCTGACGGTGTGGGAAGCGGTCCACGACGCCGGCCAGCCGTTCGGGCTGATCCCCTACGGCACCGAGGCGCTGGGCACGCTGCGGATCGAGAAGGGCCACGTCTCAGGGCCGGAACTCGACGGGCGCACGACGCTCGGCGATCTCGGTCTGGGCCGGATGGCGTCTTCGAAGAAGGCGTTCGTCGGCAAGGCGCTGATGGACCGCCCAGCGATGGTGGCCGCCGACCGCAAGACGATGGTGGGACTGAAGGCGCTCGACGACCGGCCGCTGCGGACCGGGGCGCATGTCGTCTCCGACGCCATGCCGGATGGCGTCACCAGCCTCGGCCACGTCACCTCGCCGACCTATTCGCCGGCGCTCGGGTGCCACATCGCCCTGGCGCTGGTCGCCGGCGGCGGGCGGACCGGCGAACGGCTTACGGTGGTCGACCCGATCCGCGGCGGCGATCCCCTCGCCGTCGAGGTCGTCTCGCCGCATTTCTTCGATCCAGAGGGAGACCGGCTCCATGGCTGACCCGAGAGACCCGTTCGGCGGACACCTGGACGCCGGCCGCAGCGGCGGACGACGGGGCGGCGCACCGGTCCGGATCGCCGCCATCGCCGGGATGGCCGCCGCGCAGATCCAGGCCTGGCCGGGCAAGCGGAGCGAGCTCACGACCGCGCTCGCCCCGCTCGGGATCTGCCTTCCCGACGGGCAAACGTTCGACGACCGGGACGGGCGGCTCTCCGGCCGCATCGCGCCGGGGCGTTACCTGGTGCTGTCGGAGGGCACGATCGCCGACGTCCAGGCGGCGGTGGCGGGCGCCGTGGGCGCGGTCGCCGACCTGTCGCACGCCCGGGCGGGCGTGCGCATCGCCGGCGCCAGCGTCGAGGCGCTGATGGCGAAGGCGGCGGCGATCGACTTTTCCGCGGCGGCCTTTCCGCCGGGGCGCCTCGCCCTGACGTCGATCCATCACATGGGCTGCCTGGTGCTCCGGCGCGCCGACGACGCATTCGACCTCCACGTGCCGACGAGCTTCGCCGTGTCGTTCGCCGACTGGCTGACGGACGCGGCCCGGGAGTTCGGCTGGATGACCGGGACGCCGGTGGGGCTGCGGGGGGGCGCCGACGCCTGAGGCAGACCCGCGGCCCACGGCTCCGCGCAATCCGGTTGATCGCGGCCTCGAAACCGAAGCAGGATGGCGGTCCCGCGGCCGCCCGCCGGCCCGCCGCTCACCCTGGATGCATGCCGTGACCGACTTTCCCACCGGCTTCGACCTGAAGGCGCTGCGCGTCTTCCTCGCCGTCGTCGAGGCGGGCGGCATGACGCCGGCCGCCCAGCGGCTGGGCATGACCCAGTCGGGCGTCTCCCAGACCATCGCCAGCCTGGAGCAGGCGGTGGGGGCGACGCTGTTCGACCGGTCGCTCAGGCCGATCGCGCTGACCGGGGCCGGCACGCTGCTGTTCGAGCGCAGCCGGGCGCTGGTGAGCGAGGCCGGTGGGGCGCTCGCGGCGCTGCGCGGCATGGAGGCGCGGCCGCGCGACTGCATCACGCTGGCGATGGCGGAGAGCATGGCGGGCACCACCGGGCCGGCGCTGGTGCGCCGGCTGGCCGGGCTGTCGGAGCGCTGGCGGATCTGGTCGGGCATCTCGCCCGATCACCACGCGGCGCTCTTGTCGCGCGCGGTGGACTTCGTCGTCTCCGCCGGCGAAGAGCTGGACGGGCTCGACGGACTGACCCGCCACGAGATCTGCACCGAGCCGTTCGTGCTGGTGGCGCCGAAGGACGCGGCGCTGCCGGAGGGCAGCTTCCCAGACCCGGCGCGGCTGCCGTTCATCCGCTACACGCTGCGCTCGTCGATCGGCCGCCAGATCGAGCGGCAGGTGAGCCGGCTGGGCCTCGACCTGCCGAACCGGGCGGAGTTCGACACCGCCACCGGCCAGATCGCGGCGGTGGCCGACGGCATGGGCTGGTCGCTGACGACGCCGCTGTGCCTCGCCCAGGAAGCGCACCGGCTGGACGGGCTGGTGGTGACGGCGATGCCGCGGGGCACGTTCACCCGGACGATGGCGCTGTTCGGCCGCTCCGACGACCCGGGCGACCTCGCCGGCCGGATCGCGGAGGAGCTGCGGCGGATCCTCGACGCCACGGTGCGGCCGCGGCTGGCGGCGGCGCTGCCCTCGATCGGCGCGCTGCTGTCGATCGCCGGGGCGCCCGGGAGCCGGTGAGGCCGGCGGCGATCGCCGGACCGGTGGTCAGTCGCTTCGGAGGTGAGCCGTCCCGTGCGTCAGGGACGATCGGTGCCGCCCTGGCCGTTGCAGGCGCGGCGGGCGGCGGCAAGGCGCGCGTCCTCGGCGTCGGTCCGGCGCGCGCGCTCCAGCAGCGCCGAGATTTCCTCGCTCAGGTCCCAGTCCGCACCCATGACATCCTCCGCCGATGTTTCCCCCGCCCTCGCAAGTCCGGTGCCAGACCGGCTGCGACCGCGCGGGATGTCCCGTCGCCTCGCCTGGCGAGCGGCCGGCGAAGCATCGAGGATGAGGATGCCGCTGGCGGCGCGACGATGCTGTGACGATCGTCACAAAAGCGCGGGTCGCAATGATCGGGGCGGAAGACGGCGCTGACGCGGCGAGGTCCCGCGTCAGCGATCGACGATGCCGGCCCGGCGGTCAGAAGCCGACGGCCTGGCCGTCCTTGCGGTGGTCGGAGCCGGCGACGTAACCCGTCGCCAGACGCCGGATCGCCTGGGCGCCGCCGAAGCCGAACGCCTCGCCCGGCGCATCGAAGGTGACCTCGTGGCCCATTGCCTCCAGGCCCGCGAGCGCCTCCTTGCCGATGTCCGGCTCGATGGCGACGCGCCTGGCGTCCAGCACCCGCCAGCGCGGCGCGTCGATGGCCGTCTGCGGGTCCTGGCCGAAATTCTCCATCCGGAGCACCATCTGGACGTGGCCCTGGGCCTGGATCGGCCCGCCCATGACGCCGAACGCGGTGAGCGGCGCGCCGTCCTTCATGATGAAGCCCGGGATGATGGTGTGGAACGGCTTCTTGCCGGGCGCGACCTGGTTCGGGTGGCCGTCGGCCAGGCTGAAGCCGGCGCCGCGGTTCTGCAGGCTGATGCCGGTGCCCGGCACCACCACGCCCGAGCCGAAGCCGGCGTAGTTGGACTGGATGAAGGACACCATCATGCCGTCCGAATCGGCGGCGGAGATGTAGACCGTGCCGCCGTCCTGGGGCTTGCCGGGATCGAAGGTCTGCGCCTTGCCCGGATCGATGAGCTTCGCGCGCTTCGCCAGATAGGACTTGTCGAGAAGATCGGAGGCCGACACCGCCTTCATGTGTGCCGGATCGGCGACGTAGGCCCCGAGGTCGGCAAGCGCCAGCTTCATCGCCTCGATCTGGAAATGCAGCGACTGGGCACTGTCCGGCTCGGAACCGAGGTCGAGGGTCTCGAGGATGCCGAGCGCCATCAGCGCGGCGATGCCCTGGCCGTTCGGCGGGATCTCCTCCAGCGACACGCCGAAGGCGTCCATGCCGATGGTGCCCACCCATTCGGCGTTGTAGCCGGCGAGGTCGGCCTCGGTCATGGCGCCGCCGCAGCTGGCGGAATGGGCGGCGATCCTGCTCGCCAGTTCGCCGCGGTAGAAGGCTTCGCCGCTGCTGCCGGCGATCAGTTCCAGCGAGCGGGCGAGATCAGGCGCCTGGAAGCGTTCGCCCGCCGCAGGCGCCCGCCCGCCCGGCATGAACATCTCGGCGAAGCCCGGCTGGCTCGCGAGTTCGCGCGCGCCGAGTTCCCACAGCTTGCCGATGATCGGGGTGACCACGAAGCCATCGCGCGCGTAGTGGATGGCCGGCTCGAACAGATCGGCGAAATCCAGCCGCCCGAACTTCTGCGACAAAGCGGCCCAGGCCGACACGGCGCCCGGAACGGTGACCGCCTCCCAGCCGCGAAAATGCATGGCGGTGCGGCCGGCGAATCGCTCCGGCGTCCATCCGGCCGGCGCCGGACCCGACGCATTCAGCCCGTGCAGCTCCGATCCGTCCCACAGAATCGCGAACGCATCGCTGCCCAGACCGTTGCCGGTCGGCTCGACGACGGTCAGGGTGATGGCGGCTGCAAGCGCCGCATCGACAGCGTTTCCGCCCTTCGCGAGCATCGACAGGCCGGCCTGTGCGGCCAGCGGCTGCGACGTGGCGACGACGTTTCCGGCGAACACCGGAGACCTCCGCGAGGGGTAGCGGGCGGTCGGATCAAAGCGCATCGAACATTCTCCTCCATTCGGCCGGCGCACTTTGATATGTGATGCGCGGCTGCGCCACCCTTCTTTGATCTGCCCGTTTCCGGCCGAAATTCGTGCGGATCACGTTGACAACACCTGCCAGATGCTTAGGTAAGCATGTGACCAAGCAGCCGCGGGTCACTTATCACGACGTTATCTTTGACCAAGCGGCAGAAAGTGGCATTACCCACCCACATGAGTTTTGAAACGCTCGGACTGAGCGAAAAAGTGCTGAGCGCCGTTCTCGCGGCCGGCTACACCGAGCCGACGCCCATCCAGGCCGGCGCGATTCCGCACGTGCTGGAACGGCGCGACGTTCTCGGACTGGCGCAGACAGGCACCGGCAAGACCGCGTCCTTCGTGCTGCCCATGCTGACGCTCCTTGAAAAGGGACGCGCCCGGGCACGCATGCCCCGCACCCTGATCCTGGAGCCGACGCGCGAGCTGGCGGCCCAGGTCGAAGAGAACTTTTCGCGCTACGGCGTGAACCACAAGATCAACATCGCCCTGCTGATCGGCGGTGTTTCGTTCGAGGAACAGAACCGCAAGCTGGCGCGCGGCGTCGACGTGCTGATCGCCACGCCCGGCCGGCTGCTCGACCACTCCGAGCGCGGCAAGCTGCTGATGCAGGGCATCGAGATCCTCGTCATCGACGAGGCCGACCGGATGCTCGACATGGGGTTCATCCCGGACATCGAGCGGATCTGCAAGCTGCTGCCGGCGACGCGCCAGACGCTGTTCTTCTCGGCGACCATGCCGAAGGAGATCCAGCATCTCGTCGACAAGTTCCTGACGAACCCGGCCCGCGTCGAGGTGTCGGCGCCGTCGTCGACCGCCGAGAACGTTGCGCAGACCCTGGTCGCCTCCCGCGACGATCCGAAGGACAAGCGCGCCGCGCTGCGCCGTCTGATCGAGGACGCCAAGGATCTCACCAACGCGATCATCTTCTGCAACCGCAAGCGCGACGTGGGCGTCGTCGCCCGGTCGCTGGAGCGACACGGCCTCAACGCCGGCGCGCTGCACGGCGACATGGACCAGCGCTCGCGCACCAACATGCTCGACGGCTTCCGCAAGAACACGCTGACCTATCTGGTGGCCAGCGACGTGGCGGCCCGTGGCCTCGACATTCCGGCGGTGAGCCACGTCTTCAACTACGACGTGCCGCACAGCCCGGAGGACTACGTCCACCGCATTGGCCGGACGGGCCGCGCCGGCCGCGCCGGCACGACCCAGATGATCGTGACGCCTGGCGACAAGCGCGCCGTCGACAACATCGAGAAGCTGATCGGCAAGAAGATTCCCTGGGAAGGCAACGCGCCGGCCGCTCCGGCGGCCGACGACGACGCCGCTCCTGCGGCGCGCAGCTCCGGCCGACGCCGCAGCGGCACGTCCAGCCGACGCGGCCGGGACACCGAGGCGAAGCCGGCACCGGCCGAGACGGTCGATGCCGCGGACACCGCCGAGACGAAGCCCGTCGAGACCCACGCCGAGCCGGCCGCCGAAACCAAGGCCGAGACGAAGCCGGCACCGCGGTCCCGCAGGGGATCGCGCAGCAAGCCGGCCGAGGCCGCCCCGCCGAAGGAGCCGGCAGCCGCCGCTCCGACGCCGCCGGCGCCCTCTGCTCCGGCCCCTGCGCCCGCCGCCCGGACCGCACCTGCAGCCCGGGATACGGGCTCGCGGGACACCGGCGCGCGAGATCGCTCCTCTTCCCAGCGCGGCGGCGGACGCCGGTCGCGCCAGGAGGCCGAGCCGGTGTTCGGCGAGAGCGAGTTCGTGCCGGCCTTCCTGCTCCGGCCCGTGCGCCCGAGCCCGGCACCGCAGCCCTCCACCGACGACGAGGACGGCGGCGAGGAAGACACCAGCTCGGACACGCTGGTGGACTGAGGGCCGCACCGGCCCTCGCCTCCCGTTCCGTCCGCCTGCGGCTGCCGCCTCGCCTTTTCGCGCGGACATGCCCGCCGGTTAACCCGCGGTTAACCGAGATTTAGGAGAGTTCCCCAGGACCGTCGTACGGCCTCGTGCCGTTCGACCGCGTGATGGGGAACTCGAGTTGACCAACGCCGCCACCGATACGTCGATCTCGCTCGCCCGGATGGCCATCCAGGAAGCGCAGCGGCGCGGCTTCTCGGTCGACGCCGACACCTTCCGCGTCTGGTTCGCCTACGTCACCCAGGAAGACCCCATCGTCACCGGCTACATCGACCGGATGGACGGGCGCGGCCAGGACATCACCCGCGACGACATCGACCGGCTCCTGATGCTGCTGCCGAGCGAGCCGCCGGCAGCCGCCGGCATGGCCGCCGAGCCGGCCGTGGAACCGGTGCGCGCCGCCGCACCAGCGCTTGCGGCCGCCACCCGGACCGCCGTGTCGGAGGCGTTCCACGGCCTGTCCCGGGCGCCTGACCGCACGGTCGAGCCGCGCCACCGCCAATCCGACGTTCCGACCCGAGATCATCCGCCGATCCGCCTGTCGCGCCCGGCAGCGCCGCAGCTGCAGGCCGAGGCCCGCCCCGCCCCGCCGCGCCCGCGGCCCGTCGAGGGCAGGTCCGACTCGTCGTTCGTCCGCGCCACGCCGTTCGACAAGCTCTCGGAGCTTCCGAATCGCCACGCCTTCTCCAAGGACGTGCGCCGCCGCTGGCTGCACCCGGACGCCAAGAAGGGGCCGCAGACGATCTTCCTGTCGTCGTGCCGCCGCCCCGGCGAGGCGAAGGCGGAGAACGAGCTGCTGATTGCGCCGATGCAGGCGGTCATGCTGGTGGCGCTGACGCGGGTGTTCGAGAGGCTCGGCCCCGTCTACCGCTACGACGCCCAGACCATCGGGCTGATCCTGTCGGGCGTGACGCTGCGCCAGACCGTGTCGATCGCCGAAGCCGTGCGCCGCAGCCTGGAGGCCAAGAAGGACCTCGCCGAGATGCACGGCAACACGAAGGTCATCTTCGCCTCCGCCGCCGTTTCGCTGATGGCCGACGAGGACCCGGCGAAGGCCATCGCGCTCGCCGACCGCTGCCTCACCGTCGCCGCGCGCAGCGGCGAAAGCCGGGTGATCTGCGAGACCGACCCGGAGATGCAGCCGCCGGCCGATCCGGCCCGCGCCAACCGGCCGATCGAGGACCAGTACGCCCGCATCCGCACACTTCTGAACGTGCGCTGAGGTCTTAGCCCGCCACCACTGAATACTGCGGGGCGAACGTCGGCGCCTGACAGGTCAAAGCGTCATGATTGGCCGGCCGGCGCGCTTATGATCTCCCGGAAGCCTTGATAATCTGCTTTGCGTGGAACTATGTTGCCAAAGGATCTGCTTTGGTGGGCGTTTGATGAAGATTTTTCTGACCGCACTCGTGTTCCTATTTTTTGTCCCGTCAGCGCAAGCTGGAACGATGCGCTACGGACCGGTTAGTCTGGAACATACGATCGCCGAAACGGCTAAAAATCTAAGTGAATGGTTCGATTTTAAATGCGTGGAACGTGAGCACTCGAAGACATCGGCTCACTTTACATGCTACGATCAAGCAAAAGCGAACCGATTGGGCCGCGACACCCCTACTGTTACCATGGTACGTGGTGTAATCCGTATCGACTGTCGCGTCTTTGAGGATGTTGAAGACTGGTGCGGAGAGACCGCGGACTCGATCGAGAGTGGCTTGGTGCAGGCGGGACGTAGGCCTAAACGCGTTCATCATAGCGAACTTCGCAATGGTCATTTCGTCGACGGAAAGAACATCGTTCGTTGCATGTATGTAGACGGCGATGATGCGTTATGTATTGTCCGGCCGGAGAAGCTACTGACAGAAAATCACCACTATATATATTTGCTTGAAGACTAAGACAGAATCCAGCGCCTCTTCTTGGATTCAGGAAGCCGGCGCGCACCTGCCAGCCACCCGCCGGGCCCTCCGAGCGGAGGCGGCGAGCAGAGCGAAGCCGGCGTGGGCGCTGAGGATATTCACTTGCTCTTTCGGGGCTTACGGGCCAGGCCCTTCGCCGCAGAGCGCCGCGCCGCATCCAGCGCCAGCTCCGCCCATTCCCGCAGGGCGTCGGGATCGTCGACGGCCTCTTCCGGCATCCGCCAGTACGACAGGCTGACCGACTTGCCCTTGCGGTCGTAATCGAACGGCACCGAGCCTGCTGCCTCGAAGCGCGGCACCGTCTCCGCATCGGCCTTCAGGTAGATGTCGCCGCGCAAGACAAGCGCGATCATCAGGTCGCCGAAGCGCACCCCCTGCCCGCCGAACATGCGACGCACGGTGATCGGCCCGAACGGGGCGAACAGATCCTCAAGGTAATCCTGATCGAGCAAGGGTCGGTCCCGGGCTTCGCCAGGCCGCGCTCAAGCCGGCGATCCCGCCATGATGGCAGCGGAGGCGCCGCAGCGCCATCGCCGTCAGCGCCCTACTGGGAGAGCGTGATGCCCATGTCCCAGAACTCCGCCTCCAGCCGGGTGGCCTGGCGGAAGATGCCGACGAGGTCGGGCCAGCGGCTTTCGGTGAGCCGCTCCCGGGCCAGCTTGTCGAGGGCGGCACGCGCCTCGGCCGCGGCCCTCTGGAAGGCCTCGCCGGAGTATTCCGCGACCCATTCTCGGTAGGGGTTGGCCGAGCCGAGGGCACCGGGCACCTCGGAAAGCTCCGCGCCGATCTCGGCGTAGCCGATCATGCAGGGCGCGAGCGCGGTGTAGAGGTCGAGCAGATCGCCGCGCTGGCCGGTGTCGAGGACGTAGCGGGTGTAGGCGACGGTGGCGCGGGCCTCGACGGCGCCGGCCAGATCGTCGCGCGTCAGACCCCAGCGGGCCGACATGCGCACGTGCAGGTCCATCTCAGTCTCGACGATGGCCGACACGCCGCGGGCCGCCGTGCGCAGTTCCTCCAGCGTCGTCGCCTTGTAGGCGGCGAGCGCATAGGCGCGCGCGAACTGGATGAGGAACAGATAGTCCTGGACGAGGTAGTGCTTGAAGGCGCCCTCATCGAGTTCGCCCGAGCCGAGGCCCTCGACGAAGGGGTGGCCGACATAGGCGGCCCACTCGTCGGCCGCCTCGTCCTTCAGGCGGTCGAAGACGTCCATGGGTCAGGCGTCTTCGAGACGGGCCGGCTTCAGTTCGACCGATTCGCCGCAGCCGCAGGCCGACACCTGGTTGGGGTTCTCGAAGACGAATCCCGCCTGCAGCTTGTCGACCTTGAAATCCATGCGGGTGCCGAGCAGGAACAGCACCGCCGACGGATCGACGAAGACGCGCACGCCCTTGTCCTCGACGCAGTCGTCGGAGGGCTTCGCCTCCTCGACATACTCCATCGTGTATTCCATGCCGGCGCAGCCGCCCTTCTTGACGCCGATGCGCAGCCCGGCGACGGACGTTTCGGCATTGCCCATGATCTCGCGCACGCGCTCGGCGGCGGCGTCGGTCAGGGTGATCACCTGTGGCTTCGGTCTCGCTACGGTCATGGCTGAACTCTCCAGCAAACCCAACTCGTGTACCCGGAACTATCCAAAGAAATCGAGGGCGACGCGCGCCTCGTCGGACATCCGGCTCATATCCCACGGCGGATCGAAGACCATCTTCACCCGCACGTCGCCGACCCCCTCGACCGTGGAGACGGCGTTTTCCACCCAGCCCGGCATCTCGCCGGCCACCGGGCAACCCGGTGCGGTGAGCGTCATGTCAATGTCCACCGTCCGGCTGTCGTCGATGTCGATCCTGTATATAAGACCGAGTTCGTAAATATCGACCGGGATCTCGGGATCATAAACCGTCTTTAGAGACGCTATAATGTCGTCGGTCAGCCGGTCGAGTTCTTCCGTCGGGATGGTCGAAACCTGCCCGCCGTCGCGTTCAACGTCGGCCACGGCCGCATCCGGAGCGGATTCGAGCGTCGTTTCATTCATTCCGGCTCTCCTCACACAAAGAATCTATGGGCTTTCTCGATGCCGTCCGCAAGGCGGTCGACTTCCTCGAGAGTATTGTAGAGCCCGAATGATGCCCGGCACGTGGCGGTGACGCCGAATTGCGCGAGCAGCGGCTCGGCGCAATGGGTGCCGGCCCGGACCGCGATGCCCTCCAGGTCGAGGATGGTCGCCACGTCGTGGGCGTGGGCGCCGTCCATGTCGAACGAGAAGATCGCACCCTTGTCCGGCGCGTTGCCGTAGAGCCGGATCATGTTCATGCCCTGCAGACGCTCCTGAGCGTAGGCAGTCAGCGCGCGCTCATGGGCGGCGATGCGGTCGCGGCCGAGCGCCTGCATGTACTCCAGCGCCGCCCCGAGCCCGATCGCCTGGACGATCGGCGGCGTGCCCGCCTCGAACTTGTTGGGCAGGTCGCCGTAGGTGATCGTGTCGCGGGTGACGCTGCCGATCATCTCGCCGCCGCCCATGTAGGGCGGCATGGCCTCCAGATGCTCGCGCTTGCCGTAGAGCACGCCGATGCCGGTCGGCCCGTAGAGCTTGTGGCCAGTCATCACGTAGAAGTCGCAGCCGAGGTCCTGCACGTCGACCGGCATGTGGACGGCCGCCTGGCTGCCGTCGACCAGCACCGGAATGCCGCGGGCGTGGGCGATCTCCACCACCTGCTTCACCGGCACGACGGTGCCCAGCACGTTCGACATGTGGGTGATGGCGACGATCTTCGTGCGGTCGGAGAGCGCGCGCTCGAAGGCTTCCAGGTCGAACGAGCCGTCGTCGCGCACGTCGACCCACTTGAGGACGGCGCCGTTGCGCTCGCGGTGGAAGTGCCACGGCACGATGTTGGAATGGTGCTCCATGATGGAGAGCACCACCTCGTCGCCTTCGCCGAGCACCATGCCGCCGTAGCTGGTGGCCACCAGGTTGATCGCCTCGGTGGTGGAACGGGTGAAGATCACCTGTTCGCTCGACGGCGCGTTCAGGAACGCCGTGACGGTCTCGCGGGCGCCCTCATAGGCCTCGGTGGAGGCGTTGGCGAGGGTGTGCAGGCCGCGGTGGACGTTGGCGTAGTCTTCCGCGTAGGCGCGCCGGATGCGGTCCAGCACGGCGTTCGGCTTCTGGGCCGAGGCGCCGTTGTCCAGGTAGACCAGCGGCTTGCCGTGGATCTGGCGCGACAGGATCGGGAAATCCCGGCGCACCGCCGCCACGTCGTAGGCGCCCGTCGCCTGGCCGCTACCGATGTCGATGGCGTCGCTCATGATGTCCTCATTCCGTCTCGAGGGCGGCACGCATGCGCGCCGCGAGGACCTCGGCGAAGTCGGCGTCGCCGATCCCCTCGATGGTCGCCAGCAGGAACGATTCGATCAGCAGGCGTTCGGCATGGCGCCGTGGGATGCCGCGCGAGCGCAGGTAGAACAGCGCCTCTTCGTCGATCTGGCCGGACGTCGCCCCGTGCGCGCACTGAACGTCGTCGGCGTAGATTTCCAGCTCCGGCTTGTTGACCACCTCCGAGCCCTCGCTGAGGAGCAGGGCGTTAGACATCATCCGCGCGTCGGTCTTCTGGGCGTATTGCCAGACGTTGATGCGGCCCTGGACGACCGCCTTGGCGCTGTCGTCGACGACGGTGCGGAAGCGCTCCTGGCTGATGCCGTTGGGCACCTTGTGGTCCAGGACCAGAGTGATGTCGGCGTGCTGGTCGCCGCGGACGAAGGTCGACCCGTCGAACGACGCCTCGACGTTCTCGCCCTCGATGCGGGCGAACACCTGGGAGCGGGCGAGCCTGGCGCCGAGCGTCACCGTGAGGTGGGCGATGCGGGCGTCCGCGCCCACCGCGGTGGTCATCGTGCCCACGTGGGTCGCGGTCAGCGGCTCGGCCTGGAGCTTGGCCCAGACGACGGAGGCCTTGGGCGCCACCTCCAGCTCGATCGCCGCGTTGGTGGTGTGCGCAACCTGTCCGGTCGCCTCGTGGCGCTCCAGGATGCGCACCGAGGCGCCCTCGCCCACGAACACCGCGTGACGGGGCATGGTGGTGAGCGCGGTGTCGCCGGCAATGACGTGGAGCAGCTCGATGGGGCGGGCCACGGTGGCGCCGGCGGCCACCGTGATGACCACGCCGCCGTCGAACAGCGCCGTGTTGAGGGCGAGCATCGGGTCGTCGACGCCGGCGGCGAGCGCACCGAGCTTCGACAGGACCGGCTCGGCGCCGGCGAACAGTTCCGAGAAGCCCTGTACGGTCACCGCGCCGTCGAGGCCGTCGAGATCGGAGAGCGCCCGCTCGAAGCGGCCGTTGACGATGGCGATGCGCGCCGGCGCGAGGCCGCCTTCCAGGGCGGGCACGGCGGCGAGGGCCGCAGCGGCGGCCTCCCGCATCGCCGGTTCGGCCGACGGCGGCAGCGTGCGCAGCGTGGCGCGCAGGTCGGTGTACTTGTAGGCCTCGACCCGGCGGTGCGGCAGGCCCTGGCCGCTGAAGCGGTCGAACGCCTCGGCGCGCATGTCGCCGACCGGGCCCTCGCCGGCCCGCTCGCCCTCGCCGGCGGCGAACCATTCGGCCAGCGCCGTCTCGGCGGGCGTGCGGTTGATGTCGGGGGTCTGTGCCATGTCAGCCTCCCTCACGCGGCCTCGACATAGTCGGCGTAGCCGCGCGCTTCGAGTTCGAGCGCCAGCTCCTTGCCGCCGGTCTTGGCGATGCGGCCGCCGGCCAGCACGTGCACCACGTCCGGCACGATGTGCTCCAGCAGGCGCTGGTAGTGGGTGATGACGATGAACGAGCGCTCGGGCGACCGCAGGGCGTTGACGCCGTCGGCGACGATCTTCAGGGCGTCGATGTCGAGGCCGGAGTCGGTCTCGTCGAGCACCGCCAGCTTCGGATCGAGCACCGCCATCTGCAGGATCTCGTTGCGCTTCTTCTCGCCGCCGGAGAAGCCGACGTTGACGGGCCGGCGCAGCATCTCCTGGCTGATCGCCAGCTTGTCGGCCGCCGACTTCACCCGCTTCATGAACTCCGGCGTCGACAGGTTCGGCTCGCCGCGCTCCTTGCGCTGGGAGTTCAGGGCGGTCTTGAGGAAGGTCATGTTGGCAACGCCGGGCACCTCGATCGGATACTGGAAGGCGAGGAACACGCCGGCCGCGGCCCGCTCTTCCGGCTCCAGTTCCAGCAGGTCGACGCCGTTGAAGCGGACCGTGCCCTCGGTGATCTCGTAGTTGTCGCGTCCCGCCAGCACGTGGGAGAGCGTCGACTTTCCGGAGCCGTTCGGCCCCATGATGGCGTGCACCTGGCCGGCGCCGACCTCCAGGTCGATCCCCTTCAGGATCTCCCGGTCCTCGACCCTCACGTGCAGGTTCCTGATTTCGAGCATGTTCGTCATCGTCTCAATGTCCGTTCGTTGCGTCGGGACCGTCGGCCGGCTCGCGAGAGGCATCTCGGAGCGGCGCCGGGCCGGTTTCATCTGCGTTCGGGCGCCAGGCCCAGTCTCCGTCGGTGCGGGCGCGGGCGATCCCCAGGAAGCCAAGGGTCCAGATGACCACGAAGCCGAGAAAGATGGCCGTGGCGGCGATCGCCGGGCCGGTGTGGGCTTCCGTCAGGGCGGCGATGAAGCCGAGCGTGGCGACGAAGACGACGGCGAGGTAGATGCCGACCGCCGTCCATCCCCGCCAGTCGACGGGCACGGCGCCATAGCCCCACTTCTTAGGCCTGAACCAGAAGCGCGCGTCCATGGCCCGAAATCAGCCCACGGACCCTTCCAGGCTGACCCCGATGAGTTTCTGCGCCTCGACGGCAAACTCCATCGGAAGCTGCTGGATGACGTCCTTGACGAAGCCGTTGACGATCAGCGCGACCGCCTCCTCCTCGCCGATGCCGCGCGACCGGCAGTAGAAGAGCTGGTCGTCGGAGATCTTCGAGGTGGTCGCCTCGTGCTCGAACTGCGCCGAGGGCGTCTTCGCCTCGATGTACGGCACCGTGTGGGCGCCGCACTGGTCGCCGATCAGCAGCGAATCGCACTGGGTGAAGTTACGCGCGTTGGTGGCCCGCCGGTGCGCCTGCACAAGACCGCGGTAGGTGTTCTCCGATTTGCCGGCGGCGATGCCCTTGGAGATGATGCGGCTCGAGGTGTTCCGGCCGAGATGGATCATCTTGGTGCCGGAATCGATCTGCTGGTGACCGTTGGAGATGGCGATCGAGTAGAACTCGCCACGCGAATTGTCGCCGCGCAGGATGCAGCTCGGGTACTTCCAGGTGATGGCGGAGCCGGTCTCGACCTGGGTCCAGGAGATCTTCGAGTTCGCGCCGCGGCAGTCGCCGCGCTTGGTCACGAAGTTGTAGATCCCGCCCTTGCCGTTCATGTCGCCCGGGTACCAGTTCTGCACCGTCGAGTATTTGATCTCGGCATCGTCGAGGGCGATCAGCTCGACCACGGCGGCGTGCAGCTGGTTCTCGTCGCGCTGGGGCGCCGTGCAGCCTTCCAGATAGGAGACGTAGGACCCCTTGTCGGCGATGATCAGCGTCCGCTCGAACTGGCCGGTGTTCTGCTCGTTGATGCGGAAATAGGTCGACAGCTCCATCGGGCAGCGCACGCCCGGCGGCACGTAGACGAACGAACCGTCGGTGAAGACCGCCGAGTTCATCGTCGCATAGAAATTGTCGGTGACCGGGACGACCGTGCCGAGGTACTTGCGGACCAGGTCCGGGTGTTCGCGGACCGCCTCGGAGATCGAGCAGAAGATCACGCCCGCCTTGGCGAGCTCCTTCTTGAACGTCGTCACCACGGAGACGGAATCGAACACCGCGTCGACCGCCACGCGGCCCGACGGCGCGCTCAGGCCGTCCTCGTCGAGGGTGCTCGCCTCGCCCTGCTTGCGGACGCCGGCGAGGATCTCCTGTTCCTTCAGCGGAATGCCGAGCTTCTCGTAGGTCCGCAGCAGCTCCGGATCGACCTCGTCCAGGCTCTTCGGTCCCGCCGCCGTCGACGGCGCGGAATAGTAATAGAGGTCCTGGAAGTCGATCTTCGGGTAGTGCACCCGCGCCCAGGTCGGCTCTTCAAGCGTCAACCAGCGCTTGTAGGCCTCCAGGCGCCACTGCAGCATCCAGTCCGGCTCTCCCTTCTTCTGGGAGATGAAGGCGATGGTGGATTCATCGAGGCCCTTAGGCGCCTTGTCGGACTCAATGTCCGTGATGAAGCCGTACTTGTACTTGTCTAGATCGATCGACTGAACCTGGTCGATCGTTTCCTGCACTGCTGGCATCGGTCTCTCCATCCATGGCGGGTTCAAGGCCCGCTGGTTGTCGAAGACGATCTGAATGCGGCGCCGGTTCGTCCGGACGCCGCGCGAAACGGTGGCTGACGGTCTGCCACGCGGAGAGGAGCCGCTCGATCTCCTGATCGGAGGTCGAAGGGCCCAAGCTGACCCGGATCGCGCCCGCCGCTGTCCCGGCCGGCACGCCCATGGCGCCGAGGACATGGGAGGCGGAAACCTTGCCCGACGAGCATGCCGACCCGGAGGATACGGCGACGCCGGCAAGGTCCAGCGCGATCACGGCCGTCTCTGCGCTCACGCCGGGCACCGAGAAGGCCGAGGTGTTGGGCAGCCGGGCGACATTCGCGCCGAAAACCGTCACACCGGGGGAGATAAGCATGAGCGCCCGCTCAAACCAGTCCCTTTGGGCCGAAACCCGCGTTTGTGACGCGAGATCGTCGATCGCGCCCCGGGCAGCGGCCCCGAAGCCGGCGATGGCCGGCGGATTTTCCGTGCCGGCGCGGGACCGGCCTTCCTGACCGCCGCCGGTGAGCAGCGGCGCGATGGCGAGGCCCGGACGGCCGCGCACCACGGCGCCGGCGCCCCGCGGACCGCCGATCTTGTGGGCCGACAGCGTGACCACGTCGGCGCCGAGATCGGCCACCGACAGCGGCAGGCGCCCGGCCACCTGGACCGCGTCGACGTGCAGCAGGCCGCCGGCGGCGTGCACGATGTGGGCGGCGTCCGCCACCGGCTGGATCACGCCGGTCTCGTTGTTGGCCGCCATCAGCGAGACCAGCACCGGCCCCTCGCCGTCCGCCAGCATGCGCTCCAGCGCCGCCAGATCGACGACGCCGTCGGTGTCGACCGGGACGATGCCGACCGCATCTGCCGGAAAGCGGCCGCCGGCCATGACCGAGGGATGCTCGACTGCCGACACCAGGAGCCGCGCGAAGCGGACCGGCCGGCCGTCGATCTCCATCGAAGGCGAAAGCGCCGTCTGGTTGGCCTCAGTGCCGCCGCTGGTGAAGGTGACGGCTGCCGGAGCCACGCCGCACAGCGCCGCGACGGAAGCGCGGGCGGCCTCGATCAGCCCGCGCGCGGCACGGCCCTCGGCGTGAATCGAGGACGGGTTGCCGGCGAGCGACAGGGCGTCGACGACCGCATCGCGGGCGGCAGCCGTCAACGGCGCACCCGCGTTCCAGTCGAAGAAGACCCGGCTCATCGCCGTCGTCGCCATCTCAACCCCGATCCGTTCCGGAAAAATCTTGCAATGGGCGGCCTGGCTGTGGATAACCCGCCCACTTCGTCGCCATCCGACATCAAAGGATGTGCGCCGCAAGGCGCGCTATCGATTTCGAACGGTTCCAGATTATCTTAGTGTAGGAAGGTGACCCTTGCCGTCAAGATTTTCATATCTTGCGGCGACCCCGGTGCCGACCTTCCCCCGCAACAGTCTCCTAAAGGATTCGATCCTATGCCCGAAGTGATCTTCGCAGGGCCGGCTGGCCGCCTCGAGGGCCGCTTCCAGCCCGGCAAAAGCCGCAACGCGCCGATCGGGATCGTGCTGCATCCGCACCCGCAGTTCGGCGGGACGATGAACAACCAGATCGTCTACAACCTCTTCTACATGTTCCAGAAGCGCGGCTTCGCCGTGCTGCGGTTCAATTTCCGCGGCGTCGGCCGCAGCCAGGGCACCTTCGACCACGGCTCGGGCGAGCTTTCCGATGCCGCCGCCGCCCTCGACTGGGTGCAGACCATCCATCCGGACGCCCGGGCCTGCTGGATCGCCGGCTTCTCGTTCGGCGCCTGGATCGGCATGCAGCTTCTGATGCGCCGCCCAGAGGTCGAGGGCTTCATGTCGATCGCACCGCCGGCCAACCTGCACGACTTTTCGTTCCTGGCGCCCTGCCCGTCGTCCGGCCTGATCATTCACGGCGACCAGGACAAGGTCGCGCCGATGAAGGACGTCCAGGTGCTGGTCGACAAGCTGAAGACCCAGAAGGGCATCGTCATCGATCAGCAGATCGTGCCCGGCGCGAACCACTTCTTCGAGGATAAGATCGACATCCTCATGGAGCACTGCAGCGGCTATCTCGACAAGCGGCTGGGCGCCGACGGCCACCTCTGAGAGACGGCGGCCCGATCGTCACGGGCGGACGATCACGCCGCCGGTGGTCGGCGCCGGCACGCCGGTGGTCTTCGGGAAGGTGATCGGCAGGCCCTTCAGCGCCCGCACGGCCAGATAGCCGAACGCCTGGGCTTCGAGAAACGCCGCCGACCAGCCGAACGCATCGGCGCTCTCGGGAACGAGGCCCGTCGCCCGTTCCAGCGCCGCCATCAGCGTCGGGTTACGCGCGCCGCCGCCGCCGATGGTCAGGCTCTTCGGCATCGCCTGCAGCATCGACAGGCCGCGCGCCACCGCCCCCGCTGTGACCTCGACCAGCGTCGCGGCCGCGTCCTCAGTCGACAGGTGATCGACGAGGGATCGGTCGAAGTTGCTGCGGTCGAGGGATTTCGGCGCCGGCCGGTCGAAATAGGGGTCGGCGAGATAGGCCCGCACCACCGCGGCGTCGGCGGTGCCGGCCGCCGCCCGGACCCCGCCCGCATCCATCAACTCCCGGTGCCGGGCCTCCATCAGATCGTCGAGCAGCGCGTTGCCCGGACCGGTGTCGAAGGCGACGATGTCGCCGTCCGCCCCGACACAGGTGACGTTGGCGACGCCGCCGATGTTGAGCACCGCGGCGGGAAGCGGCAACCCCGCCTGCAGCACCAGCGCGCGGTGGAAGACCGGCACCAGCGGTGCCCCCTCGCCGCCGGCGGCGACGTCGGCGGCCCGCAGATCGTAGACGACCGGGATGCCGAGCCCGCGCGCCATCGCCGCACCGTCGCCGAGCTGGATCGTCATGCCGCGCTCGGGCGCGTGCATCACCGTCTGGCCGTGGAAGCCGACGACGTCGGGCCGGCTGTCGAGACCGGCGACGAAGGCGGCCACCGCTTCGGTCTGGGCGCGGGTCACCCACGCCTCCGCCTCGGCCAGCGGTTCAGGCCGGGCCGTGCGGTCGTCGAGGCCGAGGGCAACCGCGTTGGCACGCTTCAGAAGCCCGCGAAGCTCGGTCGGATAGGGCGTGAACGCGGTTGCGCCAAGGACCACCCGGGCATCGCCGTCGGTCTCCACCAGCGCCAGGTCGACGCCGTCCATCGAGGTGCCGCTCATCAGGCCGATGGCGCGCATCACCCGGTCGTCGCGCATTTCGAGGCTCAATATCCACTCCGCATCTGGAATTTGTCGGCAAGGCTGGTAAACCGCGAGGCCACGGGGCGGTCCGGCCCCGACCGATACCACAGGATCTCCGTTCCATGACCGGCTTCAAGTCAGACTTTCTGGCGACGCTCTCCGAGCGCGGCTTCATCCATCAGGTCTCCGACGAGAGCGGCCTCGATGACCTGTTCCGCACCGAGACCGTGACCGCCTACGTCGGCTATGACGCCACCGCGACCAGCCTGCACATCGGCAACCTGATCTCCGCGACGATGCTCCACTGGCTGCAGGAGACCGGCCACCGGCCGATCGCGCTGATGGGCGGCGGCACCTCGATGGTCGGCGACCCGTCGTTCCGCGACGAGCAGCGGGGGCTGCTGACGCCCGAGGCCATCGACAGCAACATCGACAGCATCAAACGGATCTTCGCGCGCATCCTGCGCTTCGGCGACGGGCCGTCGGACGCGCTGATGGTGAACAACGCCGACTGGCTGATGAAGCTGAACTACGTCGAGTTCCTGCGCGACGTCGGCCGGCACTTCTCGGTCAACCGGATGCTGTCGTTCGACAGCGTGAAGCTGCGGCTCGACCGCGAGCAGTCGCTGTCGTTCCTCGAGTTCAACTACATGATCATGCAGGGCTACGACTACGTCGAGCTGAACCGGCGCTACGGCTGCCGGCTGCAGATGGGCGGCTCGGACCAGTGGGGCAACATCATCAACGGCGTCGACCTCGGTCACCGGATGGGTACGCCGCAGCTCTACGCGCTGACGACGCCGCTGCTCACCACCGCCTCGGGCGCCAAGATGGGCAAGACCGCCAACGGCGCCGTCTGGCTGAACGAGGACGTCTTCAGCGCCTACGACTTCTGGCAGTACTGGCGCAACACCGAGGATGCCGACGTCGGCCGCTTCCTGAAGATCTTCACCCGCCTGCCCCTCGACGAGATCGCCCGGCTGGAGGCGCTCGGCGGCGCCGAGGTCAACGAGGCGAAGAAGATCCTGGCGACGGAGGCGACCGCCATCGTCCACGGCCGCGAGGCCGCCGACAAGGCGGCCGAGACCGCCCGCCAGACCTTCGAGGCCGGCACGCTGGCCGACGACCTGCCGACCGTCGCGGTGGCGCGCGGCGAGCTGGAGGCCGGCATCGGCGTGCTGGAGGCGTTCCGGCGCGCCGGACTTGCCGCCAGCAACGGCGAGGCGCGGCGGCTGGTGAAGGGCGGCGGAGCCCGGGTCAACGACCAGGTGGTCGACGACGACCGGCGCGCGCTGGGCACCGGCGACCTCACCGGCGATGGCGTCATCAAGCTGTCGCTCGGCCGCAAGAAGCACGTCCTGCTGAAGGCGGAGTGAGCGGGACCGCCCGCGCTGCCGGCGGACCGGACGACCTGCCCCCGCGTCGACGTCGCCCCGGCGTCGGCTGGACCCTTCAGTAGCGGTTGTTGCGGCCGTCGCGGGCGGCGGGGGGGGCGAAGGCGGGCACCCCGTCGGCGTCCTGCTGCTCGAAGATGCGCCGGAAGATGCCCGGCGTCACCGCCGAGACCGGATTGAACGAGAAGGACGGGCTTTTCAGCGGGCCGTCGAGGCGGAAGGTGACGCCGAACAGGCCGCCGTCCTTGCCGCCACCTAGGATCTCGCCCAGCACCGGCACCCGGCCGAACAGGTTGTTGATGGCGTAGGCCGGGATCACCGTCCCGCTGATCTGCATGCGGTCGGTGTCGAGATCGAGCACGCCGCCGGCGGTGCCGCCGATCGACGGCCCCTTCAGGACGGCGTCGGTGATCTCGATGCGGCCGCCGCTTTCGCGGAACGGCACAACCAGCTCGTCGAAGCCGCCGCCCGACCGGGCCGCCTCGGGACGCTGGAACGCCAGCGGACGCGGGTCGGAGTTCGCCCGGCTGCCGCCGCTCACCGTCTTGTCGATCAGGTTGGCGACGGCGGGATCTCCCGACACGTCGAAGTGCCGCACGGTGACCATGCCGGTGGTGGGCTGGCCCTGCTGCAGCGTCGCGTCGAGGCTGCCCTGGCCGCCCACCAGGCGCTGGTAGATGCCGAGGAACTTGAGGACGCGGCCGGTGTCGCCCGTCGTCACCGACAGCGCCTGGCTGCCGCCGGAACGGGGCGCCAGCGTCGCCACGACGTCCTTGGAGCGACCGCCGTTGCTGGACCCCGTCAGGTCGAGGGCACCGAGCTTGTCGCCGTTCAGCCGCACCGTCCCGTTCAGGTCCGTCAGGTCGATGCCGCCGTTGCCCTGAACCGTGTCCAGCGCGACGCGGAGGTTCAGCGGCCCGCTCATCCCGGAGGCGCCGCTGCCGTCGCCGTCGGCCCGCTCCTTGAGCGAATTCAGAAATCCGCGTCCGTCCAGGGAGCGCCCGGCGAGCGAGACGTCGTAGCCGCCATTGGCCGCCCGCTGCACCTTCAAGGTCGCCTGGTCGTTCGGCCGCAGGGCGAAGCGGTCGAACACCGCGGAGGCGAGCTGGCCGTCCTCGATGCGCACGGAGCCGACCACGTCGAGACCGTCCGAGCTGACCTTCAGGTCGTTGACCTCGACCGTCTTGTCGCTCTCCACGAGTTCGAACGACGCCGTGGCGGGAACGCCAGCCCCCTTGGTCCATCCGAAGCCCGGCACCGTCAGCCGGGCGTCCTTCAGATTGGCCTCGACCCGGCGCTTGCCGTCGGAGGAATCGACGACGCTGATCTCGATCGGCCCGCCGAGCAGCGAGCCCAGGTCCCAGCCGCGCTTCTTGCGCTCGGCTTCGGTCAGCACGAACGACACGTCGCCCGCCTGCCCCTGGTCGTCGCCCGCGAACACGGCCGTGTAGTCGATGGTGGCGTTCACCCCGTCGACAGTCGCCTTGCCCTTCAGTGTCGCCTGGGTCTGATCTGCGACCACGGAAAGCGTGGCGCCCTTGACCGTCTTGCCCTGGATGGGGGCGGAACTGGAGACGTCGGTCAGCTGGGCGTCGACCGCCCATTTCAGGGCGTCGGGGGCGATGTCGTCGCCGAGCGGCCCGACGGCATCCAGGCTCGCCGAGATCGATCCGCTGAGGTCCGCCGGCGCCACGCCCAGCAGCTTCAGCGCGTCGATCGGCTTGAGGCTGGTCAGCGACGCCATCGCCGTGGCGGAGCCGTCGAGCCGCGTGCGGATCGTGCCGATCGGCGGCTGGGCGATCACCGAGGGAATGTCGGCGTAGAAGTCCGCCACCTCGATCCGCCCGCCCTCGGGCGGATCGAGCGCCGCGGTGCTGGCGTTGAGGGTCACGTGCTGGTTGGCGACGACCGCCGTCCCGGCTGCCGCCACCATGGCCGGCAATTCGCCCGGCAGGACGAGGGAGGCGTCGCGATAGGTGATGGCGATGTCGATGGTGCGTTCCATCGGGCTGTTCGACTGCGGGTCGCCGTCCATGTCGAGCGGCAGCAGCGAGAATTCCATCTCGCCGGTCTCGATCTGACCGCTACGCACGTTGTCGACGATCCACTTGCGGGCCTCGTAGCCGAGGGTCACCGGCCACAGGCGCAGGAGGGTCGCGGCCGACATCGGCGACAGGCTGAGGGCGGCGGCAAGGTTAGGGCCGTTGGGGCCGAAATCGAAGGAGCCCGCCCCCATCATCGCGCCCGACGTCGAGCGCGCGACGAATTTTTCGAAGGTGAGATAGCTGC
The DNA here is from genome assembly GCF_053628695.1 of Amorphus sp. MBR-141. Classification (NCBI taxonomy): domain Bacteria; kingdom Pseudomonadati; phylum Pseudomonadota; class Alphaproteobacteria; order Hyphomicrobiales; family Amorphaceae; genus Amorphus; species Amorphus sp. MBR-141. Next base: position 78,433 of record NZ_JBRJGW010000011.1, read on the forward strand.
GGCTCGGGATGATGGTGCCGGAAATGCTGAGCACCGGAATGTCCAGCGGCGGGCCGTCCACGTCGTCGGGCGCGAGCCGGGCGTGGTCGGCGCTGAGCTGATACTGCCAGATGTCGCTGTCGTCCGTCGGCGGGGTGAACGTGCCCTTGCCGGTCAACAGCGTCGAGCCGGCGACGATCTCGATCGGCTCGACCGTCACCACTTTGCTCCCGGCGTCCCAGGTGGCGGCGATCAGCAGGCGATCGACCGTGCGCGGAGGATCCCTGGCGATCTGGAACACGCCCTGGTCGACGCCGATCTGAAACCGCGCCCGGTCAAGCTTGCCGTCGGCGGAGAACCACGCCGTCAGCTCGGGCGACAGGGAAAAGCCGGATTTGATGACCGGCAGGTTGAGGAGGTCGGTGAGGCCGAGCCCGGTGCCGCCAGCGACCAGGCGCGAGCCGTCGGGATGGCTCGAGCGGTTCATGGTGTAGTGCCACGCTCCGGAGCTGGCACGACCGCGGACGTCGATGGCGACGTCGCCGTCAGCCTCGGGACGCAGGGTGGCGTTGATGTCGGTGAACACGCGATCCGGCAGACGCGCATCGGGGACCGGGACGCGCACCTCCCCGTCGACGATGCGGAACGTGGCCAGCCCGTAGTTGCGGGCGATCGTCGACAGCCGGGCGAGACGCTGCTCCATTTCCGGCAGGAAGGCGACCGGCAGCGGCGGGCCGCGATCGGCGGCGACCGTGCCCGGAGCATCGGCGCCGGCCGACGGGTAGTTGATGCTGAGCTCCGGCTTCTCGATGGCGATCGAGTGGATCTTGACCTCGCCGGAGAACAGCGATTTCGTCGACACGTCAAAGACGGTGCTGGGAGCGGTGAGCGTGCCGGCCGGCCCGCGCAGCACCACCTCCCGCACCACGATCTCGAACCCGCTCTTCTTCGCCCAGGCGATCGACACGCCGCCGACCTCGACGCGCCCGTTCTCGCCGGCGAGGCTGGTCAGGATCGACCGGACGGTGCGGTCGGCGATGGGGATGTTCAGCGGCGCGGTGAAGACGCGGACGACCAATGCGGCAAGGAGGACGAGGACGACGATGCCCGCGATCCCGGCCACGCGCGCGGCCTTGCGCGGACGGGACCGTCCACGACAGAAAAGATGGGCATGGAAGAGCCGGTTCGGCCCGCGTCCTTGTCTCATGCTCCCTTCAGCCAAGCTCCGCGCAACGCGACCGGCGGCGCGCCTTGACCGGCGCTCCGTTGCAGGCAACACCCCTTGCGAGGGGTGGCGTGGCCGTTCCCCAGACACATCATCGGCAGGCCGGGACGGATCCCGCGCCAGAGACAACGAGGCCCACCAGATGAGCACGCTTTCCGAAGGCGATCATGCACCGGATTTCAATCTCCCGACCGACTCGTCCGGCACGGTTTCGCTGTCTTCCTTCGCCGGCAAACCGGTCGTTCTCTATTTCTACCCGAAAGACGACACGCCTGGCTGCACCAAAGAGGCCGTGACATTTTCCGGGCTGATGCCGCGATTCGCAGAGCACGGCATCGAGATCATCGGAGTTTCACCCGATTCCGTCGCCAGCCATATGAAGTTTCGCAACAAGCACGACCTCGGCGTGACGCTCGGGTCGGACGAAGACAAATCGGTATGTCAAAGCTATGGCGTCTGGGTGGAGAAATCCATGTACGGGAAGACCTACATGGGCGTCGAGCGCGCGACGTTCCTGATCGCCCCGGACGGCACGATCGCCCGCATCTGGCGCAAGGTGAAGGTGCCGGGCCACGCGGAAGCGGTGCTTGAGGCCGCCGTGGCCCTGTGACCGACGATCGTCCTCCCGTTCCGCCCGCCTCCCCGCCGCCGGCCTCGCTGGCGGCGGCCGCCCGCACGATCGTCGCCACCGCCGATCTCGACGCGAAGATCGCCCTGTCGCACCGCGCGGCAGCCCATTGGTTTGCCCGCGACCTCTCGCTCCGTCTGCCGTCGCTCGATCCGCCGGCGCCCAAGCGCCCCGGCCGGCCGGCGGAGCCGCGCCTGCTGGCACCGCGCGACATGCCCCGCCGCTCGTCCGACAGCCGCAAGGGCCACATCGCCCTTCTGCACGCCATCGCCCACATCGAGCTCAACGCCGTCGACCTCGCCTGGGACATCGTCGGCCGCTTCGCCGGCGAGCGCATGCCCCGCTCGTTCTTCGACGACTGGGTGACGGTCGGCCGGGAGGAAAGCATCCACTTCGGCCTGCTGTGCGACCGTCTCGCCGATTTCGGCGCGCGCTACGGCGACCTGCCGGCCCATGACGGCCTGTGGCAGGCGGCCGAGGAGACCGGCGGCGACCTGACCGCCCGCCTCGCCATCGTGCCCCTGGTGCTGGAGGCGCGCGGGCTCGACATCACCCCCTCGATGATCGCCAAGGCCGAGGCGCGCGGCGACCTTGCCGACGCCGCCGTGTTCCGCCGGATCTACGAGGACGAGAAGAAGCACGTCTATTTCGGGGCGAAATGGTTCCGCTTCCTGTGCGACCGCGAGCGGCGGCCGGCGGAGGCGACCTTCCACGCGCTGGTGCGCAAGCATTTCAGGAGCCCGCTGAAGCCGCCGTTCAACGACCGGGCGCGCTCGCAGGCCGGCCTCACCCCCGGCTTCTACCGTCCGCTGGAAACCATCCGGACATGAAAAAGGGCGCCCGCGGCGCCCTCTTCCGGTTCACTTGATGGGCGCCGCAGGGACGCAGGCCGCCTGCGGCTTGCAGCCTTACTCCACGTCGGCGATCTCGACGCTGCCATCACCGTAGGCGCGCTGGGCCAGCGAGGCCTCCATGAAGGCGTTCAGGTCGCCGTCGAGCACGTCGGAGGGCGAGGTGCTCTCCACGCCGGTGCGCAGGTCCTTGACCAGCTGATAGGGCTGCAGGACGTAGGACCGGATCTGGTGCCCCCAGCCGATGTCCGACTTGGATGCCGCTTCGGCCATCGCCTTCTCCTCCCGCTTCTTCAGCTCCGCCTCGTAGAGGCGGGCGCGCAGCATGTCCCAGGCGGTCGCCCGGTTCTGGTGCTGCGACCGGCCCGACTGGCAGGCCACCACGATCCCCGAGGGCGCGTGGGTCAGGCGGACGGCGGAGTCGGTGGTGTTGACGTGCTGGCCGCCGGCGCCGGACGAGCGGTAGGTGTCGACGCGCACGTCGGATTCGTTGATGTCGATCTCGATGGAATCGTCGATGACCGGATAGATCCAGAGCGACGCGAAGCTGGTGTGCCGCCGCGCCTGGCTGTCGAACGGCGAAATCCGCACCAGCCGGTGGACGCCGGACTCGGTCTTCAGCCAGCCATAGGCGTTGTGGCCCTTCACGTGGATCGTGGCCGACTTGATGCCCGCCTCTTCGCCGTCGTGAACCTCCAGCGTTTCGACCTTGTAGCCGGCGCGCTCGGCCCAGCGCACGTACATGCGCAAGAGCATGTTGGCCCAGTCCTGGCTTTCGGTGCCGCCGGCACCGGCATGGACTTCCAGGTAGGCGTCGTTGGCGTCGGCCTCGCCGGACAGCATCGCCTCGACCTGGCGGCGCGCAAGCTCGGCCTGCAGCGCCTTCAGCTGCTTCTCGGCGTCCTCGACGATCGTCGCTTCACCTTCGGCCTCGCCGAGTTCGATGAGATCGACGGCGTCGGTCAATTCCTGCTCGAGCCGGCGCACGGCGCCGATCTGGTCCTCCAGCGTCTGGCGCTCGCGCATCAGGCCCTTGGCGACCTCGGGGTCGTTCCAGAGGCTGGGATCCTCGGCCTTGGCGTTGAGCTCGTCGAGCCGCTTCAGTGCCTGATCCCAGTCAAAGATACCTCCTCAGCAGGCCCAACGCCTGCTTGATTTCCTCGACCGTGTTGATCGTGTCCGTTCGCATCGCAAATGTCCGATTGGAGTGGCGCGGCCCCGCCGCGCGGGCGGGACCACCGACATAAGGGGTCGGGACCGATCGCACAATCGGCGAGCGGTCCGCACAGCCGCGGAGGGCTAGTACAGGCCGCCGGTGCCCGAGAGCACGGCCCGTTCGCTCTCGCGCGTCACCGAGGACCGCGACGACTTGCCGTTGTTGCTCATGCCGATGACCGAGAAGGTGTCGCCCGGCGCGGTGCCCGGCTTGAACGCCTCGAGAATCACGCCCGGCCCGCCGTTGGGAGCCGGCTGCCCCGACTTCGCATAGACGGGAACAAGCTTGATCCCCTCCGGCACGCGGAACTCAACGCCCGGCGTGTCGGCGAGCGCCTCCTTCATGAAGTCGATGAAGATCGGCGCGGCGATGGTGCCGCCGGTGGCGCCCCGGCCCATCGGCCGCGGCTGGTCGTAGCCGACATAGACACCGGCCACCAGATCCGGCGTGAAGCCAATGAACCAGGCGTCGCGCTCGTCGTTGGTGGTGCCGGTCTTACCGGCGATCGGCTTACCGACCGCCTTGACGCGAACCGCGGTGCCGCGCTGGACCACGCCCTCCATCATCGAGGTGATCTGGTAGGCGGTCATCGGATCGAGCACGTACTCGGATTCGTCGATGATCGTCGGCTCCGGCTGGTTGTGCCACTCGTCTGCCACGCAGCCCTGGCAGACGCGGTCGTCGTGGCGATAGATGGTCCGGCCGTAGCGGTCCTGGATACGGTCGATGAGGGTCGGCGTGACCTTCTGGCCGCTGTTGGCGATGATCGAGTAGGCCCCGACCATCCGCATGACGGTGGTCTCGCCGGCGCCGAGCGACATCGGCAGGTACGGCTTCAGATGGTCGTAGATGCCGAACCGGCGCGCGTACTCGACCACGAGCGGCATGCCCATGTCCTTGGCGAGACGGACGGTCATCACGTTGCGCGAACGCTCGATGCCATACCGCAGCGTCGACGGACCGGCGAACTTGCCGCCGTAGTTCTTCGGACGCCAGACGGCCTGTCCGGCGCCCGGGTCGATCTCGATCGGGCCGTCGAGCACGACGCTCGCCGGCGTGTAGCCGTTGTCGAGGGCGGCGGCGTAGACGAACGGCTTGAACGACGAACCGGGCTGGCGATAGGCCTGCGTGGCGCGGTTGAATTCGCTGTCGGCGTAGCTGAAGCCGCCGACCATCGCGAGAACGCGGCCGGTGTGCGGATCCATCACCACGATGCCGCCCGAGATCTCCGGTACCTGGCGCAGCCGCCAGACGTCGTTGCCCTCCTCGGAATCCTGGACCTTCTCGACGTAGACGACGTCGCCGCGCTTCACCAGATCCGTCATGTTCCGCACGCCGGTGTAGCGGGCTTGATCCTGGCCGCGCTTGGGACCGTCCTGCAGCCGGCGCCACGCGGTCTCCTTGTAGGGGATGCGTCCGCGATTGCGCTCGATCGACAGCGCTCCGGAGGCCAGCCGCGGCGGCTGCAGGCCGATCGAGGCCTCGGTGTCGTCGACGGACAGGACGACCGCCAGGCGCCATTCCGGAACGTCGGAATAGGCCTCGACCTCGCCGACACGGGCGCCCCAGTCGGCGCCGTTGTCGAGATCGACGGTGGTCACCGGGCCGCGCCAGCCCGTGCGCTTGATGTCGAAGTCGATCAGGCCGTTCATCAGCGCGTTGCGCGCCATCACCTGATACTCGGGATTGAGCGTCGTGCGGACCGAGAGGCCGCCCTGATAGAGGCCCTTCTCGCCATACATGGAGGCGAGCTGGCGACGGACCTCCTCGGCGAAATATTCCGACGCGAGCAGATGCGATCCGGTGTCGCGCGGGGTCACCCGCAGCGGCTCGTTCTTGGCTTCCTGGGCCTGGGCCTCGGTGATGAAGCCGTTCTCGAGCATCCGGTCGAGCACCCAGTTGCGACGCTCGATCGCCCGGGCCGGCTCGCGGAACGGGTTGTAGTTGTTCGGCGCCTTCGGCAGCGCCGCGAGGTAGGCGACCTCGGCGATGGTCAGCTCGTGGACGGACTTGTCGAAATAGACCAGCGCGGCGGCGGCGACGCCATAGGCGCCCATGCCGAGATAGATCTCGTTGAGATAGAGCTCGAGGATCCGGTCCTTGGTGTAGGCCTGCTCCATGCGCAGCGCCAGGATCGCTTCCTTGATCTTGCGCTCGATGGAGACCTCGTTGGTGAGCAGGAAGTTCTTCGCCACCTGCTGGGTGATCGTCGACGCACCGACGGGCCGGCGCCCCGTCCCCCGGTTGCGGAAGTTGGTGACGGCGGCCCGGAACACGCCGCCGACGTCGACGCCGTTGTGGACGTAGAAGTTCTTGTCCTCGGCGGAGAGGAACGCCTCCTTGATGATCGACGGGATCGCCTGGATCGGCAGGAACAGGCGACGCTCGGTCGCGTATTCCGCCACGAGGCTGCCGTTCGACGCGTGGATGCGCGTCATCACCGGGGGTTCGTAGTTGCGGAGCTGGGTGTATTCCGGCAGGTCTTCCGACATCTTGGAGATGTAGAAGCCGACGGCGCCGGCCGCGATCAGGCCGAGCACCACGCCGATGCCGAACAGGTAGCCGATGGTGTTCAGTAGGAAGCGCATCGTGCCGTCTCAACTCCAGTGTCGTACCGGGACCCGTCGCCCGACGCGTCCCCCGAACGCCAGCACCAGTCCGATTGCCGTGTCATGTGCGGGCCAGGCCAGGCGCGGTGCCGGCCCAGCCTGCCGATAGCCCGCCTGCGCCGTCGGCGCACGTCAATTCATCGCGATGGCGCAGGCATAACGCCCGCACCCACCGGCTCGCAAGACATTCCGACGCAACGCGTCCCACGCCGCTGCAGGCAGAATGCGTCCGAAAAGTGGTGTCATCGCGGCACTCACTGCGTGCTGCCTTCGGTTTTTTCGCGGGCGATCCGCGGAGCGAAGAAGCGGTCGACCGCCTCCGTCAGCGCCCCGGCCGCCCGCTCGCGCCACTTCTCGTCGGTCAGCAGCTGCTCGTCGTGGATGTTCGACAGGTAGCCGAGCTCGATCAGCACCGACGGAATGTCGTGCGCCTTCAGCACCCGAAACCGCGCCGACCGGTGCGGATTCTTGTGCAGCTGCACGGCGGTGCCGAGTTCGTCGATCACCTCCTCGGCGAAATGATGGGAGAAGACCTTGGTCTCGCGCCGGGCCAGGTCGATGAGGATGTCGGTGACCTCGTCTGTGGCCTCGTCCGCCTCGATGCCGGCCAGCACGTCGGAGCGGTTCTCCCGCGCCGCGATCGCCGCCGCCTGGGCATCCGACGGGCGCTCGGAGAGGGTGTAGACGGTGGCGCCGCGCACGTAGTCCTGGGGCGCCGAATCGGCGTGGATGGAGACGAACAGATCGGCGCCGAAGCCGCGCGCCACCTCGACGCGCTGGCGCAGCGACAGGAAGCGGTCGTCGTCGCGGGTCATCCGCACCTCGACCTCGCCGGAGGCCATCAGATTGTCCCGGAGCCGCATGGCGAACGACAGCACCACGTCCTTCTCGAACACGCCGCCCTCGCCGACGGCACCGGGATCGACGCCGCCGTGGCCGGGATCGAGGACGACGACGGGCCGGTTGCCGGTGACCGGCTCGCTCTTGTTCGTCAGCGCCGGCTCGGCGCCTGCCCGCTTGCCCCGGCTGGTCTTGACCGCTTCGGCGAACGCCGCCTCGCTCGTCGACACCAGATCGAGGATCAGCCGCCCCGGCTGGTCGGCGACGGGCGGCAGGAAGAAGGCGTGCTCGACCGCCACCGGGCGGTCGACGTCGAGAACGACCCGGGCCTGGCCGGCGGCGAACTGGCCGTAGCGCCAGGCGCTGACCATGCCGCCGGCATTGCTGCCGGCCTCGGGGGGAAGATCGAAGGTCACATTCGCGAGATCGATGATGACGCGATTCGGATCCGGCAGGACGAAGGTGCCGAACTCGACGCCTTCGGAGAGCTCGATGACGAACCGCGTCCGCTCGCCGTCGCCGCTGACCCGCGCGCCGGACGCGACGACGGGCGCGCCTTCGGACGCCGCGACGGCCGGCCCGGCACCCCCCGCAGCCAACATGCAGAAAAGACCCGCGAGCACCGCCACGGCCACGGTTGAACGCATCAAAGTCACACCTCGTACTCCGGCAGCCCACCGCCGGTCGCTATAGCCGATAACCGCATCGCCGTTAACCGCGCCTTGACGCCGCCCGCCCATCGGAGGCGCACCGATCAATTGCTTGCCAATTGCATGCGACACCCGTAAATATCTGGACTGCGGATGATTTCCTTTGTCCGAGCCTCGCTCTTCCGCGTGAAGAGGGAGGCGCTGCCCTTCCCCCTTTATTCGGGCGACGGTCTTTTGCGGGAGGTTCCCGCGCCGTCAGCTGTCTATCGGACGGTGGGCAAGCCGGACTTGGAGGCGCTGCTTGCGCCGGACCCGTTCTTCCGACGACCGTGCAACCGATGCGGTCCGGGCGGACGTGGGTTTCGGGGCGCAGCAATGTCCTGCCGAACAGATGAACGTCGGCACATCCGCCCATGGCGTCAGTCACGTCATGGCCTATCCATTGAGTTTGCTTGAGCGCGTGATCGATGCAGTCCCTGTCCACGAGCACTTACGAGGCTAAGCCGGTCCGTTCGGACCGAGCCGCCCTGTGCTTCGGGGCACGCCGCCGCGCTTGTACCCCCATCATCGTCCAATCGACACAAATCGTCTCCGTCCGGCTTCTGGCGCGCGCAGGACCGCCGCCGTTGTCCCGGTGCGGAGGCAAGGAGTTTGCGCCCTATGGCCAACAAAATGCTCGTCGACGCAGCCCACCCGGAAGAAACCCGAGTTGTCGTCGTCCGCGGTAGTCGCGTCGAAGATTTCGACTTCGAAGCCGCCGCCCGCAAGCCGCTCCGCGGCAACATCTACCTGGCAAAGGTGACCCGGGTCGAACCGTCGCTGCAGGCCGCGTTCGTCGACTACGGCGGCAACCGCCACGGCTTCCTGGCCTTCAACGAAATCCACCCCGACTACTACCAGATCCCGCACGCCGACCGGGCGGCGCTGCTGGCAGAAGAGGCCGAGGAAGCCGCCGAACAGCGCCGGCATGACGATGCCGCCCACAAGGCGAACGGCGATGGCCCCGACAAGGCCCAGTCGTCCGACGCCTCGGGCGACAACGGTGACGGCGGGGACGAAGACACCGTCGAATCGGTCGGCGCCGAAGACGCCATGGACGAGGTCCAGGACCGGCGGAGCCGGCCTCAGCGCAAGACCTACAAGATCCAGGAAGTCATCAAGCGGCGGCAGATCCTGCTGGTGCAGGTCGTCAAGGAAGAGCGCGGCAACAAGGGCGCGGCGCTGACCACCTACCTGTCGCTGGCCGGCCGCTACTCGGTGCTGATGCCCAACACGGCGCGTGGCGGCGGCATTTCCCGCAAGATCACCAGCCCGCAGGACCGCAAGCGTCTCAAGGAGGTCGCCGGCGAGCTCGAGGTCCCGGAGGGGATGGGCGTCATCCTGCGCACGGCCGGTGCCAGCCGCACCAAGCCGGAGATCCGGCGCGACTTTGAGTACCTGCTGCGCCTGTGGGAGAACGTCCGCGACCTGACGCTGAAGTCGGTGGCGCCGAACCTCGTCTACGAGGAAGGCAGCCTGATCAAGCGCTCGATCCGCGACCTCTACAACAAGGACATCGACGAGGTCCTCGTGTGCGGTGAAGCCGCATACAAGGAAGCCAAAGACTTCATGCGCATGATCATGCCGAGCCATGCGAAGAACGTGAAGCCGTACCGCGAGATCACGCCGATCTTCACGCGCTTCGGCGTCGAGGCGCAGCTCGACGCGATGTTCTCGCCGCAGGTGACGCTGCCGTCGGGCGGCTACATCGTGCTCAGCCCGACCGAGGCGCTGGTCTCCATCGACGTCAACTCCGGACGGGCGACCCGCGAGCACAACATCGAGGCGACGGCGCTTCAGACCAACCTCGAAGCATCCGAGGAAATCGCGCGGCAGCTGCGCCTGCGCGACCTCGCCGGCCTGGTCGTGATCGACTTCATCGATATGGAGGAGAATCGCAACAACCGGTCGGTCGAACGCAAGCTCAAGGAATGCCTGAAGGTCGACCGGGCCCGCATCCAGGTCGGACGCATCTCGCACTTCGGCCTGATGGAGATGTCGCGCCAGCGCATCCGCCAGGGCGTGGTGGAAAGCTCGACGACGCTGTGCACCCACTGCCACGGCACCGGCATCGTGCGGTCCACCGATTCGGTGGCGCTGTTCGTGCTGCGCACCCTGGAAGACCATCTCCTGCGCAATGCCAACCATCATCTGAACGTGCGCGCCCCCGTCGAGGTGGCGCTCTACATCCTCAACCAGAAGCGCCAGCATCTGGCTGACCTGGAGACCCGTTTCGGTCTGACCATCTCGGTCACGGCGGACGACGGCCTCGGCACCAAGCACATGGAAATCGACAACCGGGAGCTGGTCGAGCGTCCCGAGGGCGTGGAACCGCCCCAGGCGATGATCATGGTGCACCCGGAAGAGCCCGACGAGCCGGTCGACCTCACCGAGGACGACGAGAGCGAAGACGACGGCGACACCCCGGCCAAGGCCGGTTCCAGCCCGAGCGAGAGCGACGGGGAAGGCGGTCAGCGGCGCCGCAAGCGGCGCCGGCGCGGTCGCCGCAGCGGGTCCGAAGGCGAGCCGGCAGCTGCCGGGCAGCGCGACGAGACGAGGACCGATACGGCGTCCTCCGAGCCCGGCGATGACAGCGACGAGCAGTCCGACTCGGCCTCCGAAGCGACCCAGGCCGACGGCGACGACGAGAACCGCCCGCGCCGCCGGCGGGGTCGCCGCGGCGGACGCCGCAACCGCCGCGAGCGCGGCGAGGGTGAGGGCGAGACGCAGGACGGCGAGAACGGCGACACGGCCGCTCGGTCCGAGGAGCGCTCACCCGCCGAAGCCGACGCCGAGCCGGCCATCGCTGCCGAGGAAGCGGCTGCGGGCGACCAGCCCGCCGAGCGCCCGGTGGAAGCCGCCGAGCCCGCCATGGAGACGCCGGTTGCCGAAGCAGCCGAGGCCCCCGCTCCCAGCGAAGCAGGAGTGGACGAGGCGATCCTGACGGCCGCCAACGACGCCGACCCCGCGGACGACGCCGCCCCGGCCGAGACGCCTGCCGCGCCGGAACCGGCACCCGCAGCCGCCAAGGCCGACGAGCGTTTGGCCGAACCGGAGGAGCCGGCCCGCAAGAACAGCCGACACCGGATCCACGGCACGCCGGCGCCGGAAACCGAGACCGCCACGCAGGAGAGCGAGGGCGGCGACGGCGAGACCGAAGAAAGCAAGTCCCGCTCGAAGCGCGGCTGGTGGCAGCGGCGCAGCTTCTTCTGAGATCGCCTCAGGCCCAACCGATCGAGAAAAAAGGCCCGACGCGCACTGCGTCGGGCCTTTTTCGTTGGCTGGGTGCCCCTCGATCGCTCCCTTGTCAGTCAGGCGGTTCCGCCGGGTCGGAGGAACCGGTCGCCCTTTCAGGCGCGACCTGCCAGGAAGCGGGCGAGACGATCCATGCCCTCGACCATGTCGGCATGGGGTCCGGCGAGCGAAAACCGCACGAACTGGTGCCCATGGAGACGGTCGAAGTCCGGCCCGGGCGTGACCGCCACCCCGGCCTGCTGCAGCAGGTCGCGCGCGAAGACGACGGAGTCCGCGGCGAACGGCGTGATGTCGGCATAGAGATAGAAGGCACCATCTGCCGGCAGGATCGTCTGGAAGCCGAGCTGCGGAAGACGATCGAGCAGCAGCGCCCGGTTGTCCGCATAGACTCCGCGCACGCGCTCCAGCTCGTCCTTCGCGTCGAAGGCCGCGATGGCGGCCCGCTGGGAGACGTCCGGAACCGATATGAACAGGTTCTGGGCGAGCCGTTCGATGGGGCGGACCAGGCGGTCGGGCACCACCATCCAGCCGATCCGCCAGCCCGTCATGCAGTAGTATTTGGAGAACGAGTTGACGACGATCGCGTCAAGCGACGTCTCCAGTGCGCTGGCGGCGCGGCGCCCGTCATAGGCAAGCCCGTGGTAGATCTCGTCGGACACGAACCACATGCCCAGGTCGTGCGCCCGCGCGACCAGGGCGGCCAGCGCATCGGGCTCCATCATGGTGCCGGTGGGGTTGGCCGGGCTCGCCACCAGCACGCCGGCAATCGGACCATCGGCGCTGGCGCGGTCGAGATGCTCGGGCGTCAGGGCCCAGCGGGTCTCCGCCGTGGTCTCGATCTCGACGGGAACGAGATCAAGCGCCTTCAAAATGTTGCGATAGGCCGGGTAGCCGGGCGATGGCAGAGCGATGCGCGCACCCGCATCGAAGCCGGCGAGAAATGCCAGCACGAAGCCGGCCGAGGAGCCGGTGGTGACCACCACGTTGTCCGGCGCGACCTCGACCCCGTAGGCCTCGCGATAGTGGCGCGCGATACGCCCGCGGAGTGCGCTGCGCCCCAGCGCCTCGGTGTAGCCGAGCGGGCCGTCGAGGGCGGCCCGGGCCGCGGCCAGCACCGCCGACGGGGCGGGCGCGCCCGGCTGACCCACCTCCATGTGGACGATCGACCGCCCGGCCCGCTCCAGCCGCGTCGCCTCGGCGAGCACGTCCATGGCGAGGAAAGCGTCGACGTCGCTGCGCGCTGATGGTCCGGGTCTCACAAGTCCACATCCTTCCTGTCGGGCGGTCCGGCATCGGCGCTGCCCCGTTGTCGCCCCAATTCGACGGTGGGTTGATCGCAACGTGTCATTGCGGGCATCAAAGCATGTCGGGATGGCCCGTCCCTGCCGGGGCGGAAAGCCAGCCGCCCCGACTGCAGGGTGGCCGCCGACTGGGCCGCGTCCATCCGTTCGAGTAGTCTTCCGCCTCCTGGTACCGTCGGTCGGGCCAGGAAATCCAGACGTATCGCATCCGCTCATTGGGTCCAAAATGGCTGATCCGCACCATTCGCCGCAGCCCACTACCGGTGGCTCCCCCTCGCCCGCCCAGTCCGGCTCGTTGCGCGCCGCCCGTCCGTGCCGCGTCCGCGCCCTGCTGTCGGCCACGCTCGCCGCGCTGGCCGCCGGACATCTCGCGCTTGCGCCGGCGCCGGCCGCGGCCCAAGGCCGCAGCCTGTCCATCGTGCGCGACGCTGAAACCGAGCAACTGCTGCGCGACTACACCACCCCGATCTTCCGCGCCGCCGGGCTCTCCAGCACGAACCCCGAGATCATTCTGAACAACGACGATTCCTTCAACGCGTTCGTCGCCACGCCCCGACGGATGTTCGTCAACACCGGCGTCTTCTCCCGATCCGACACGCCGAACGAGGTGATCGGCGTGCTGGCGCACGAGACCGGGCACATGGCCGGCGGCCACCTGATCCGCCTGCGCGACGCGATCGCCAGGGCGCAGGTGATGGCCGCGCTGGCGACCGTCGCCGGCGTCGGTGCGATCGCGGCGGGAGCGGCGACAGGAAACTCCAGCGCCGGCGCCGGCGGCGCCGCGATCATCGGCGGCGGCATTGGGGCGGCGGAGCGCTCACTGTTTTCCTACCAGCGCACCGAAGAACTGACCGCCGACCGGGCGGCGCTGACGTATCTGGAGCGCACCAAGCAATCCGCGAAGGGGCTGCTGAAGACGCTCCGCGACATCGCCGACCAGCAGCTCTTCTCGTCGCGGTACGCTGACCCCTACGCCCAGTCGCACCCGATCGCGCGCGACCGCATCGCCCAGCTGGAAGAAACCGCCAAAAAGAGCCCCTACTGGAACGCCACCGATTCGCCCGCGCTCCAGCACCGCCACGACATGGTGCGCGCCAAGCTGATGGCATTCACCAAGCATCCCAACCAGGTGATGCGCGCCTATCCGCGGTCGGATACCAGCCAGCCCGCCCAGTATGCCCGCGCGATCATCGCCTACCGCACCGGTAATCCGCGCGAGGCGCAGCAGGTGATCGACGCGCTGATCCGCACGGAACCGTCGAACCCGTATTTCTGGGAGCTCAAGGGTCAGGCCTGGATCGAGTCCGGCAATCCGCGGCAGGCGATCGAACCGCTGCGCAAGTCGGTTTCGCTCGCCCCCGCCCCCGGCCTGATGCGCATCATGCTCGGTCAGGCCCTCGTCGCCGCCAACGATCCGAACCTCCTCGGCGAGGCCACCCAGCAGCTCGAACTGGGCCTGAAGGCGGAGCCGGATTCCGGGCTGGGCTACCGCCAGCTGGCCATCGCCTATGCCCGGCGCGGCGACATCGGCCTCGCCGACGTGGCCACCGCGCGCTCGATGATGATGCAGGGGCAGTTCCAGGAGGCGAAACGCTACGCCAGCCGCGCTCAAGCGAAATTGAAGCGCGGCACGCCCGGCTGGCTTCAGGCTGACGATATCCTGGCGTATAGCCCACCCAACATGCGAACGCGGTAGGGCGCGCAGACACCATCGATTCCAGGGCCGGCGCGCCGGCCCCTACCCCGATACGCGCCTCCGGATGAGCGGCGGCGTGGACACACAGACCGGCGCGATGCGCCCCACGGAGTTCAGCCCATGCGGCTTCTGACCGCCTGTCTCGCAGCCTCCCTGGCCTTCCTCGCCGTGCCGGCGTCTGCCGCCGAGTTCAGCGACAGCCAGAAGACCGAGATCGAATCCATCGTCCGCAGCTACCTGCTCGCCAATCCGGAGGTTCTGGAAGAAGCGTTCACCGCGCTCCAGGAGCGCCGCCGCGAGGCCGAGAGCGTCGCCCAGCGGGACGCGGTCGGAGAGAACAAGGAAGCGCTCTTCAATTCGCCGCGGCAGGCCGTCCTCGGCAATCCCGACGGCGACGTCACCCTGGTCGAGTTCTTCGACTACAACTGCGGCTACTGCCGCCAGGCGGCCCAGGACCTCGACAAGCTGATCTCCGAGAACCCGAACCTGAAGGTCGTGCTGAAGGAGTTCCCGGTTTTGGGGCCGCCGTCGGTCGAAGCCTCCCAGGTCGGGATCGCCGTCAACGAGGTCGCCCCGGAGCGCTACGGCGAATTCCACGACGCGCTGCTCGCCTCGGAGAGCCGGGTCGACGGCAAGACCGCTCTCGCCCTCGTCGACAAGCTCGGTATCGACCGGGCGGCGGTCGAGAAGGCCATGGACAGCGACACGGTCCAGGCGACCATCGAGGAGGTCTACGCGCTCGCCAACACCCTCAGCCTGACCGGTACCCCCTCCTATGTGGTCGGCGATGCCGTCTTCGTCGGCGCGGTGGGCTACGACACGCTCCAGGGCCAGGTGAACAAGCTGACCTGCGGCGAAGCCACCTGCTGAGCCCCATCCGGCGGGGGCTGCGCCGGGGCGCCCGCCCCGCGCGCGGCCCGGCGCGTTCGTTCCGATCGGACCTCCACCCTTTCTCTCGGCGCCGCGACATCCTATAAGACCAGCGTCCCCATGGTCGGAGACGGTGCCGTTCGGCGCGTTGCGCAGTCCATCGTGCGCTACGCCGGACGCACCGCATCCGGGTCGGGCGGGACGTCAGACGGCCGGCGTGGAGCCATTCCCGTTCGGAATATCGCCTCGGGGACGATCGCGTTTACCGAACGTTGAAGGGACCGGGCGCAGCATGCACGCCATGACAAGCGTGCGGTTATCGCCTGCGCCTTCCAGTCTTTCGCCGGATCACGGGCCGAATTCGGCCGGACGGGTGGGGATCCAGTCCACTTTGTCCCACCGAACACGATCGGCCCTGAAATGAAAAAGCTCTTCCCGCAACGACAACCGCCAGCGGACATGTCCAAGTCAAAATCTCCGATCGACCAGGATCTCATTCGCGCCCTCGCAGCGCTGCTCCACGAAACCGACCTGACCGAAATCGAGGTCGACCAGGAGGGGCTGCGGGTGCGCGTTTCCCGCAGCGCGCCGGCGGCCACCGTGGTCGCCTCCGCGCCTCCGGCCGAGCGCAGCGCGCCGGCCGGTGAGCCCGCACCGTCACGCCCTGCCCCCGCCAGCGACGCCGGTGCGGTGAAATCGCCCATGGTCGGCACTGCGTACATGTCCCCCGAGCCGGGTGCGCGGCCTTACGTCGAGGTCGGTGACGCCGTTCAGGAAGGCCAGACGATCATGATCGTCGAGGCCATGAAGACCATGAACCAGATCCCGGCCCCCCGCGGCGGCAAGATCACCGCGATCTTCGTCGAGGACGGCCAGCCGGTCGAGTACGGCGAGCCCCTGGTGGCCATCGAATAGCGGGCAGCGACATGTTCTCGAAGGTCCTGATCGCAAACCGCGGTGAAATCGCGCTGCGCATCCAGCGCGCGTGCAAGGAACTCGGCATCCAGACGGTCGCGGTCCACTCGACCGCCGACGCGGACGCCATGCACGTCCGGCTCGCCGACGAAAGCGTCTGCATCGGGCCGCCGTCCGCCCGCGACAGCTATCTGCACATTCCCGCCCTCGTCGCCGCCTGCGAGATCACCGGCGCCGAAGCGGTCCATCCCGGCTACGGCTTCCTCTCCGAGAACGCCCGCTTCGCGGAGATCCTCGAGGCGCACGGGATCGCCTTCATCGGCCCGAAGCCCGAACACATCCGCATCATGGGCGACAAGATCGAGGCCAAGCGGACTGCGATCGAACTCGGCATTCCGGTGGTTCCAGGCTCCGACGGCGGCGTGGAGGACGAACAGGAAGCGCTCCGCATCGCCGACGAGATCGGCTATCCGGTCCTCGTCAAGGCGGCCGCCGGCGGCGGCGGGCGCGGCATGAAGGTGGCACGCCGGCGCGACGAGCTGCTGAACGCGCTGGCCAACGCCCGGGCCGAGGCCCAGTCGGCCTTCGGCGACGCGTCGGTCTATCTGGAGAAGTACCTGTCCACGCCGCGCCACATCGAGATCCAGGTTCTCGGCGACGGCAAGGGCAACGCCGTCCATCTCGGCGAGCGCGACTGTTCGCTGCAGCGCCGGCACCAGAAGGTCTGGGAAGAGGCCCTTTCCCCCGCCCTCAACGCCGACCAGCGCGAAGAGATCGGCGAGACCGTCGCCGCCGCCATGCGCAAGCTCGGCTATTCGGGCGCCGGGACCGTCGAGTTCCTCTACGAGAACGGCGAGTTCTACTTCATCGAGATGAACACCCGCCTGCAGGTGGAGCATCCGGTGACGGAGATGATCACCGGCATCGACATCGTCAACGAGCAGATCCGCATCGCCGCCGGGGCCTCGCTGTCGTTCAGCCAGAAGGACGTGCACTTCGACGGCCACGCGATCGAGTGCCGCATCAATGCCGAGGACGCGCGCACGTTCATGCCGTCTCCGGGCAAGATCACCCACTTCCATACGCCCGGCGGGTTGGGCGTGCGGGTCGATTCGGGCGTTTATCAGGGCTACGTGATCCCGCCCTATTACGACAGCCTGATCGGCAAGCTGATCGTCCACGGCCGCAACCGGGTGGAGTGCCTGATGCGCCTCCGGCGCTGCCTCGACGAGTTCGTGGTGGACGGCATCAGCACCACGATCCCGTTGTTCCGGGCGCTTGTTGACCATCCCGACATCGCCGACGGCCGCTATGACATCCACTGGCTGGAAGGCTATCTTGCCGAGACGAGCTGACCGCGCCACGCGGTGAGACGGCCGGGGCGTCGGCGCATGTCCCGTGCCGATCGAACCGATCGATGCGGAAGCGAGTTGCCCAACGGCTGGAAGCTGGAGCCGAGGCCTGCATGGCGGAACCCCAGGACGTCCCGTTCGAGATCACGCCGCAGGTGCTGCTGAAGGCCTATGCCTGCGGGATCTTTCCGATGGCCGAATCCGCCGAGGATCCGGGCATCTACTGGATCGAGCCGGAGCGGCGCGGCATCCTGCCCCTCACCGACTTTCACGTTCCGCGCAGGCTGCAGCGGACGATCCGCCAGGACAAGTTCACCATCCGGATCGACACCGCCTTCGATGCGGTGATCGAGGGCTGCGCGGCCCCCGGCGAGAACCGGCGGCGCACCTGGATCAACGGGCGCATCCACCGGCTCTATTCCGATCTGCACCGGCTCGGCCATTGCCACAGCGTCGAGGCGTGGCAGGAGGGCGCGCTGGTGGGAGGCCTTTACGGGGTGCGCCTCGGCGGGGCGTTCTTCGGGGAAAGCATGTTCACCGGCGTCCGCGACGCCTCGAAGGTGGCGCTCGTCCACCTGGTCGCCCGGCTCCGTGCGGGCGGCTTCACCCTGCTCGACTCCCAGTTCCTCACCGATCATCTCGCCCGCTTCGGCGCGATCGAGGTCAACCGGCGCGTCTATCAGACGCAACTGGAGGCGGCGCTGGCGGAAACCGCAGACTTCTTCACCCTCGACCGCCAGGCCAGCGGCGCCGACGCGCTGTCAGTCCTCGACCTCTGACGCGTCGGGCTCCTGGTAGGTCTCGGTGGGAGGCCGCGGGCGCGGCAGCGGGAACCAGCCCTCGGGGCGGGTGATCAGGCCCATGGAGTCCTGCGCGTATTCCGAGGTGTCGAAGCCCTCGGGCGGCGGCACTTCGGAGGTCACCGTGCAGTCGGTCAGCCAGACGTCGTAGACGGCGTGGTCGACGGCGTTAAGGCCCGGGCTGGACGCCAGCATCCAGCCGGTGAAGATGCGCTGGATCTTGTTGTCGAGGGTGATTTCGTCGACCTCGACGAAGGCCGTCGTCTTCGGCTCCTCGCTGGGCGGCTGGGTGTGGCAGGCCCGCGGGGTGACGCGCAGCGCCCCGAACTGAACGGTCTCGCCGACATAGACGTCGAAGGAGATGATCCGGCCGGTGATCTTGTCGAGGCCGGAGAACCGCGCGACCGGGTTCTGGATCGGCTCGGCCCGCACTCCACTCGCGGCCATCGTCACCGCCAAGGCCAGGGCGGCTCCACCGACGATGTTCCGTACGCTCAACACCATGATGGAGGCAGACCTCTTGACTCGTTTCCAGACGGCCGCCACCGACCGTCGCATCTGAACGGGCAATTGCTTACCACTTGACCGGCAGGTGGAAAAGGCCGGTTGCGGCCGCAGCGTCCCGGCATGCCTCCGCCCGCTCTCCCCGCATCTCAGGCAGGCTTCGTGGCTTCGACCCTGAGCCGGACGTAGTCGGCCGTCCAGTTGCCCTCCTCGTCGCAGAGCGACGGCTTCAGGAGCGCCACCGCCTCGTCGAGCGCCGCGTCCCTGCCGTCGCCGCACGCGTCGAACAGCGGCGCCCGAAAAACCTCGATCCAGGCCCGCATCCCGGCCGGCACCGGAGTCGGCCGCGGAAAGCGGAGCACCCGGTCGACCCTGAAGCCGGCCCGCTCCAGCACCTTCGAATAGGCCGCTTCGGTCGGGAAATACCAGGGCTTGGCGAGCTCGGCGGCAAGGCCGCGGGCACGCGCGATCGACTGGAACGCGGTGACGATCGCGGCACAGTTGGCGAAGCCGCCGAACTCGGCGACGAAACGTCCGCCGGGCTTCAGCGCACGAAAGACGCCTTTCGCCACCGCATCGGCGTCCGGCATCCAGTGCAGCGCCGCGTTGGAGAACACCGCATCGAACTCCGGACCGAAATCGAGCGCCTCGCCATCGACGCGGTGCGCGTCGAGGCCCCGGCCCTTCGCCGCCGCGACCATGTCGGCGCTGGCATCGACGCCGACGACCGTGGCCCCGGAGGCGGCGATGTTGACGGTCAGCGCGCCATCGCCGCAGCCGAGGTCGAGGATCCGTTCACCCGGCTTCGGGGCCAGCCATTCGGCCACGCCCGCCCCCAGTGTCGCCACGAACCCCGCATCGCGCACGTAGCGCTCCGCCGACCATTCCTGCGCTTCCGCCATCCCGACCCGTCCTTCGAAAACCTCAACCTGCGCATGGTCTACAGGCTTCGGGCGTGCCGCGCGATCTCCCGCGCGACGATTCCCGACCTTGCCTTACAGTTGCAGCAGGCGCTCGGCGTTCTCGTAGGCGACCGCCTTGCGGACGCTCTCGTCGAGCGGCACGGTGTCGAGGAATTCACCCGCTTCTTCGGCCTCCTCGAACGGATAGTCGGCCGCGAACAGCACGCTCCGGCTGCCCAGCGCGCTGAGCGCACAGGTGAACGGCTCGGCCGACGACATGCCGGACGTCGTCACGATGATGTTGTCGCGGATGTAGTCGGACGGATTGCGCTGCAGCTCCACGCCGTAGAGCCTGGCACGGCTGTCGAGCCGCCACAGAAGGTAGGGCAGCGTCTCGCCGAGATGGCCGAGGCCGAGGCGGGCCTTCGGGAAGCGGTCGAACAGGCCGCCGAAGACAAGCCGCAGCGCGTGGCTGCCGGTCTCCAGCGTCCACTCCCACGTCGCGCGGCGCAGTGCCGGATACCCCTCCAGCGCGGAGAACATGGAGACAGGGTCGGCGGGGTGCAGATAGACGAGTGCGCCCGCCTCCTCCGCCGCCTCCCAGAACGGCGCGAACTCCGGCGCGTCGAGATAGCGGCCGTTGGTGTGGCCGTTGATCATGATGCCGGCGAACTTCAGCTCGCCCATGCAGCGGCGCACCTCGGCCGCCGCGGCCTGCGGATCCTGCAGGGCGATGTGGCCGAAGCCGGAATAGCGGTCCGGCCGCCTGGCGACGGCCGTGGCGAGAAAATCGTTCGCCTCGATCGCCTTGCGGGTGGCGACCGCGGTGTCCGGCTCCATCTGTACGCCCGGCCCCGCTGCCGACAGCACGGCGCGCTCGATACCGGCCGCGTCCATGGAGCCCAGGCGCGTCTCGCCGAAATCGTTCAGCTTCGCGTAGATCGCATTCCTCAGCTCGGCCGGAACGTTGGCGACGGTCGCGCCCCAGTATTCTTCCAGACCCGGTGCGAGGAAATGCTCCTCGAGCGCGATCTTCTTCATGTGGTGGCCCCTTCCCTGGCTGGCCCCGCGTGGCGGGTCCGCTTTCTCAGACTTCGAAGATTTGCTTGTCGGTCGCATGAAGGCATGCGCCCGGACCATCTGCCTCGATCATGTAGTTGTCGCAGATGACCGCAAAGAGCGTGTCGGTCTCGTAGCCCGGGTGGACCGCGAGGCACATTCCCTCCTCCACCGTCATCGTCTCGTCGGCGCGGATCAGCGGCCGCTCGACCATGTCGTAGCCCTGCCCGTGGGCGTAGAGGCGCGTCTCGGCCGGCAGGCCCCGGGCGGTCATGTAGCGGTCGTGGGCGGCCGCGACGTCGCGGGCCGGCGTCCCGGGCTTCAGCAGCGAGAGCGTGTGCTCCTGAGCCTCCCTGACATCTTCAAACGCATCGAGAAGCGTGTCGGACGCCTTGCCGAGCACGATGGTGCGGGCGATCTCGGTGTAGAACCCGCCGGGACCGTTCACCTCGATCAGCAGCGACAGGTGATCGCCGGCCGCGAGCGTGCGGCCCTGGAGATAGCGCGGCATGAAGGGCGAGCGGATGCCGACGGGCGCCGAGGCGCCGAGCTGGATGCCCTGCTCGCTGCCGAGCCGCTGGCCCTCGGCCTGGGCGAACGAGGTGACGTCGATGTCGCGCAGACCCGGCCGGATATGCTCCAACACGCGGGCGAAGACGGTGTCCTGCAGCGCGGCAGCACGGCGGATCAGGCCGATCTCCTCCGCGCTCTTGACCGCCTTGATGGCGTCGACGTCCGCCGTGGCGTCGACGATCTCGGCTTCCCCGGTGAAGGCGTCGTAGAGCGCCGTCACGAGGCCGGTCGGGAGCGCCCCCGGCCCGAGGAGACCGATCGATTTCACCCCGTGGCGCTTCAGGTCCGACACGACGAGATCGCCGTCGTAGGAATGGGTGTAGTCGATGGAGAAGAACGACGGCGTGGTCAGGATCGTGCCGACGCCGCGATGAAGATCGTCCTGTCCGCCGAGGTCGCGGCGGCCGTCGAACACGCCCATCTCCACCACGCTCATCGGGCCGTCGGCATAGAAGACGACGCTGCGCGGATAACCGTTGGTGGCGGGCACGTCGGTGAACCATTTCACGTATCCACCGAGCCAGTCGCTGGCGTTCTGCATCACCAGCGCGTCGATGCCCCGCGCCGCCATCGCAGCGCGCACGAGGCTCCAGCGCCGCTCCAGCTCAGCGGTCGAAATGCGGGTGGTGATGCGATCGGCGGGCGACATGGCGAGGCCTCTGGATCCGGGGGCGACGGGCGTCAATGGGAGATGAGGTTGCGCATCTCGCCCGGCCGGCCGGCGAGATAGAGCCGCATGTTGTCGACGATCAGCGGGAGCACGTAGGCCTCGTACTCGGTGAAGTAGCCACCGATGTGCGGGCAGACGACGACGTTGGGCATGTCCCAGAGCGGACTGTCGGCGGTAAGCGGCTCCCGTTCGTAGACGTCGAGCCCGGCCCCTGCGATGCCCTCCGTCACCAATGCCTCGATGAGGGCAGCCTCGTCGACGGTCTCGCCACGCCCGACGCTGATGAAGTGCGCCGACGGCTTCATCGCGGCGAACACCGAGCGATCGATGCGGTGCCGGTTCGCCGCACTGCCGGGCAGGACGCTGATCAGGTAGTCGGCCTGAGCCGCCGTCTCCAGCAGCGCGTCCCCGCCGACCACCCGATCGAACCCCTCGGCGGCGCGCGGCGTACCGCTGACACCGATCACCTGCATGCCGAAGGCGCGCAGGAGCTCCGCGATCGCCGAACTCGCCAGGCCGACGCCGACGATGGCGGCGGTCTTGCCGGCCAGCAGCGTCCACGGGTTGCGCTGCCAGACGTGGTCGATCTGGTTGCGGGCCAGCCGGCCGACCTGGTGGCTCTGGTTGAGCATCAGGAAGGCGACGGTCTCGCGCATGGCGGGGCCGTGAATGCCGCGCGCCGAGGTGAGCCGCGTTTCCTTGCGCAGGTGCGGCGAGTTCAGGAAATGGTCGACGCCGGTGGCCAGCGACTGGATCCAGGAAAGGCCGGTGGCGCGGCGCATGAGATCGTCGGTGATGGCGATGCCGAAGGCGACGAGCACATCGGCCTCGGCCGGGTCGATCGGAACGTCGGCCGCGGTCTTCGCGGCATGGAGAGTGATATCCGGGAAGGCCCGGCGGAGTTCGGCCACGTACATGTCGGCGTAGGTGTCGAGGATCAGCACGGATGGGGTCATCGCGGTGGTTCGCTCCGCTGGATCGGTGCCGGCACGCCGGTCGGTGGTGGAGCGCCGCGCGCGGCCCGCGGACCCAGCCGGGGCAGCACCACGACGGCTTCGCTCCCGGTCATGCTCAGCCGTAGAGCCGTGCCGGCAGCCAGAGGGCCAGTCCGGGGAACAGCATCAGCAGGACGATGAGGACGAGCGGGGCGATCAGGAACGGCAGGATGCCGCGGTAGATCGCCTTGATGTCGATGTCGCCGGCCTGGGCCTGGATGACGAACAGGTTCATGCCCACCGGCGGGTGGATGAGCCCGACCTCCACGACGATCACCACGATGATCGCGAACCACACCGGATCGTAGCCGTAGCCGACCACGAGGGGCAGGAAGACCGGCACGGTGATGAGGATCATGCCGATGCCTTCGAGGAAGCAGCCCATGACGATGTAGGCGAGGATGATGAGCAGCAGCAGCGCCGTGCCGGGCAGGTTCAGCGCATCCGCCCAGCCGGCCAGCATCGACGGCAGCTGGGTCTGGACGATGAAGTAGGAGAACAGGCTGGCGCCGATGATGATGGCGAACAGCACGCAGCTGACGACCACCGAATTCTCGATCGCCCGGCCGATGGTGGCGAGGCTGACGCGGCGGCCGACGATGCCCAGCACGATGGCGCCGAAGGCCCCGACGGCTGCGGCCTCGGTGGGGCTGAAGACGCCGGCGTAGATGCCGCCGATGGTGCCGGTGAACAGGAGCAGGAACTGCCATGGCTGCCTGAGCGCGGCGAACCGCTCGCGGGCGGTGACCTTCTGCGAGGCCGGCGCGCTCTGGGGCCGCAGGTGCGCCACCGCGATCGCCACCAGGATGTAGAGGCCCGTCAGCAGCAGGCCGGGGATGAGGGCCGCCGCAAACAGGCGCGGCACCGACTGCTCGGCGATGGCGGCATAGATGACCAGGATGATCGACGGCGGGATGAGGATGCCGAGGCTGCCGCCGGCGGCAAGCGAACCGGTGGACAGGCCGTCGTCGTAGCCGGCCTTGCGCAGCTCCGGCAGGGCGATGCGCGTCATCGTCGCGGCGGTGGCGACCGACGAGCCGCAGACGGCGCCGAAGCAAGCCGACGCCGCAAGCGTCGCGACTGCGAGACCGCCGCGCACGCCGGACAGCATGATCCGCGCGGCGCTGAACAGCTCGGCCGACAGCCGCGTGCCCGAGGCGACCTCGCCCATCAGCACGAACAGCGGGATGACCGAGAGATTGTAGGCGGACGCCATGTCGAACGGCGTGGTGCCGGCGATCGCCAACGCCGCCTGCGGACCCGACATGACGTAGCTTCCGAAGAAGCCGACGACCATCAGCACGACCCAGACGGGCACCCGCAGGAACAGGAAGACGAACAGGATGAGGACGCCGAAGGCGCCGATGGCGGGGGCGCTCACTCGGCTGTGCTCCGCGGATGGCTGTCCGGGTCGGGACCGACGACGAGGGCGGCGACGGCCGCCAGGATGACGCCGACCATGCCCGCCAGCGCCGCGATCCAGAGGAGATAGACCGGAAGGTCGAGATCGATCTTGCGGTCTCCGTATTCGTAGACCTGCCAGGCGGGGCCCGTCATCGCCCAGAACAGCAGGCAGAGCGCGGCGATGGAGACGACGTCGGCGAAGCGGGTCAGCAGCGCCACGAAGCCGCGCGACACGAAGCTGTCGATCAGGTCGATCGCGATGTTCTGGCGGCGGAAGAACACGCCCGCCATGCCGTGGAACACGAACACCACCAGCATCACCTCGACGATGTCGTAGGAGCCGCGGATGGGGCTGTTGAAGAGATAGCGCAGCGTGACGTCGGCCACCGTCACCAGCATCATGACGATGAGCGCCGTCGCCGCCAGCCTGAGCTGGGCGCGCTGCAGGCGCGCCACGGCGGCCACGAAGGCGGACCGCGGCGGCGCCGGCGAAGACGGTGAGGTGTTGGAACCGGACCCTGTCATGCTTCACGCCGCAGCTCGGGATCAAAGCGCCGGCGGCCGATCGGGCTCCGCCGGAGGATGGACACCCCGCGGGCGAGGCCGCGGGGTGTCCAGGAGCTTCGCAGCCCCCTACTTCGTGTAGGCGTCCAGGAACGCCGTGCCCGGCTTGCCGGCGTCGTCGACCGCCTTCACGGCGCCTTCGACCTGCGCCTCGGCAATGGCCTCGACCTTGGCGAGTTCGGCATCGGGCATCACGATCAGTTCGACGCCCTTGGCCTGCAGCTTTTCCTTGCCCTCGACCTCGGCCGCATCCCAGCTCGCGCCGTAGGCCTCGGCCGCATCCGGACCGGTCGACGCGTCGATCAGCGTCTTCAGATCGTCGGGCAGCCGGTCATAACTGTTGGGGTTCATGACGAGGGCGAACGTGGCCGAGGCCACGCCCGGCTGCAGCGCGTACTTCGCGACAGTGCCCAGATCGAAGCTGGACGCGCCCTCGAACGGGAAGGTCGCCGCGTCGATGATCCCCTTCGACATGGCATCGGTCGTCTCCGGCGGCGGCACCGGAAGCGGAACCGCGCCCAGCGCGTCGATCAGATCCTTGAACTGGACACCGGCGTAGCGGACCTTCAGGCCGCCGAAGTCGCCGACCGAGCGGATCGGCTCCTTGGAGAAGAACATCAGCCGCGGCGTCACCGCCATCCAGAGGATCTTCAGGCCCTGGTGCTCGTCGGCGAGATACTCCGGCGCGAGTTCGGTGAGGCGCCGCGACATCGCGGCGCTGGTCACCTCGCCCGAGGGCGCGACGAACGGAAGGCTCGCCAGCTCGGTGGTGGCGTAGCGGCCCGGCGTGGCGCCGTGCAGTGTGAAGGAGATGTCGCAGATGCCGTTGCGGGCGGCATCGAACTGGCGGTTCGCCCCGCCGCCCAGCTGGCCGGCCGGATAGATGGTCAGCTTCAGCTCGCCGTTCGACTTCTGGGCCAGCTCCTCGCCCCACGCCGTCAGCGCTTTCTGGACCGTGTGGTTCGGCGGCAGGAAATGGCAGGCCTTGAGCTCGGTGGCAGCGTGAGCCGGCACCGTCGGCGCGATCGTCGCGCCCGCCAGGCAGATCGCTCCGACGGCAAGTGCGGTCACAAATGGAATCCGATTGATCGGCACGGTTTCTCCTCCCCTTCGTCGGACGCCTTGGTGCGCCCGCTTTGTTGTCGCTGCGACTTTTTTCTATATCGCATTATGGAACAGGTGTACCACTTGATGGGCGACCCTGCAAGCGGGCGCCCGGCCGCCAGGCTCTGCCGGTGCGGGCGGCAGCATCCGCGCCGCGCGACGCGGCCGGAAAATCGGCCGGCCGGCATTGCCCGAAATTCGAGGAGATCGGCGTTACTGTGGGACGTGCTTGTACGATTCGCCGCAGGTCGACCTGGAAAGGCCCAATGACGTCAGCCCCCGGAACGGAAAAGAGTTCGGTTCAGGTCATCGCCCGCGCGGCCGCGATCCTGCGCGCCCTGGAGGAACAGCCACAGGGCCTGAGCCTCGGCCAGATCGCCCAGCGGGTCGACCTCGCCCGCTCGACCGTGCAGCGGATCGTCGGGGCGCTGGAATCGGAGAAGCTCGTCATCGCCGCATCACCCACGGGCCGGGTGCGCCTCGGCCCGCTGATCCTGCGGCTGGCGGATTCCGTGCGGACGGATTTCACAGCGATCATCCGGCCGTATCTGCTGCGGCTGTCGAGCGAGCTGCACGAAACGGTGGATCTGGCGGCGGTGAAGAAGGACCATCTGGTGTTCGTCGACCAGGTCGTTGGGCCCCAGCGCCTCAGGACCGTGTCGGCCGTGGGCGAAGCGTTTCCGCTCTACTGCACGGCCAACGGCAAGGCCTATCTGGCCACCCTGTCCGACGCGCAGGTGGTCGCGCTGATCGGCAAGACGATGGACGCGCGCACCGAGCATACGCTGACCGACGTGCGGGATCTGCTCGACGAGCTCGCGCGCGTTCGCCAGACCGGGGTCGCCTTCGACATGGAAGAACACGCGGTCGGCATCTGCGCAGCCGGCATCGCCTTTCGCGACACGCTGGGCAACGAGCTGGCGATCTCGGTGCCGGTGCCGACGCACCGCTTCCTCGTGTCCCAGACGTTTATCGCCGACAAGCTCGCCGAGACGAAACAGGCGCTCGAAGGCCACCTGTCGCTCGAGCCGGCGTGACCCGCGCCCCGGAGGCCGAGGACTGTTCGGTCAGCGGGCCCGCGCGTTCCGGCCTCCTCTGAGCGCCAGACTGGTTTCAGTAGCCGCACCGGGCATCTCCCTGCCCGTCAAAAGTGTCGAATGTCATTCTTTCGACGACGCACATCCGCGCATTCGGAGGTGCCGATTCACACCAAATTCAGACTCTCAGGGATAACAATACTGCGCATGGAAGCGGGGGCATCACATGCGTGTCCTGATGGTACTGCTCATACTTGTGGCAATTGACGGATCTATATCGTCCGACGCCGCCAGGCTATGCTGCAAAATCACGTCGCCATACAGCTTGAATGGAACATGGGTAGCGACCTCTTCTAAGAGAATATTTCAACGAAGCATAGAGTATCTGCAATTTAACAAACTAACTGTCACAAATGGCACCGTATACCTGGACATCAGTCACGATTACGACTGCTGGACATCCGCCCAATGCGATCGGTTCCAGCTCGGCGCCAACCGCGGGCGCGGCCACAGCGGCACATACGAAATCCATCATGACACGGTTGCCTTTCAGGCACTCGCGCAAAACGACCCCGACAGCAAGCATTACCCCTCGAACCAACTCACGCTATTCAAAAGACACCCAAAAATCGTTCAGCACGAAGATCATTTATATATCGATAGAACCGAATATATAAAAGTAAACAAAGACTATTTTAGCAGATACATCACAATGTACGCGATGCTAGCGGACCAAGACAGAAGCCACACCCTCTACCATGCAAATATAGAAAAAATATACCGCTGCATTATTCGACCGTACAACAAATATCCGGAAGAACCCGAAATCGTCACTTCATTTGCAAGCGTATACTATGGCCTCCTGAACGAAAATTTCAGAGTCTATGAGGCCGGAGCAATATACAATCGCGCAATTTCGTACATTTACGGAAACATATCCACCCTTCCAGAAAGTGACTACGTTGATCTAGCGACTTTTTCCATAAAGCGCGCCGATATAGACGCTGTAAAAGTATTCGTCTCCTGGTTTCAAAAACCTGAAACGAGCAAATCAAAATTACTAAGCGCCCTCGGCGAATGCGATATTTACAATAGCCCGGGCCTGCTTAACCTCTAAGCGCAGCCGAAAGGCTCCAAAGCCCCTATCGATCGGGTGGAAGCGCCTGATCAATAAGCAATGGCTGCAGATTCAAACCCTTGTGCAATTCCTTGTCGTTCAGATCGCTGCGATCTGAACGGGAAACGCTCTACAGCCGGCCCAGCGCTTCCTCGACCTTGACGCGGCGACTGTCGGCCTCCTCGCGGCGCTCGCGCTGCTCCTCCACCACCTCTTCCGGTGCCCGCTCGACAAAGGACGGGTTGGAGAGCTTGGCGTCGATCTTCTTGATCTCGCCGGCGAGCCGGTCGAGTTCCTTGCGGAGCCTCGACCGTTCGGCATCGAGATCCACCACGCCCGACAGCGGCAGGCAGACGGCGACGTCGCCCAGGATGACCTGAGCGGACTGCGGCGGCGGCGCATCCGCCTCGGAGATCGCCTCGACCCGGGCGAGCCGCTTGATCGCGGCCTCGTGGGTGGCGATCCAGCCGCGTTTCTGGTTGCTCGCCCCGACGAGCACGATCGGGATCTGCGCCCCCGCCGGCACGTTGACCTCGGCGCGGACCGACCGGATCTGGCTGATCAGATCGACAAGCCAGTTGATCTCGCGCGCCGCCGGGTTGTCGGCGACGGAGAGCTCCGGCCACGGCGTCAGCGCCAGAAGGTTCGCGCGGGTGATCCCGGCTTCCTCGGCCGTCCGGGCCCACAATTCCTCGGTCAGGAACGGCATGAACGGGTGCAGGAGCTTGACGATTTCGTCGATGACCCAGGCGGTGACGGCCTGCAGCTCGGTCTTCGCCGGTCCGTCCTTCCCCTGCAGGACCGGCTTGGAGAGCTCCAGGAACCAGTCGCAGAACGAATGCCAAGTGAAGGAGTAGACGGCGCCGGCCGCGTCGTTGAAGCGATAGGTCTCGATCGCCTCGGTGACGGCGGCCGCCGTGCGGGCCGTCTCCACGACGATCCACTGGGAGAGCGTCTCGCGCACCGAGGAAGGATCGAAGCCGGCGACCGGCTTGCAGCCGTTCATCTCGGCGAAGCGGGCGGCATTCCAGAGCTTGGTGGTGAAGTTGCGATAGCCCTGGACGCGGGCAGGCGCCAGCTTGATGTCGCGGCCCTGGGCCGCCATCGCGGCAAGCGTGAAGCGCAGCGCGTCGGCGCCGAACTCGTCGATGAGCTCGATCGGGTCGATCACGTTGCCCTTCGACTTCGACATCTTGGCGCCCTTCGCGTCGCGGACGAGGGCGTGGATGTAGACGGTGCTGAACGGCGCCTGCTCGGTGAAGTGCAGGCCCATCATCATCATCCGGGCGACCCAGAAGAAGATGATGTCGAAGCCGGTGACCAGCACGCTGGTCGGATAGTAGCGGGCGAGCTCAGGCGTCTTCTCCGGCCAGCCGAGCGTCGAGAACGGCCAAAGCCCGGACGAGAACCAGGTGTCGAGGACGTCCTCGTCGCGGTAGATGGCGACCGTGTCGGCGGACGGGCTTTCCCAGGCGGCGACGGCCTCAGCCTTGCCCATCACGGCCGCGGGGCGGCCGAACGCCTCGGCGGCGGCTTCCAGCGCCTCCGCCTCGGACTTGGCGACGAAGATGGCACCGTCTGGACCGTACCAGGCCGGGATCTGATGACCCCACCACAGCTGGCGCGAGACGCACCACGGCTGGATGTTCTCCATCCACTCGAAATAGACCTTCTCCCAGTTGCCCGGAACGAAGGTGGTGTCGCCGCGGCGCACCGCCTCGATCGCCGGCTTCGCCATGGTGGCGGCGTCGACGTACCACTGGTCGGTGAGGAACGGCTCGATCACCACGCCCGACCGGTCGCCGTGCGGGACCGTGTGGACGTGCGGCTCGATCTCGGCGACCAGGTCGCGCGCCTCCATCAGCGCCACGACCGCCTCGCGCGCCTGGAACCGGTCGGTGCCGTCCAGCGCCATGACGTCGGAGAAGTCCGCGTCGTCGCCGACGCCGTCGAGGAAGGCGTCGTTGTCGCGCAGCGCGATGCGCGCTTCCTCGTCGAGGATGTTGATCATCCGCAGCGCGTGACGGCGGCCGACCTCGAAGTCGTTGAAGTCGTGCGCGGGCGTGATCTTCACCGCACCGGACCCCGTCTCCGGATCCGCGTAGTCGTCGGCGACGATCGGAATGCGACGGCCGACGAGCGGCAGCACCACGTGCTTGCCGATCAGGCCGGCGTAGCGCGGGTCGTCGGGATGAACCGCCACCGCCGTATCGCCGAGCATCGTCTCCGGTCGCGTCGTGGCCACGACGATGTAGTCGCGGGTCTCGAATTCGGTCGGCTCGCCGCTCTCCTCGTCCCAGGCGATAGGTGCCTCGTAGGTCTCGCCGCCCTCGATCGGGTAGCGGAAGTGCCAGAGGCTGCCCTTCACCTCGACCTGCTGGACCTCCAGGTCGGAGATCGCGGTCAGGAAGCGCGGATCCCAGTTGACCAGCCGCTTGTCGCGATAGATCAGCCCGTCGCGGTGGAGCGCGACGAACACCTCCAGCACGGCGGCCGACAGGCCCTCGTCCATGGTGAAGCGCTCGCGCGACCAGTCGCAGGAGGCGCCGAGCCGATGCAGCTGGTTCTGGATGGTGCCGCCGGATTCGGCCTTCCACGCCCAGATGCGCTCGACGAACGCCTCGCGGCCGAGCGCGCGCCGGTCGGGCTCCTGGCGCTCGGCGAGCTGGCGCTCGACCACCATCTGGGTGGCGATGCCGGCGTGGTCGGTGCCGGGCTGCCAGAGCACGTCGCGGCCGCGCATGCGCTCGAACCGGACGAGAACGTCCTGGAGCGTGTTGTTGAGCGCGTGGCCCATGTGCAGCGAGCCGGTGACGTTGGGCGGCGGGATCACGATGGTGAACGGCTCGGCGCCCTCGCGCGCGCCGGCACCCGCCCGAAAGGCGCCCGCCTCGTCCCACAAATTGGCAATGCGCGGTTCTGCGGCCGCGGCGTCAAAGGTCTTGTCGAGCATGGAATGCGGATCCGGGGTGGCCGTTGGGGGCGAACGATCGGTTCGTAAAGCCCAATCGGACGGGCGCCGTCAACATCGGCGCGGTTTCAACAGGGTAGCAGGCCGGGAAGCAGTGCACCACGGCGGAGCCCAATCGGCAGGCTCGCGGGCAGGTGCGGCACCGTCGCCCGGGGATGGGCATTTCGCCGCTGGCCGGGGCAAAGGGCCTCCTCCGCCCGTCACGCAACGGAGCGCAGGGACCAGACCGCCTCAGCGCCGGCGCGAGACGCGGACGATTTCCTGCTGCACCATCCGCTCGACGATCGGCGGCAGGTTCTGATCCAGCCACGCGCGGAGCATCGGGCGGAGGCAGTCCTGCACCACCTCCTCCAGGCCGCGGGATGCCGGCGCATCGACCGACCGCGCCAGAGCGTCGAAGGAGGACCCGACGGTCTCCCCGCTCCGCTCGGACAGAAGACGGTGGATCTCCTCCGCGTCCGGGACGAACGGTTCGGCCGCCCCATGCGTCTCCCAGGTCTCCGAAAAGTCGAAGTCCTGGTTGGCAGGCCGTGAAAACGGTTCGAAGCTGTGGCTGTCTGTCGATCGCGTCTGGGGCGCGCCGCCCCAGCGGTCCGGGGTCTCGGCCGGCGACGGCGCGTCGTACCCCGCCGCGTCGTCCTCGAACGTGTCCTCTTCGAGCGCCGCCGAGAACGCCGCCATGTCCGGCGCAGCCCACGCTCCGTAGGCGTCGTCGGAGGCATAGGCATCGTCGGCCGGGAACGCCTCGCGGATGCTCTGCTCGATCAGGTCGGGAAGCGTGGACGGATCCAGGCCCGCAAAGTCGTCCTGCGGCGCCATCTCCTGTTCGAACGCATCGGCGAAGCCGTAGTCCGGCGCCTGGGCCTGGGCGTGCGCGGCCGGCTGGTCGTCATCGGAAATGATCCGGCGGATCGAGGCGAGAAGCTCTTCCATCGACGGATCGTATTTCGGCTGGGCCGTCGCCATCGTTCTCCCCGAACCCCCTGCCTCGGACGCAACCGGACCGGTCCGTCACGAATCACATCGTGTTAACCATGATAGCAGCCGGCACCGGCGCCACGAACGCGTATCCGCGAAAATTGAGGGAGCGGGACGGGATGGGACGTGGGGAACGGCGCAGAAATGACGCGCCGCACCGGCCAGGAAGCGGGCCTCGGAGCGGACACGCGGGGGCGACCCGCGCGCCGTCGCCGATCGATCAGCGGCCGTCCGGCGTCCGCATGCCGATCCACTTGTCCTTGACCGCCTGATAGTGCTGCTGCGGCTGATAGCGTGCAACGCGCAGGTCGAGCATATCGACGCCAAGCTGGCCGGTTGCCGACAGCAGCGAATAGGCGGCGACGACCTTGTTGCGTTCGGCCTGGACGAGCGTCACCTGGGCGTCGACGAGGTCGCGCTGGGAATCGAGGACGTCGAGGGTCGTGCGCTGGCCGACCTTCTGCTCCTCGATCACCCCCTGGAGGGCCAGCTGCTGGGCGAACACGCCGGTGCGGGCCGCCTGGATCGAGGCGACCGAGGCCTGATAGTCGGCCCATGCCTGCACCACGGCCTGACGGACCTGGTCGCGCAGGATGTCGACCTGGATCCGGGCGTAGCCGAGATCTTCCTTCGCCTGCCGCACCTGCGCCGAGACCCGGCCGCCCTGGTAGATCGGAATGTTGACGTTCAGGGTGACCTGCGCGGAGTCGGCATAGTCGGCGCTGCCGTTGTCGTAGGTCCGGCCCACCGAGCCGTTGAGCGACACATCGGGGAGGAACTGCCCCTCGAGCGTCTTCACGTTGAACTGCGCCACGTCGACGTTGTGGATCGCCGACTGGACGGCCGGATGGTTGTCCTGGCCGATGGCGAGGGCGCGATCGAGCGACGGCGGCAGCTTCGCAGCGAGGTTCAGGTTGTCGACGAGGTTGCGGGCATCGAGCCCGGTCACCTGCCGGAACGTCGCCTTGCTGGACGCCAGGTTCGCCTCGGCAAAGTTGAGATCCGACTGCGCCTGCGCATAGCGCGCTTCGGACTGGCTGACGTCGGTCCGGGTGCCCTCACCCACGTCCAGCCGGTCGTTCGACGCCTTCACCTGCTCGTTCAGGAAGGTGACGTCGCTCTTGCGCAGGCCGACGATCGAGGTGTTCTGGATGACGTCCTCGAACGAGGTTGCCGCGTCGAGCAGCACCGATTGCTCTGAGTTCCGCAGGAGCTCGCGCTGCGCGCGGACAGCCGCCTCGGCCTGCAGCACCGAGTTCTTGGTCTGGAAGCCCTGGAAAATCGGCTGGGTGAAGTTGAGGCTCATCCCGATCGGGTTGTTTGTACCGCTTGTGTTGAACTTCTGGTTCGACAGCGATGAATAGGCGCCGTGCAATCCCGTGTACTGGGAGGACGCGGAAAACGAGCCGTAGACCTGCGGGCGAATGCCCGACTTCGCGATCGGCACGCCCTCGTCGATCGAACGAAGCTGCGCCCGCGCCTGATTGAGAGACGGGTTGTTCGAATAGGCAGACGAAAGCGAATCCTTCATCGTCTGGGCGGCGGCGGGCGCCGCACCCAGAAGACTGACCAACGCAACAATTGCCACCGGGGCGAAAATCCCCGTGCTTTTGGACGATCCTGTACGCAACAAAGCCCCCTTTGCAGCGGCGACGGTGGCCCCGCTGGAAATGGTATTAACGGACCATTAACAAAGGTGTAGCCGCGATTTTTCCGAACGAAAATCCGCTAGTCGACGGATCGGGACATTCGCCGGGCCGATGCGGCAATTCGGCAACAGCCCGGACGCGGCGGCGTCTCGGAAAAAGGTGCGGAAATCCTAGGGATTTCGCGCCTCAGAAGACGAATTCCTTCGGCTTCTCAAAGCCGGGGAGAATCGGGGCCGCGGCATTGAAAGCCGGCCAGCTGCCGACGGTGTCGCCGCTGCGGCGATAGACGCAGGCCATCGCGGAAAGGCCGCGGCCGTTGACGACGACGAGGCGTCCGCCGTCCTTCAACTGCCCGGTCAGCGTATCGATCGGCGTCTCCACCGCGCCGTCGACGACGATCACGTCATAAGGCGCCTCCGGCGCCCAGCCGGCCTCCAGCGGGCCGACCACGACGGCCGCGTTCTCGATGCCGAGCTGCGCCAGTTTGTCGCTCGCCTGGTTGCCCAGATCCTCGTCGCATTCCAGCCCGACGACGGAGTCGGCAAGCTGGCCAACGACCGCACACGGATAGCCGGTGCCGGCACCGACGACGAGAACCACGTCCGTGTGCTCGATTTCGGCCTTCTGCAGCATCTTGGCGAAGACCGCGGGCCGGGTCAGAAACCGTCCGAGCTTGCCCGGCTCCTGGTCCACCAGCGCCACCGGCTCATCGAGATAGGCCAGCGGCCGCCGGCTCATCGGCAGGAACACCTCGCGCGGAATGTGCCCCATCGCATCCTGGATGCGACGATCCGTGATGTCGAAGGTCCGCAGCTGGTGCTCGACCATCCGGCTGCGAAGGGTGGCGAAATCGACCATGATCATCGTCCCGGCTCGTGAAGCGTCGTCCAATGCCTTAGCGGCGCAGCCCTGCCGAGGCAAGCATCCCACCTGGACGCATTCGCCCCTCCGCCGCGGCAGACGCGAAAGGCGAAATCAGCCGGGTGCACCGACGGTCCAGCGACGCTCCTTGAGGTCGAGACCGCACAACCCATCCGTGATCCCTTTCCGCTCGGCGTAATCCGTGACGCGGGCGAGATAGTCGGGCTCGAACGGTGCGGTCAGGCCCCAGTCGTTCGGCCAGAACGTCGCCATCCCGTTGACGGTCGGCAGCTTGACGTAGGCGGCGATCATCATTGCATCCACGCCATGGGCGTAAAAGCGATCGACCGCATCGTCCCCGGTCGGACCGATCCGCGGATCGAACACGTAGAAGCTCCGGCAGGCCTCCGGCGGCCGGCCGACGGCCTCCAGCAGCGCCTGCTCCGCGTGCCGGTCGAGCCGGAACGAACTCTCGTCGTGGCCCTGCTCGGCCAGGATGAACAGCGCCACCACCGCAACCGCAACGGCAGGTGCCCGGCCCCGGCGTGCGAACAGATCCATGGCGCACGCGGTGACCAGGGCGACCACCGGCACGATGAAGAGGAGGAAACGCACCGGCAGCCGGATCGCGGAAGCGCCCGGAACCGCCACGAACACCGGCTGGAAGAGCGCGACCGGCCCGACGTGGAAGGCGAACAGGCCAAGCACGACGGCGCCGAGGCCGAGCGCGCAGGCGAAGGTCACCCGGTCGACGTCGCTGGCCGGCCGGTTACCCGCGAGCCTGCGGTGGCGACGGACCAGCGACACAAGCCACACCAGAGAGACGGCGAAGGCGACGAGAAACACCGGCGACAGCCCGTAGGGATCGTTTGGGTTTCCGGAGAACAGGCCCATAAGCGGCGGCATCAGCCACCCCCAGATCCAGTTCGACCCGCCGACGTTGAAGAGCTCCACGAAGGTGCGCGTGCCGGACTTCATGCTGGAGACGCTGTGCCCCCCGTGACCGGACTGGCTGTAGAGCGCGAAGACTGCCACTGCCGCCACGGCAAGCCCCACCGCCAGCACGATCAGCGCTGGCTGCGGCCGTCGCACCGCGGCCCAGGCCCGTGCGCGCAACGGCACGTCGAGCAGGATCGCCACCGCGAGCACGACCACCATGAACAGCGTGAACGCGAACAGCGAATAGAACGACGTCATCGCCCAGACGTAGAACAACGCGATGATCGCCAGCGCCTGCAGGACCGGTCCGGCGCCGGACGGCGACCGGCCGCCTGATCGGGTCAGCGCGAGGAAAAGCGGCCACACGAGCAGGATCCCGACCGGAAAGAAGGCCGCGTAGAGAAGCTGCGCATGCATGGCCCGGATGGCCAGCGAATTGGCCACAAGCCCGACCATCGCCGCAAACACCGCCAGCACGATCGACACCCCGAGCAGCCGGCGCGCGACGAGATAGCTGGCCACGAAGCCAATTCCGCAGACGACCGCGTTGGTGATCTCGAGGCTCACGAACGGATCGAAACCGAGCGAACGCGGGAGCGCGTAGACGAGCCCGCCGAACAACAGACCGTCGCCGTAGCTCAGGGTGTACGGATACGGATAGAAGTGGTTCGGTGAGAGCGGCGCGTTCAGGCCGAGAAGGACGCCGTACCAGTGTTCCAGCACCGCGACGAAGATGCGCCCGTCGAAGACGTCGCCGCTCACCCTCGGCAGTCCTTCCTGGAGCGCCGGGCCGTACAGAACGGCCAGCCCGGCGGCGAGGGCGACAGCAACGACAACGGCCTCGAAGGGGCGAAAACGCATGGGTGAGGGAATCACTCTGACAGGGGTCTCGAAGCTTCGGCGCGCCTATTAGGCGTGGCCCGACCGGTCAATCAAGCAGGCCTGCCAACTGCCATGCGTGAATCGTGGCGGTGCGCATGCAACCAATCAGGCTCGGCGCAGTTGCTCCCTGCCCTCGCGCCTTCCCTCCCCGATGCGGACGGGCATGTCCCAGGATCCACGGCGTCTCAGATGAAAAAACTGCATATCAGCCACCACACCCGCTACATCTACGACAAGCCCGTCACCTTCGGCACGCACCGGCTGATGGTGCGCCCGCGCGACGGCCACGACATGCGCATTCTGGGCTCCAACCTGGTGGTGTCGCCGGCCGCGGACGTGCGCTGGGCCTACGACACGTTCGGCAATTCTGTCGCCTTCCTGACCTTCTCTGAACCAGCCGATCAGCTGGTGATCGAAGCGGAACTGCATCTGGAGCGCTACGGGCTGGACGAGGCGGTGCGCACTTTCGAGCCGTACAGCGGCACCTACCCGTTCTCCTACGATTCCGACGATCGCATCGACCTGGCGCCGGTGATGATGATCGAGTTCCAGGAGGACCGGCCGACGGTTTCCAAATGGCTCGAAACCGTCATGCCGACGCTGCCGGATGGGACGCTGCAGGTCCTCGACCAGCTGTCGAGCGCCATTCACGGCAACTTCGAGTACCGCCGCCGCGACGAGGAGGGCGTGCAGACGCCGGCGAAGACGATCGAGACCGCCAGCGGGACCTGCCGCGATTTCGCGGTACTCTTCATGGAAGCCGCCCGCGATCTCGGCTTCGCGGCCCGCTTCGTCACCGGCTACCTCTACGACGCGGCAACCGACGACGGCGACATCCTCACCGGCGGCGGCGCCACCCACGCCTGGGCGGACGTCTTCATTCCGGGCGTCGGCTGGGTCGAGTTCGACCCGACCAACGAGATCGTCGCCGGCCACGAGCTGATCCGCGTGGCGGCGACCCGCTCGTCCGCGCAGGCCCAGCCCCTCAGCGGCAGCTTCTCGGGCGACGGCAAGTTCGTCGGCATGGAGGTCAAGATCGGCGTGAAGAGCGAGGCGTAAGCGCCGCGCTCCCGGTTGCGCCTGCCGCCGTCATCGCCCCATCAGGGTCGGCAGGAAGGTCACCAGCTGCGGGAAGGCGACGCAGATC
Source organism: Amorphus sp. MBR-141 (assembly GCF_053628695.1). NCBI lineage: Bacteria > Pseudomonadati > Pseudomonadota > Alphaproteobacteria > Hyphomicrobiales > Amorphaceae > Amorphus > Amorphus sp. MBR-141. Next base: position 116,015 of record NZ_JBRJGW010000011.1, read on the forward strand.
AGCAGGCCCACGAGCTGCAGCACGAAGAACGGCAGGATCCCCCGGTAGACGGTTCCCATGCCGACATCCTTCGGCAGCGTGCTCTTGATGTAGAAGAGCGTGTAGCCGAACGGCGGGCTGATGTAGCCCATCTGGATGGTCAGGGCGTACAGCACGCCGAACCAGATCTCGTCGAAGCCGAGAAAGCGGACCACCGGCAGGAACACCGGCACGGTCAGCAGGATGATGCCGATCTCGTCGAGCACCGTGCCCAGGAACACCAGGATCAGCATCATCACGGCAAGCACGAGATAGGGGCTCACCTCAAGCGCCTCGATCGAGCCGAGCAGGGCGTCCGCGCCGCCGAGGCCGGTGAAGATCGCCACGTACGCCTTCGCACCGATGGTGATCCACAGGATCATCGCCGTCGACTTCAGGGTCACGCCGGAGCTCTGGGTCAGCATCGAAAGCGTGAGGTTTCGCCGCATCGCCGCCGCCACGCACGCCCCGAGGACGCCGACCGCCGCCGCCTCTGTGGGCGTGGCGATGCCGAAGAAGATCGAGCCCAGCACCATCACGATGATCAGCGTCGGCAGGACCAGGGTCTTCAGCGACGCCAGGCGCGCGCGCAGGCTGGCGCGGGGAACGTCCGAGACGTTCGGCGCGAGCTCCGGCTTCAGCCACGACGCGACCAGGATGTAAGCGATGTAGAGCGAGGCCAGCAGGATGCCGGGCACGATGCCCGCGATCAGCATCTTGCCGATCGAGACCTGGGCGGTGACCGAATAGACGATGGTCAGCACCGACGGCGGGATCAGGATGCCCAGCGTGCCCGAGGCGCAGATGGTGCCGGTCGCGAGGCGGGCGTCGTAGCCGCGCCGGAGCATCTCCGGCAGCGCCAGGATGCCCATGGCAGTGACGGCGGCGCCGACGACACCCGTCATCGCCGCCATCACCACGCAGATGACGACCGTGCCGATGGCAAGCCCGCCCTTGAGCCGGCCGAACCACAGCTCCATCGCCCGGTAGAGGTCCTCGATCACGCCGGACCGCTGCAGCACCACCGCCATGAAGATGTAGAGCGGGATCGCCAGCAGCGCTTCCGACCGCATGGTGTCGAAGATCTGCAGGATCAGGATGATGAGGGCGTTCGGGTCCCAGAACAGGACGGTGAACAGGACCGAGAGGCCGCCGAGCACGAAGGCGACGGGCAGCCCGGTCAGCAGGAAGACCGTCAGCCCGCCGAACATCAGGATGAGAATGCCGGTGGAATTCATACCGCCTCTCCGAACGCGTCGGAGACCGGCGGGGCCGGCTCGTTGAAGATCACCCGCATCCACTCGGCGAACGCCTGCAGGAGCAGCAGCAGCAGCGCCAGCGGAATCACGAACTTCACCGGCCAGATGATCGGGTTCCAGGAGGTGTAGGACGTCTCGCCGAGATCGTAGGACTGCACCGCGAACGGCCAGGCGTAATAGAAGAGGATCACGGCATAGGCGCCGATGATCGGAAAGTTCACGAGATCGAACAGCCGGTTCACCCGGGGCGAGACCGACCGGCGCACCAGATCGAGGTTCACGTGGCCGCCGGTGTGCAGGAGGTACGGTCCGCCGAGCAGAAAGAACGGACCGAACAGCAGCGTGGCGAGCTCCAGCCCCCAGCTTGACGGCGAATTGAAGAGATAGCGGGCCGTCACCGCGTAGAGCATCACCGGCACGATCACGAGCATCAGCAGGCTCGCGAGCCGATACAGCAGATGGTTCAGGGCCGTTATCCAGCGAACGACGGCGCCGATCGGGCGGGGCATGGCAGGTTTCCTCGGGTGCGATGCGCCAGGCGGCGGGTCCAGGCGCAAATCCCGTCCGGATCGCCGTGATCCGGACGGAATGCCTTCAAGCGCCGGGTTCGTGAAGCAGGTCCCCCAGAGCCCGGCACGTCAACCGGGCCTGGGGCAGCGCCCCGACCAGCTGCTTCCTCGTCAGCGAGCAGCGCCTACTGGATCAGCCCCAGCTCCTGCATCTGCTTGACCTGGGAGTTGAGGATGCGGGTCGCGAGGTCGTTGCCCTTGGTCGCCTTGCGCCAGGAGTCCACCGCCTTGACGCGGGCGGCGTTGACGTCGTCCACCTTCAGCTCGATCACCTCAACGCCCTGCTCCTTGAAGGCCTCGAGCGCGCTCTTGTCGCTCTTCGTCTTCGCAGCCTGATAGGCATCGGAGACCTCCTTGGCGGCCGTCGCCAGCGCGTCCTTGTAGGCGTCCGGAAGCTTGTCGTAGGCCGCCTTGTTGGCGACGTAGGAGGTGGCGGTGGTCGGCTGGTGCACGCCCGGCAGGATGATGAACTTCGCCACCTCGCCGAGGCCGGCGTCGAGGTTCGCCTGCAGGTCGCCACGGTCGGCGATGTCGATCAGGCCCTTGTCGAGGGCGGAGTAGACCTCGCTGGTCGGCAGCGGCGACACGGCGACGCCGAAGTCGGTCATCACCGACGAAGCCAGACCGACGAACCTGCCCTTCTTGCCGTTGAAGTCCTCGATCGTCTCGATCTTCACCTTCGAGTGGATCGGCTCCTGATCGTAGACCATCGGCGCGATGTACTGGAGGCCGGCCGGAGCATAGGCCTCCTGCGCGAACTCGATGCCGCCGTGCTTGTAGAACCAGTCCGAGTACTGGCTGGCCTCCGGATAGCCGAACGGGATGGTGCTGGTGAAGGCGAGCGCCGGGATCTTGCCGGCCTCGTAGCCGTCAAAGGTCTTCATCAGCTGGAAGGCGCCGCCGCGGACCGCGTCGAAGGCCTGGGCGGGCGGAACGATCTGGCCGGCCGAGAACAGCTCGATCTGGAACTTGCCGTCGGTGAGCTCGGCGACGCGGTCGACGTACATCTGCTCGAACTTCTGGGGCGTCGTGCCGCCGTCCCACAGCGCCTGCATGCGCCACTTCACCGGCTCGCCGTCCTGGGCCATGGCGGGGGCGCCGAGGGCCGCGAACGCAACCGTTGCCGCCGTCAGCTGGAGCGCCGCGCGGCGCGAGAAATGCGTCTTCATGGGTGTTTCTCCTTCAGTTTCCGGATCGTTGTTGTTCTTGTTTCCGCCCGCATCGCGGCGCGAAAGTCGGTGTGGGGCCGTCAGTCGGCCCCGCGAAGTTCGGCGATCAGCTCGCGCGCCCGGTCGGTGCGCACGTCGTGGGCCTCGGCGAGTTTGCCGGCCACGATCTCGATCTCGTTGCCGACCGCGCCGGCGACGATGGCGATGTTGCGGGCATGCAGCGCCATGTGGCCGCGCTGGATGCCTTCGGTGGCCAGCGCACGCAGCGCCGCCATGTTCTGGGCAAGCCCGACGGCCACGGTGACCTCGGCCAGTTCCTGCGCCGTCTCGACGCCGAGGATCTTCAGCGCGGTCTGGGCAACCGGATGGGTCTTGGTGGCGCCGCCCACAAGGCCGACGGCCATCGGCATTTCCAGCGTTCCGACGAGGCAGCCACCGGTGTCCACCTCCCAGGTCGACAGCGACGTGTAGACGCCGTTGCGGGCCGCATAGGCATGGGCGCCGGCCTCGATCGCCCGCCAGTCGTTGCCGGTGGCGACGATGACCGGGTCGATGCCGTTCATGATGCCCTTGTTGTGGGTCGCGGCCCGGTACGGATCGATCACCGCGAGCTCATGGCCGTCGAGAATGCCGTCGATCATCCGGCGGCCCGAGAATTCCTTGGTCGCGAGCGCCGCCTCCGGAACGCGCACCCGGGCACGCGCCAGCCGCCGGTCGGCGAGATTGGAAAGGATGCGCAGGCGCACCCGGCCGCCCGTAAGTTCTTCCACGGTCGGCGCGACCGCCTCGGCCATCGTGTTGACGGCGTTGGCGCCCATGGCGTCGCGCACGTCGACGACGAGATGCAGCACGACCATCGGGCCGCGCGCCGTCGCCGGGAAAACATGGACCTCGATGTCCTTGCAGCCGCCGCCGAGCTTCACCAGGAAGGCGTCGCGGCTGTTGGCGATCGCCAGGATCTCGTCGCGCGCCGCCAGCAGCTTCAGCCTGGCGCCGTAGGGATCGGTGATGCCGAGCACCTGCACCTGGGCGCGCATCACCGGGTCGGTGGAGGACGTTTCGAAGCCGCCGTGGTCGCGGGCGATCCGCGCCATGTAGGACGCCGCCGCCACGACGGAGGGCTCCTCGACCACCATCGGGATCAGGTAGTCGCGGCCGTTGATGGTGAAGTTGGTGGCGATGCCCATCGGCAGCTGGAACGTGCCGACGACGTTCTCGATCATGCCGTTGGCGCGGGACACACCCAGCGCACCCGGGTCGCCGATCGTCGCGGCCGCATCGGCGTCGAGCCCGACCGCCTCCGAAAGCATCTCCAGGCGCTGCTGCGGCGTCTTGTTGCGGTAGCCTTCAAGACGCGAATTCACGGCACGCGGCATAGCAGCCATCTTTCGTTTCCACCCACACTCAAACCAGCATCTCTTGCTTGGATGCCGGGCGGAATTGTCCTAGTATAATGAGGACAATCAAGGGACAGTTTGGATCAATCGCGCCGTGACTGTACCAGCAAAATTTCTGGCACAATTCCCGTGACGCGGGCCGGAAGCCGCGTCGAAGCCATCGTCGGACTGGTCTCCGAGAGGCTTGCCAAGGGCGCCTACAAGGTGGGCGAGCGCCTGCCGTCCGTCCGGCGGGCGGCCGAGGACTACGGCGTCTCCAAGAACACGATGGCCGAAGCCTACGACCGGCTGGTCGCGCAAGGGATGCTGGAGGCCCGGCCGGGCTCCGGCTTCTACGTTTCCCACCTGGAACTGCCGCGCACGAGCGCGCCGCCGCCACATGTGGCCGCCGCCGTCGACCTCGTCTCGCTGCTGCGCGAGCAGCTGGACCGAAGCTACGCGGTGCGCCCCGGCGACGGGCGGCCGCCCGCCTCCTGGATGGAGGGGTCGGAACTGCGTCGGCACTTCGCCGGCTTCAAGACGTCCGGGCCCGACACCATCGACTTCGGCTACGGCAGTTCCCGCGGGTTCGAGCCGCTGCGCGACCGGCTGCGGCTGATGCTGCTCGACCGGTCGATCTCGGTGGAGCCGGACGGGCTGCTGCTCACCTACGGCGCCAACCACGCCCTCGACCTGATCGTCCGCCATCTGCTGGAACCGGGCGACACGGTGCTCGTCGACGATCCGGGCTATTATCCCCTGTTCGCCAAGCTGACGCTCGCCAAGGCGCACATCGTCGGCGTCAGGCGCAACGCCGACGGCCCGGACCTCGACGATCTCACCAGCAAGTTCGCGACGTTGCGGCCGAAGGTGTTCTTCACCCAGTCCCAGGCCCACAACCCGACCGGCAGCTCGCTGTCGCCGCCGGTCGCCTTCGGGCTGCTCCAGGCGGCCGAACGCTGGGGCGTGCTGGTGGTCGAGAACGACGCCTTCGCCGACATCCTGCCGCCCACCCTGCCCCGGCTCGCGGCCCTCGACCAGCTCAACCGGGTGCTCTATGTCGGCACCTTCTCCAAGACGCTCTCGGCGAGCCTGCGCTGCGGCTTCGTCGCCGGACATCCGTCGCTGGTCGGCGCGCTCGCCGACCTGAAGATCCTCACCATGGTGGCGACGTCCGACTATGTGGAGCGGTTCGTCTTCAACCTGATCCAGGGCGGCCAGTATCTGCGCCACATCCGGCGGCTCCGGTCGCGGGTCGAGACGGCGCACCGCAAGGCGGTCGGCGAGCTGGAGGGCATAGGCCTGCGCCTGAGCGCCAGCAAGACGCCCGGCTTCTATCTCTGGGCCGAACTGCCCGACCACGTCGACGATTTCGAGCTGTGCCGCGCTGCCGCCGATGAAAGCATCTTCCTGGCGCCGGGAAGCGTTTTCCGGCCGGACCGCACGGGGGACCGCCCGGCCGCGATCCGCGTCAACGTCGCCTACGGGTCCGACCCGAAGCTCCTCGACTTCCTGTCCCGCGCCACTTCCCGCTGACACCTTATCTTCAGAAACACCGAGCAGATCCCATGAGCATGGCTTTCCCCTCCGAAGTCCGCATCGTCGAAGTCGGCCCCCGCGACGGGCTGCAGAACGAGGCCGAAATCGTCCCGGCCACCGTCAAGGCGGAGCTCATCGACCGGCTGGCCGCGGCCGGGGCACGGACCATCGAGGCCGGCAGCTTCGTGTCGCCGAAATGGGTGCCCCAGATGGCCGACACCGCCGAGGTGCTGTCGCTGATCCAGCGCAGGCCCGGCGTCGGCTACCCGGTGCTGGTGCCCAACATGAAGGGCCTGGAGGCGGCGATCGCCAGCGGCGTCGAGGAAGTCGCGGTGTTCGCCGCCGCCTCCGAAGCCTTTTCCCAGCGCAACATCAACTGCTCCATCGCGGAAAGCCTCGAGCGCTTCCAGCCGGTGATGGAAGAGGCGGCACGCCAGGGGCTCAAGGTGCGCGGCTACGTGTCGTGCGTGCTCGGCTGCCCCTACCAGGGCGAGGTGCCGCTCGCCGACGTCGCCAGGGTGTCGCACCGCCTGCTGGAGATGGGGTGCTACGAGATCTCGCTCGGCGACACGATCGGCGTGGGCACGCCGCTGAAGGCCGTCCGCATGGTGGAGGCCGTCATGGAGGACGTGCCGACCGAGAAGATCGCGCTCCATTTCCACGACACCTACGGCCAGGCGCTGGCCAACATCTACGCCTGCCTGGGCCTCGGCGTGTCGGTGCTGGATTCCGCCGTCGGCGGTTTGGGCGGTTGCCCATATGCGAAGGGCGCCACCGGCAACGTCGCCACCGAGGATCTCGTCTACATGCTGGACGGTATGGGCATCGAAACCGGCATCGACCTTGCGGCGCTCACCGACACCGCCCGCTTCATCGCGGCCGCCATCGGCAAGGCCCCCGCGTCCCACCTGGCGCGGGCGAACGGCTGACGCTCGGCCATAAGAAAAGGGCGCCGGCCAGTTCGGCCGGCGCCCCCTCAAGAACGCTTCACTCCGCCAGCAGGCGGGCGATCCGATCAGGAAAGCGACTTGCGGACGATCGCCGCGCCGTCGACCATCGCCTTCATCTTGTTGAAGGCGACATCGCGCGGCAGGTACTTCAGGCCACAGTCGGGCGCGACGGTGATCCGCTCCGCCGAGACGTACGGCAGCGCGCGCCGAATGCGCTCGGCAACCGTCTCCGGGGTCTCGATCTCGTTGGTGGACAGATCGAGCACGCCGAGGATGATCTTCTTGTCGTCGAGGCTCTCGAGGATCTTGCAGTCCAGCGACGACTGGGCGGTCTCGATGGACACCTGCCGCACCGCCGAGCCGGAGAGCTCCGGCAGGAAGTTGTAGCCCTCGGGACGCGCATGGATGATGGCGGCGTAGCCGAAGCAGATGTGCACGGCGGTCTCGCCGTCGATCCCATCGAGGGCCCGGTCGAGAACCTCGACGCCATACTCCTTGGCTTTCTCAAAGCGCGCCTGCATGTAGGGCTCGTCGACCTGCACCACGTCGGCGCCGGCCGCGAAGAGATCCCGGATCTCCTCGTTCACCGCCTCGGCGTAGTCCAGCGCCATCTCCCGCTCGCTCTCGTAGAAGTCGTTCTGCGCCTGCTGCGCCATGGTGAACGGGCCGGGCACGGTGATCTTGATGCGGCGGTCGGTGTTGGCGCGCAGGAATTTCACGTCCTCGACCTCGACGGGGTGCATGCGCTTGATCTTGCCCACCACGCGCGGAACCGGGTTCGGATGGCCGCTGCGGTCGAGCGCCGTGCCGGGATTGTCGATGTCGACGCCCTCGAGCGCCGTCGCGAAGCGGTTGGAGTAGCTCTCGCGGCGCACTTCGCCGTCGGTGATGATGTCGAGGCCGGCGCGCTCCTGATCGCGGATGGCGATCAGGGTGGCGTCGTTCTGGGCTTCCTCGAGCCATTCCGGGGCGATGCGCCACAGCTCGTTGGCGCGCACCCGCGGCGGAAACCGCCCACCCAGCTTGGCGCGGTCGATCAGCCAGTCAGGCTGCGTGTACGATCCCACCAGCGAGGTCGGAAGCAGCGTGTTGATGTCGGTCATGGAACGTTTCCTCCGTTGAAATTTGTTGGGAAGGTGAGGCAAGGACGACGCCCCGTCCACCCGTCCGATGCGAAAATGCCGACGCCGATCAGCTTCTGAAAACCGATTTCGGCATGGCCGACGCGATTTCATGGGCGCGCCCGAGATGGTCCCGGATGGCCCGTTCGGCCGCATCGGGATCGCCGTCGAGAATGGCCGTGGCGATGCGCCGGTGCTCGGCCACCGAATCCTCGTACATCGCCGGCGTCATCGCGCCGCTCAGCTGCAGCATGATCAGCGGCAGCTGCAGCTGCCGGCTGAGCGACGCCAGCTGTGCGTTGTCGCAGATGGTCAGAATCGCCTGGTGAAAGCGCCAGTTCTCCTGGTGATAGGCTGCGCCCGACAGGCGGGTCGCCTCATCCCAGATGGGGGCGATGTCGGCCGCGAACCGCGCCCGGTTGTCGCCCCGGTCGATCGCCGCCGCCGCCAGCCGCACCGCGAGCGCTTCCAGCGCCGTGCGGATCTGGAACAGCTCGATGGTCTCCTTGTAGGAGAGCTTGCGCACGAGCGCGCCGCGGTTCGGCACGATCTCCAGCAGCCCCTCGGCGGAGAGGCGCCGGAACGCTTCCCGCAGCGGGCCGCGGCTGACCCCGAAATCGCGCGTGAGGTCGGCCTCGATCAGCCGCTGGCCGGGCGCGTAGCGGCTGTTGAGAATGCCATCGCGCAGGCCCTGCACCAGACGGTCGACCGTGCCGCCGCGCGCGGATTCGGTCGCAGCAATCTCTTCCGCCATCGGAAACCCATTCGTGAACATGCGACCGACTTAGCCGCCAACGGAGGCGGAAGGCAAGGTTGACGCCGACAGAATTGCCCTACAATAATGCAGGGCAGAACGAACCGTCGGCGTCCCTGACGCACGAATGGTCAGAGGAAACGCCAGGCATGGCGGGTGAGCGGGGCGGCGCCTCGCTCCAGCCAGCGCCGCTTGAGGAGACGCCAGATTGTTGATCGGCAAGCACGTCGACGCCGTATCGGGCATCTGCACCGCAGCCGCCGACAGCATCACGGTTCGCGGTCGCGACCTGTGCGGCGACCTGATGGGCCGGCTGACGTTCACCGAGTATTTCTACCTCCTCGTCACCGGCCGCGAGCCCACGCCGGAGCAGCGCGACTTCCTCGACCTGTTGCTGGTGGCGATCGCCGAGCATGGGCTTACGCCCACGGCAGTCGCCGCGCGCATGACCTACGATGCCGATCCCCAGTCCCTGCAGTCGGCCGTTGCTGCCGGCATTCTGGGCTGCGGGCCGGTCGTGCTCGGCACCTCCGAGCTGTGCGGCAGGCTGCTGACCGAGGCGCAGGCGCGCATCGACGACGGTGAGAGCGTGGCCGAGGTCACCCGAGCGATCGCGACGGAGACGCGCAGGTCCGGCGGCAAGATGCCGGGCTTCGGCCACCCGCTGCACCGGCCGGTCGATCCGCGCACGCAGCGCATCCTGTCGCTCGCCGCGGAGCGTGGCGTCAGCGGCCCCTATGTGGCGCTTTCGCGCGCGTTCGAGGCGGCGGTCGCGGAGGCCTGGGGCAAGCCGCTGCCGATGAACGTGTCGATGCCGATGGCCGCGGTGATGCTCGACCTCGGCTTTCCCGCCGCGATGATCAAGGCCATCCCGCTTCTCGCCCGGACCGGCGGTCTCCTCGCCCACCTGGCGGAGGAACAGAAAAGTCAGATCGGCTTCCTCATGGCATCCCATGCCGAAGAGGCGATCTCCTACGAGCCCAGTCACGAGTAGGCCGCGCCAGATGATGCACGAACCCGAGATCGAGTCCCGCCCCTGGCCGGAACAGCTGCGCCTGGACGATGCGCTCTACCGCGAGCAGGTCGCCTACCTCCTGGCCCATTCGCGCTTCTATCAGGCGAAGCTCGAGGCGGCCGGGTTCGACACGCCCGACAAGATCGGCGGCCTGGAGGACATCGGGGCCCTGCCGATGACGGAGAAGGACGAGCTCCGCGCCACGCGCAGCGCCGCCGATCCGATCGGCACCCAGCTCGCCGCGCCGATGGAAGACCTCGCGCGGATCTACTCCACCAGCGGCACCACCGGCACGCCGAGCTACATTCCGCTCACCGCCGGCGACCTGGAGAACTGGGTGCGCACCTCGTCGCGCAGCTACGCGGCCTCCGGCATCGCGCCGGGCGAGCGCATCATCAGCACCTACAACGCCGGCCCGTTCGTCGCCGGCTCGGCGCTGGACTCCTTCAACCGGCTCGGCCTGTGCCACATCCCCGTCGGCACCGGCAACACCGAGCGGCTGATGGCGGCGGTGGACATGCTCACGCCGCAGGCGCTCGTCTGCACGCCGTCCTACGCGCTGCACCTGGCCGAATGGGGCACCGCGCGCGGCATGGACCTGCCCGCCAGCTCCGTGACGCGCATCCTCGTGGCCGGCGAACCGGGCGGCGGCGAGGAGGCCATGCGCGGCCGGCTTCAGGAGGCGTGGGGCGCCCAGGTGACCGAAGCCATGGGCATCGGCGACATCGGCGCCTCCCTGTGGGGCGAATGCGAAGCCCAGCAGGGCATGCATTTCTGCGCCCGCGGCTTCGTGCACATCGAGCTGATCGATCCGGAGACCGGCGCCAGCGTGCCGATGGAAGACGGCGCCACCGGCGAGCTCGTCTACACCCACCTCGCCCATCGCGCCGCGCCGATGCTCCGCTTCCGCTCGCGCGACCACGTGATGGTGCGCACCGAGGCGTGCCGCTGCGGACGGACGTCGCCGCGCGTGCGCTGCATCGGCCGCACCGACGACATGCTGATCGTGCGCGGCGTCAACGTGTTCCCCTCGGCCATCCGCGAGGTGGTCAACGAATTCGCGCCGGCCGTCACCGGCGTCATCTCGGTCCGCCCCGGCAGCAAGGGTGTCAAGCAGAGCCCGCCGCTGAAGGTCATGGTCGAGCTCGCCGAGGGCACCGACGCAACCGACGGGCTGGCCGACAGCATCCGCCAGCGGCTGCGGGACAAGCTGGTGGTCACCACCCGCATCCACCTCGTCGCGGCTGGAACGCTGCCGCGCAGCGAGTACAAATCCAAGCTGATCGACTTCGCCGAGGCGACCTGACACAGGCGTCCGGCGGCGAAAAGAAGACTGACCAAAAAGGGAGGACTCTCATGAAGAAGATGACAGCCATTCTTGGACTTGCGGCCGTAACGGCCTTCTCGGGCCAGGCCCGGGCGGCCGAATACGAGCTCAAGCTCTCCACGATGTTCCCCTCCACCCATTTCATCGTGACCATGGCGATGGTGCCGTGGGCGGAGGAGATCGAGAAACGCACCGACGGCCGTGTCCACTTCACCGTCTTCTCGGCGGGCTCGGCGCTCGGCGATGCGACGAAGCAGTTCGACCAGGCCCGCGCCGGCGTGGTCGACGTCTCGGTGGGCATCCCGGCGATCCCGCGTGGCCGCCACCCGCGCTCGGTGCTCGTGGAGCTGCCGTTCACCGTTCCGGACGCCACCATCGGCACGTGCGCACTGATGAAGGCGCAGGACGAGGTGAAGGGCGACTATCCCGACACCAGGATCCTCTACCTGACGGTGACCGAGCCGAGCGCGGCCCACACCACCAAGAAGATCGAGACCCTTGACGACCTCAAGGGGATGCGGATCCGCACGCCGACGCCGGCCATCACGGCGATGCTCGAGGAAATCGGCGCCACGCCCGTCGGCATGCCGCCCACGGAGATCTACGAGAGCGTCGAGCGCGGCGTCGTCGACGGCAACATCATGCCGTGGGGCCCGGTGGGCGCGTTCAAGCTGGAGGAGGTGCTGAAGTATCATCTCGACGCCGGCATCAATCCGGTCGCGATGTACATCGTCTTCAACCAGCGCAAGTTCGACAGCCTGCCCGAGGACGTCCAGAAGGTGATCGACGAGGTGAGCGCGGAGATGTTCTCCAACTGGGGCCGCTGGTGGCACGAGACCGATCAGGTCGCCATCGACGCCGCCCGGGCAGCCGGCAACGAGATCATCCCGATGTCGGACGAACAGCGCCAGGCATGGCAGGAGCGGCTTCAGCCGGTCATCGACAACTACCTCGCCAACGAGTCCGGCCTCCCGGTCGACGAGGCGAAGAGCATCTACGCCGCGATGACCGACGCCGTTGCCGGGTGCGAGTGACCTGAACCGGTCCCGCCCGGGCGGGTGCGGACCGGACTTGCGACACAAGGGGCGGCGGAAGCGCCGTCCCTCCCCTCCTCTCGCACACGGGGCACGGCCTTGACCCGGTCAACCTTGATGCTGGCACTCCTCGGCACCGCGGCCTTCCTGGTGGCGGTCGGCCTCACCGTGACCGACATCGCATTGCGTTCGGTGAGCGGTCTGACGGTCCACGGGCTGACCGACATCGTCACCCTCTGCACGATGGTCGGCGCCATGCTCGCCATCCCCTACGGCTTCGCCACCGACCAGCACGTCTCCATCGACGTGTTCACCAGCCGCATGCCCGCCGGTCTCCAGCGCGGGCTGCGCGTGTTCGCGGCGCTGCTCGCCTTCGCCTTCCTCGGCGGGGCGTTCTGGTACGCCATCGCCCAGATGATGACCGCCTACACCTACGGCGACCGCAGCCAGTCGATCGGCATTCCGATGGTCTGGTACTGGCTGCCGCTTCTCCTCGGTCTCGGCGCCGCCGCCTTGGTGAACCTCTATCTCGCGGTGCGCGGGATCCTTCGGCCGGACAGGGGCTGAGCCGATGTCCGCACCTCTCGTCGGCGTTCTCGGCCTCGTCGCCCTGCTCGCGCTCATCGCCATCCGCGTTCCGGTCGCCATCGCCATGGGCGTCGTCGGCATCTGCGGCGGCGTCTATCTGAACGGCATGTTCAGCCTCGGCTTCATCCTCGGCTCGCAGCCGTTCGTGACCTCGTCCAGCTACTCGCTGTCGGTCATCCCGCTGTTCGTCATGATGGGCGCCTTCGCCTCGCGGGCCGGCCTCTCGGCCTCCCTCTACCAGTCGCTTCACGCGCTGATCGGCCACTGGCGCGGCGGCCTCGCCTCGGCGACGGTGGGCGCCTGCGCGCTGTTCGGATCGGTGTGCGGCTCCAGTCTCGCCACGGCCGCCACGATGGCGCGCGTTGCCATGCCCGAGATGACCGCCGTCGGCTACGACCGGCGGCTGACGTCGGGCGCGCTTGCCGCCGGGGGCACGCTGGGCATCCTCATTCCGCCGTCGATCATCATGGTGATCTACGCGCTGCTGACGGAGCAGTCGATCGGCCGGATGTTCCTCGCCGGCATGATCCCCGGGCTGCTGGCGGCGGCGCTCTACATGGCGACGATTTACCTGGTCGCCACGCTCAAGCCGTCCTGGGCGCCGCGCACGGCGCGCATTGCCGGCAGCAGCCGTTTCTCCGCGATCCGGCAGATGACGCCCATCCTGTCGCTCTTCGTGGTCGTCATGGGCGGCATCTACGCCGGCATCTTCTCGCCGACCGAGGCGGCCGGCGTCGGCGCGTTCGGCGCGATCCTTCTCGCCGCCCTGCGCAAGCGTCTCACCTGGCAGGTCGCCCGGGAGGCATTGGTCGAGACCGCCGTGACGACCGGCATGCTGTTCATGATCCTGATCGGCACGTCGGTGCTGCAGTTCTTCATCGAGACGTCGACGCTGCCGCAGGTGATCGTCGACTGGATCCAGGCGCTCGGCCTGCCGCCGCTCGGCGTACTGGTGATGATCCTGATCATCTACCTGGTTCTCGGCTGCTTCCTCGACAGTCTGTCGATGATGCTGATCACCCTGCCGATCGTGTTTCCGGTCATCACCGACCTCGGCTACGACCCGATCTGGTTCGGCGTCCTCGTCGTCTCGGTGGTGGAGATCGGCCTGATCACCCCGCCGCTCGGGATGAACCTCTTCGTCATCACCGCGGCGGTCGAAGACCTCCGCTTCGAGACGGTGGCGACCGGCGTGCTGCCGTTCCTGGCGGCCGACCTCGTGCGCCTCGCGCTGATCGTGGCGATCCCGGCGCTGTCGCTGGCCCTGCCCGCCATGCTGATGTGAGCCTGAACGACCTCCGTCCGGCGGACGGAGATCGTTCAGGCCCTCGACCGCCGGGCGCTACATCCGGGCGAGGAAGGTGGAAATCGACGGCACCGCGATCAGGATCGCCAGCGCGACGATCATCGAGCCGACGAACGGCAGCGCCCCCCTGAAGATGTCGCCGACCGTGACGTCGTCGTCGCCCAGCGCCGACTTGATCGTGTAGACCGACAGCCCGAAGGGCGGCGTGAGCAGGCCGATCTCGACCGCCACCACCGTCAGCACGCCGAACCAGATCAGGTCGAAGTGGGCCGCCTCGGCGATCGGCAGCGCGATCGGCAGCATGATCAGCATGATCGAGATGGAATCGATCAGGCAGCCGAGCAGGATGACCACCCCCAGGAACAGGACCAGGAAGCCGTAAGGGCCGATGGAGCTGCCCAGGATCGTGTCGGCCAGCGCCTGGGGCATGCCCGACATGGCGAGCATCCGGCTGAAGAACGTCGCCGCCATGATCAGGAACAGCACGGACACGGTGATCTGGCCGGTCTCGACGAGCAGGTTCCAGAACACACGACCGGTCAGCGACTTGCGCGCCAGCGCGATCACCAGCGCGCCCAGCGCGCCGACGGCGCCCGCCTCTGTCGGGTTGAGGAACCCGCCATAGAGGCCGCCGAGCACCAGCAGCACCAGCGACAGGATCGGCAGGGCCAGACGGACCGTCCGGAGCACGCTGACCGGCTCGGCAATCTCCTCGGTGTCGACGCGGTCGAAGACGAAGTCGCGCTTCCAGGTGGCGAGCATCAGGATGGTGACGCAGAAGATCAGCGACAGCAGGATGCCGGGCCCGATGCCTGCCAGGAACATGCGCCCGACGGATTCCTCGGCCAGCACCGCGTAGACGATCATCAGGAGCGACGGGGGGATCAGCATCCCCAGCACCGACGAGCCGGCGACGACGCCGGTCGAGAAGCGCTTGGAATAGCCGTGCCGGGTCATCTCGGGCACCGCGACACGGGAAAACACCGAGGCGGACGCGATGGAAATACCGGTGATCGAGGCGAACACCGCGTTGGCGAAGACGGTCGCGATGCCGAGCCCGGCCCGCACCCGGCGCAGCATCCGCTCGAACACGTCGAACGTGTCCTTGCCGACCCCCGAGACGGTGACGAGCAGCCCCATCAGGACGAACAGCGGCACCACCGCGAACAGGTATTCCCGCAGGCTGTCGTTGGCGACCTGCCCGATCATCCGCATCGCCACCGTGTCGTTGCGGATGAACGCCACGCCGGAGAACGACACCAGCAGCATGCTGATGCCGATCGGCAGTCCGAAATAGATGAGGATGACGAGCGCGGCGATCGCCAGCGCACCGATTTCGACGTTCATCGTGCGCCCCCGCGCGGCATCAGGACGTCCCGCAGCGCGATCACCGACTGGACGAGAAACTGGATGGTCGCCACCGCAAGCCCGGCGAGGATGACGACGCGGAATGGCCAGACCGGGAGCGTGAACAGCCCGGTCACGCCGATATATTCGCCGGATGACAGATCCTTGCCGACGATGCGCAGGGTCGCGACCGCCATGGCGCCGACGACCGCCGCGCTCACCAGGTCGAACACGAAGACGACCACGGCGCCGGCCCGCGGCCTGCGGCGGCAAAACCCGCCGAGGAAGAAGTCGGTCCGCGCGAGCCGGTCGTGGCGCACGGTGGTGCCGAGCTGCAGGTAGACGATCATCACCAGCGTAAGCGCGCCGAGCTCGGAGACCAGGGGCAGCGATCCCCCGACGACGTTGCGGGCGACCACGTCGCTGCTGATGATCACCATGAGCACGATGATCAGGGCGGTGCCGAGCGCGGCGAGCCCGTCGACGAGCCCGTTCCAGCCGCGCACGACCGGGTGCCGGCGCCCTCCCTGGGGGGCGCCGGTCTCCTGTTCAGGAATGGAAGTGGTCATGGTCGGGACCGACTGCCGTCCCGGACCTATTCCGCGCCCCAGTCACGAACCGGCTTTTCGCCGCGCTCGCGCAGGCCGTCCATGTAGGCGTTGAGGAACGCCTTGGCAGGAACGCCCTGGCTCTCCAGCTGGGCGGCCCACTCACCGGCCACGTCCGGCAGCGCGTCCACCCACTTCTGGCGCTCTTCCTGCGGCATCACGATGATCTCGACCGGCGGATTCTGGTTCGCACCGAGCTCGACCATCTTGTTGAGCGCAAACTCGTGACGCTCGAGAAGATCCTTGCCGTGCGCTTCGGTGTAGAACTTGCCGCCTTCGATCATGGCGTTCTGCACCTCTTCCGGCAGGTCGTCCCAGACGTCGCGGTTGATCGCCACCGCACCGGAGAAGGCGACGCCCGCGTCGAAGCGGTTGATGTACGGCGCCACCTCGTAGACCTTGGTCGGCAGGATGCCGAGAGCGAGCGACAAGGTCCCGTCCGACACGCCGGTCTGGATGTCGGTGTAGTAGGAGGTCAGCGAGCCGTCGACGGCGTTGGCGCCGGTGCCCCGCAGCCAGTTGCCGAGCACGCCCGGCGCCGACAGCTTCATGCCGTCGATGTCGGCGATGCCCTTCAGCGGCTCCTTGGTGTAGATGTCGTACATGTCGGTGCCGGTGAAGGCGAGAACCTTCAGATTGTACTGCTCCCACTCCTTGCGGAACGCCTCGTTGGTCTCGAACAGCTCTTCCATCACCGCGAGCTGGACCGGCGGATTGGCGGTGGCGAAGGGCGCGTAGCTGGACGCCTGGCTGAGCGGCAGCTTGGCCGGCTCCAGGAACGAGAACACCCAGCCGATGTCGGTGATCCCCTCCTCCACGGAGGTGAGCGTGGCGTTGGCCTTGTAGAGCTGGCCGCCGAAGGCCTCGTTCCACTCGATCTTGTAGTTGCCGGTCTCGGCGAGGATCTCGTCCGTCTTCGCCATGAAGTGGGACTTGATCATGCCCACCCACGGCACCACCAGCGGATGGCTGGATGCCACGGTGAGATTGATCGTCTCCTGCGCATAGGCCGCCGACGGAACCGCCATCGCGCCCAGGCAGAGTGCCATCATCATCTTCTTCATCGTCGTTCCTCCCTCTCGGATCAAAGTATTCTGAAGGTCTGGCTCGAATTATCGAGCCGCAACGTGACGCTACCCTCGTTGATCATCCACGGCCGGACCTGGAAGGTCCGCGCGCCCGATTTATGCATCGGGTCGCGCTCCGCGATGTCGATGGCCTCCTGGCGCGAACCTGCGCGGATGACCACCAGTCCGTCGCCTTCCCAGGCGGTCTCGTCGTCGGTCCACATCGGACCGGCAGCGTAGAGTATTCCGTCCGCTTCCAGCTGGACCTGGAAGGCCAGGTGCTCTCCCAGCCGCTCCAGGATCGGCCCGAGGCCGTCCGCCGGCGACGTGAAGATCGCGTAGAGCTGCTTCTGCAGCATCTCCTTGCTGGCTTCCTTCACGTCGGCGACAGGGATCGCGGTCAGCTCAGCCATGTCATGCCCCCACTCTCGGTTTCTCGGCGTCCGATGAAACTGTCCCTCTGGCCGGGTGCCCCAAGCGCCGCGGGCGAGCCCGGGGCGCATCGTCAGGATAAGGTTGTGGAAGAGCGCCGAAACGGTCCTCCCGATCGATGTGCGTCTGGTCCCGCCGGCACCCGCACGGCCCGTGTAGCGGCAGGACGCTCCGTCAGTCGGTCGTCAGCCCGCCTGCTTGGCCCGCTCGGCGAGTTCGGCGCGGATTTCCGCGCCGTGCTCGTCGAGGGTCGGCGGCGGCAGAAGATCCATGTCCGGTTCCCCGTCGAAGCTGTAGGGCGCGCGGACGGTGGTGAACGGTCCCATCTCGGGGTGCTGGGCGGTGACCTGGATCCCGAGATGACGGGCCTGCGGATCTTCCAGCGCCTCGTCGGAATCGTAGGCCGGCGAATGCGGGACCTCGTTCTCGCGGAGCCGCGCGCACCACTCGTCCCTGGTCCGTTCGCGGAAGATCGGCTCCATCGCGTCGATCAGCGCATCGTGGTTCTCGATCCGCGCCATCCGCTCGGAAAAGCGCGGGTCGGTGCCGATTTCCGGATGACCGAGCGCGCTCACCAGCCCGTCCCAGAACTTGGTCGGCGACGACAGGTGGAAGGCGATCCATTTTCCGTCCGCACACCCGAACGTGTACGACTGGGACACCTCCGGACGGCTCAGCGGACCCATCACCTGGCCGACGCTGAAATGGTGGGTGAAGCTGTCCAGGTTGAAGTGGGTCATCGCCTCCAGCATCGAGATGTCGAGGCGACGCCCCTTGCCGGTCTTGGTGCGCTCAAGCAGCGCCGCGCAGATGCCCAGCGCCGCGTACTGGCCGGTGACCGCGTCGGCGATGGCCGGGCCGATGACCCGCGGCCGGTTCGGCGGCGTCAGCAGGCGGAGATAACCGCTCGCCGCCTGGGCGACCGTGTCGAAGACCGGGCGGTCCCGGTACGGCCCTGAGGCGCCGAACCCGGTGATGGCGCAGTAGACCAGCGACGGGTTGACCTTGCGCAGGTCCGCCTCGCCCGCTCCCACCTTCTCGGCCACCCCCGGCCGGAAGTTCTGGATGAACACGTCCGCCGTCGCCACCAGATCGTGGAACACCTTCAGGTCGTCCGGCTCGCGGGTGTTCAGAGCGATCGAGCGCTTGTTGCGGTTGTAGGTCTGATAGTGCGGCGAATAGAGCCCGCCCTTGAACGAGCGGAACGGATCGCCGGTCCCGGGGCGCTCGACCTTGATCACGTCGGCCCCAAGATCGGCCAGGTGCATGCCGGCGGCCGGCCCGGTGATGTAGGTGCCGAGCTCAACGACGCGGAAGTCCTTGAGGATCTTCGCCATGGTGCCGCCTCAGCTCTTGCCCGGCGTCGGGTCGGACGGGGCCCCATCATAGGCGATCGCCGCGTCGGCGTGGTTCGACATGATGAAGCCGATGGAGCGCTGGCTCTCTTCGAAGAGATGCGCCACCAGGCCGCCGGTGCGCGCGAGCAGCGGGATGCCCTTCATCGCCTTGGCCGGCCAGCCGGCGTCGAGCATCAGCGCGGGGATCGCGCCAGAGACGTTGATGGGCAGCGGCCGGTTGATGATCTCCGGCGCGTGCCGCGCCAGGGTCTGCAGCATCTGGATGTGGGGGCCGACGATGCCCTCCTGCTCGGCAATCTCCAGCAGCACCAGCGCCCGCGGATCGCCGGCGCTGTGCTGCGGATGGCCGAGGCCCGGCACCTTCGCCCGCTTCGCCTTCAGCGCCTCGAGGCTTTCCGTGGCGACCGTATCGGCATCCCGCCCGCTGGAGCGCACCTCCTCGACGAGATCGACCAGGTACTGGCCGGCCGTTTCCGAGCTGCCGGCGACGACCGAGCCCATCCCCAGCAGCCCGGCCGACACCGCGCCCTGCCAGGCATCGGGCCCGGCGGCGAGCGTCATGCGCGCCGCCTGGACGCTGGGTACGAGGCCGTGCTCGGCGATCGCGATCAGGCAGGCGTCGGTGATCCGGCGCTGGACGTCGGTCGGGCGCTCGCCGATGACGAGCAGCCAGAAATAGGACGTGAAGTCCATCTTGCCGATGAGATCGCGGCAGAGGTCGTTGCCGCGCACGGTGATGCTGTGCTCGTCCGAAGTGGCGATGGCCGTAAACGCATTGTCCTGCTTGCCTATCCGCATTCCGGATCAACCTTTCGCATACCGAAAACTTTTCCTCTTGCCGCAGGATAAGGCTGCGATTACCGTTCCGTCAAGCGTACCAATCGCCTGCGCCGAGAACCGCAGAGGCAATTCCAGGGAGGCCGCATGACTGACGTCAACCAGTTCACGATCACCGAAGCGGTGAAGAAAAGCTTCGCCACCGAGCCCGACTCGCGCTTCGAACTGCTGCTGCAGAAGCTCATCGACCACATTCATTCCTACGTGCGCGAGACCAACCTCACGCACGACGAGTGGATGCGGATGCTGACGTTCCTCTACGACTGCGGGCAGATCTCCACGCCGGAGCGCCACGAATTCATCCTGTTGTCGGACGTGCTCGGGCTGTCGGCGATCGTCGACATGATCAACACCCGCGGCGGCGCGACCGAGGGCAGCAACCTCGGGCCGTTCTATCTGGAGAAGGCGCCACGCATGGAGCTGGGTGCCGACCTCGCCGGTCCACGTCCCGGCGTATCGGTGCTGTGCAGCGGAATCGTGCGCGACACCCTCGGCCATCCGCTGCCGGGCGCCACCATCGACACCTGGCAGGCGGACGGTTCCGGCACCTACCCGATCCAGGAAGTGGGCCAGGACAAGTACGACCTCCGGGCCGTGTTCAAGGCCGACGAGACCGGACGCTACTGGTACACCACCGTCCTTCCCAAGCCCTACACGGTTCCGTATGACGGCCCCGTCGGCGAACTTCTGCGCGCCGGCAAGCGTCATGCCTGGCGTGCCGCCCACCTGCACTACATCGTCTCCGCCCAGGGCATGCGCGGCATCACCACCGAGGTGTTCTTCGCCAACACCGAGTACATCGACAACGACGCCGTGTTCGGCGTACGCAAGTCGCTGATCGCGGAGCTCAAGCCCTTCGATGCGGCCGCGCACGCGGATCTGAAGCTCGAGCGCAAGCCCGACGCGCAGGTGACCTACGACTTCGTTCTCGCCCCGGCATAAGGCAACCCTCCATGTCCACGACGCCCGACCACGAGGACAGACCGGCGGAATTCGTCGAAGCCCTCGCAAAAGGCCTGGCGATCCTGGAGTGTTTCGACGCCGACCACGCCGAGATGAACCTCTCGGAGATCTCGCGGCGGGTGGATCTCACCCCCGCCGCGGTCCGCCGCAGCCTGATCACGCTGAAGTCGCTCGGCTACGTCGGCCAGACCGAAAAACGGTTCTATCTCCGGCCGAAGGTGATGAGCCTCGGCTCAGCCCTGTATTTTTCCGCGCGGATCGACGAGGTGCTGCAGCCGGAGCTGCGGCACTTCGTCGGCAAGTTCGGCGATGCGTCGTCGGTGGCGGCGCTGGTCGGGATGGAGGTGCTCTACATCGCCCACTATTCCGAGCAGCGGGCGCGGCGGCCGTCGGCCGTGGTCGGCGCGCGCTATCCGGCCCAGGCGACCTCGCTCGGTCAGGTCATCCTCGCGGGCCTTCCCGAGGCGGAATTCGAGGACTTCCTCGCCCGCATGGAGCCGATCTCGCTGACGCCGCGCACCATTGTCGACCGGGACGAACTGAGAACCGTGATCGCCCGCGTCCGCGAGCAGCAGTACGCGGTGACCGTCGACCAGCTCGACTACGGTATCACCGCCCTCTCCGTGCCGATCCGCGGCCGCGACGGGCACACCGTGGCGGCGCTGAACACCTCCGGCTACTCCGGCACCGTCAGCGCGGAGTTCCTCGTCGAGGAGCGCCTGCTGCCGCTGCGCCAGGCGGCGGCGCGGATCACCCAGACCTTCCAGCGCTATCCGGTCCTCGAGCGCATCATCGACCACGACTGAATCGGGATGACGACGGCCGGGGCCCCTCCTCCCGCCGGGCGGGCGGTGTGCCGTCAGACCGGCGCGTACTCGCCCGCCTGAACCGGCACGGACACGACCCGCGGCGCTTCCCCCGCCGCACCGATACCGGCGCGGCGCGCCAGCTCCCAGGCCGCATCGACGACGTGCTGGCTCGACAGGCCGTACTTGAGGAACAGGTGCGGCGCGTTGAGGGAGCCTTCCGCGTAGGTGTCCTGAAGCCCGACCCGGGTGAGCCGGACGCCGAGCCCCTCCTCCGCGATCAGCTCCGCCACCGCCGTGCCGAGCCCGCCGACCACGTTGTGGTTCTCCACCGTCACGACGGCCTTGGCCTGGCCGATGACCTCGCGGAGCGTGTCGACGTCCAGCGGCTTGATGACCGGCACGTGGACGAGGGCGGCCGAGACGCCCGCCGCGCCGAGCGCATCGGCGGCCTGGATGGCGGAGGCAAGCATCATCCCCGACGTGATGATGGCGACGTCGCCCGCCGGCTTGATCACCTCGGCCTTGCCGAACCGGAACCGATGGCCTTCGTCGAAGATCAGCGGAACCTCGCCGCGCTTCAGCCGCAGGTAGACGGGACCCGGCAGATCGACGATCTCCGATACGGCGACGCCGATCTCCCGCGCATCGGCGACATCGACGATGGTCATGCCCGGGATCGCGCGCATGATGGCGATGTCGTCGATCGCCTGGTGGCTGGGGCCGCCGGGCGTGCTCACCCCCGGCATGAAGCCGACGATGCGGACGGGCAGCTTCGGATAGGCGATCGCGTTGACGATCTGGTCGAAAGGCCGCCGCGTCGCGAACACCCCGAAGGTGTGCACGAACGGGATGAAGCCGCGGCGCGCGAGAGCGCCCGCCATGCTCATCATGTTCGCCTCGGCCATGCCGGCATGGATGAACCGCTCCGGCAGCGCCTCCTGGAAGAGGTCGATCTCGCACTGGCGGGTGAGATCGCCGGTGAGGCAGAGGATGTCGCTGCGCGTGCGGGCGAGGTCGAGGAGCGCGCGGCCGTAGGGTTTCAGCTCGGTCGGATACGGGGCGTCACGCAAGGCGGCTCTCCAGCTCTTCGGCAGCCGCTTGCGCGAGCTCCGGCGGAAGCTTGATGAAATGTCCGTCGGCATCGTCCGGCAGGCAGGCGAGGCCCGTCCGCGTCGACGTCCGGCCGATGATGATGGTCGGCCGATCGCTCTCCAGGCTGGCGCGCAGCGCCGCATCCACCGCGGTCCCGTCGTGACCGTCGATGTCGTGGGCAGCCCAGCCGAACGCCCGCCACTTGTCGGCGATCGGATCGAGGGTGGTGATGGTGTCGACCGGCCCGTCCACCTGGGAGTTGTTGGCGTCGAGCAGCACGACGAGCCGGTCGAGCCGGTTGTGGGCGGCGAACATCGCCGCTTCCCAGACCTGCCCCTCCTGCAGTTCGCCGTCGCTGAGGAAGGCGAACGTGAAGCCGGGCGCCCCCTTCAGGCGATTGGCCAGCGCCAGGCCGATGGCGCCGGACAGCCCCATGCCCAGCGATCCGCCGGTGAGGTCGACGCCCGGCGACCGCTCGGTGCCGATCGCCTCCAGGTCGGAATCGTTCTGGCCGTAGGTGCTCAGCAGCTCGGGATCGAGCCGGCCGACCTCGGCTTCCGCCGCGTAGAAGGCGACGATGTAGTGGCCCGGCGAGCAGACCACGTCGTCGATGTCGGGCCGGTAGGCGGACACGTAGAGGCCGGCGACCAGTTCGGCCGACGACAGCGCCTGGCCGAGATAGCCGAACCCCTGGGGCGCGATCATGCGGAGCGCCCTGAGCCGGATCGCATCGGCCAGATGCGCCGGATCCCGCCCGGCTCCGATCGGAAGGTCGTTCCGCCCCCTGCCCGGCATCGTGTCGTCAGTCATGGTCATCTCCGTCCAAGCAAGGGTCCGGCGCGATCGCAGCGGCGTGGATCGGCGGGCAGGCCGCCGCTCAGGACGGCCCGAGCGGCACCCGCGTCGCGTCGCAAAGGTCACGCCCCGGCCGCAACCGGCCGGGGCGCAAAGGATGGCGGAACGTCAGAGGTTGGCGGACCAGTCCCGCAGCGGGTCGGCGCCTTCGGCCACGACCGTCTCCATGAACGCCCGCATGATCTCGCGGGCGGGCACGTCGGGGCTTTGCACGGCGTCGACCCAGGCCTTGCCCAGATCCGGCATGCGCTCGACCCACTCCTTCTTCTGCTCGTCGGGCATGACGCGGACCGTCGCGCCCTCCTTCTCGAACAGCTCGAACACCTCCTTCTCGCGCTCGACGATGAGGCGGGCGTTCTCGGTCGAGTAGCCGGCACCGAGTTCGGCAAGCACCTTCTGGACGTCGTCCGGCAGTCCCTCGTAGGTATCGGAGTTGACGCCGAAGCCGCCGAAGGTCAGCGGACCGGTCTCGACCCGGGTCACGTGGGGGGCCACCTCGTGCAGGCGCAGCGGATAGGCGCCGGTGGCGATCAGCAGCACACCGTCGCCGACGCCGGTCTGCATCTGGCTGTACATCTGCGGAATGCCGGTGGCGATCAGCGTCGCGCCAAGCGATTCGACCCAGGGCGCCAGCACCGTGCCGCCGAGGATCTTCATGCCCTCAAGGTCGGAGAGCTTCTCGATCGGCTTCTTGGTGAACAGGCTGTAGCCATCGGAGACGCACGAGCCGAAGAACGAGACGTTGTTGCGCGCCCACTCCGCCTTCATCGCCGGCTGCTCGGCGTTCAGCCGGTTCATGGTGTTGATCGCCTGGGCCACCGTCTGGGTGGTGAACGGCGTCGAATACATGATGTTCTGCAGCGGCAGCGCCGACGGCTCGAACAGCGAGCCGATCCAGCCCATGTCGGTGAGCTGGGTCGAGACCGCCTCCAGCGTGTCGTTGAAGTTGTAGAGCGTGCCGCCGAACGCCTCGGTCCACTCGATGCGATGGTTCGAGCCCATCTCCTCCAGAAGCGTGTTGGAGCGGTCGACGACGATGGTCTTGAGCGGCTTCACCCACGGGATGGTCAGCGGGTGGCTCGAGGAAATCGTCAGCGGGACGGTGTCGGCGGCCAGCAGCTTCCGCGTTCCCAGCAGCGGCAGCGCCGTGGCCGAGATCATCCCCATCATGGCGGTTCGTCTGTTGATCAACATTGGCAGTCCTCCCTGAGTGTCACTTCGGTTTTTCTTTTGAGCGCACCGGATGATCTTCCGGTTTTATTGGCTAAGCCACTATGTGGCGCAGACCCCGCTGCGGTCAATGTCGATCCGCGACTGCGGCGGTCGCCATGCCGCCGCCCGGATCCCATCTGCGGCCGCGCCCAGCGGCGCGACCCTCCGCATCAGTCGAAGTTGTTCTTTTTGCCCTCGCGCACGTAGTCCACGACCGAGGAAATCCCCTGGCGGGTGTGGATCGCCTTCTTCTTGGAGACATGGCCGAACATCTGGGTGCCGAAACCCAGGTCGAGATCGTTGACGATCCGCTGCTTCCAGGGACGCCGCACGATCTGGGCGGTGAGCCGGCGGGTGGTGCGCGGCTGGGTCATGATGTGGTCGGCGATCTTGTAGGCCCGGTCGATCAGCTGGTCGCGCGGCATGATCTCGTTGACCATGCCCCATTCCAGCGCCTTCTCGGCGGTGATCGCCTCGCCGGTCAGCAGCGCGTAGGCGGCGCGCTTCACGCCGAGGAGCTCCTGGAAGCAGTTGTGGATGCCGTCGGCCGGCACCGAGCCGATGTCGTAGTGGAGATCGAACACCGTGGCGTCGTCGGCCGCGATGGTGATGTCGCACATCAGCACGATCTCGGAGTGGAAGCCCGGGCCGTTGAAGATGCCGATCGTCGGGATCTCCAGATCGTTGATGAGCGAGCTGACGTTGATCCGGCCATCCTTGAAGGCGTACTCGTACGCCCAGTACTCCATGTCCTCTTCTTCCAGCGCGAAGCCTTCCGGATCCGAATCCATCATGAACTCCTCGCCGGAGCCGGTGAGGATCATGATCTCGTTCTTAGGATCGGAGCCGACGACCTTCAGCATCTGGCCGAGCGCGCGGTGGTTCTGGACGCTGAGCTGGATCGGACCGCCGAGGGTGTGCGCCTCGACGAGGATCACGCCGTCGTCCCGGCGCGTCATCTTGAAGAAGTCCTTGAAGGCCTCCTTGTAGTCGTCGAACTCGGGCGTCGGCACGAACTTCTGAAGCGACATGGGTGTTTCCTCCTGCCCTGTCTGGATCGGACCGGCGCCCGCCTTCGACGCGGGGCCTTCTGGCCCCCGGCACCGGCACTCTGGATTTCGCGGACGCCACCGGCGGCCGGTGTCAGGTCTGGCCGGGCTGGCGCCCGTGCTGGCGGCCCCAGCGATCGGTCATTCCGGGTCGAGCGTCATCCCGGCGGATTCCGCCTGCACCTGGAACAGCGACAGGAAGTCGTCGTCGCGGTGGCCCCGTCCGATCGCCGCCTGGATGAGCTGCATGACGCCGGCCGCAAGCGGCATCCCCACCTCTTCCTTCAGCGCGATGTCGAGGCCGAGGGTGAAGTCCTTGCGCAGGAGCTCGGTGGTGAACGTCGGGGTCCAGTCCAGCGACAGCATGTCGGGCGTGCGCTTGCGCACCCAGTCGGAGCCGAGCACCGTGGAGTTCAAAAACTCCAGGAACGCCGCGCGCGGCACGCCGGACTTCTCCGCCAGCACCGTCACCTCCGACAGCGACTGGACGATGAGCCCGAGATAGAGGTTGTGGCAGATCTTCACGACCCGGGCCTGCTCGGCCTCGCCCACCCACACCGCCGTCTTGCTGATGGTGTTCAAATACGGTTCGACGACCGCGAACACATCCTTCGGACCGGACGCCATCAGGATCGAGTTGCCCTCGGCGACCACGTGCGGATTGCCGCTGATCGGCGCCGCGATGAACCCGACGCCGCGGTCCGCCAGCGCCTGACGGATCTCGGCCGATGCCTCCACGCTCACCGACGAACAGTCGACCACGATCTCCGGCAGCGTGCCGGCCGACAGCAGGCCGTTCGCGCCGGTCACCACTTCACGCAGGTCGTCAGGCGAGCTCACCATGATGAAGACGACGTCGGCCGCCGACAGATCGGCGATCGTATCGGCCACCTTCGCACCGGCCGCGGCCAATGCATCGGTCTTGGCGCGCGTGCGGTTCCAGACGGTGACGTCCTTGCCGGCGTCGACGAGGCGGCGCGACATGGCCGCGCCCATCCGCCCGGTGCCGAGCCAGCCGAGGGTCTTGTCTGTCATGAAGGTTCGCCTCCCCTTTGCGCCGTGTCGTTCGTCGTGCCGCCGGCTTTGCGTTTCGGCCTGCCGCCAGCGACGCGACGCCCCGGAGGGAGCCTGTCGCCCAAAGTGGCTAAGCCAATTAAGGGCAAGCTATGGCGAGACCCGGCGGCCGTCAAGGCCGATCGCGGCGCCGTGCGCCCGACCGTTGACAGGGGGCCGGATGCGGCTACACCAAGCAGACACAGCGATCCGACCGCGCACGTGAGTTGAATTCTTGGCGAGACCCAAAAGCGCAACCGACGAAACACTCTGGCATTCGCTCGACGTCCTGTCGCCCGTGGGTCCGGCAAGCAATTCCGGCGCCGCCGAAGAGATCGCCGACCAGATTCAGCAGACGATCATCAACGGAAACCTGGAGGAAGGCGCCCGCCTTCCCTCCGAGCGCGACCTCGCGCGGATCCTGTCGACCAGCCGCCCGACCGTGAGCCAGGCGATCCGCATCCTCGTCGTCAAGGGCATCGTCCACACCCGTCGCGGCTCGGGTGCCTTCGTGGCGCGCCGCTCCGGCGAAGGCCTGGCGGCCTCCGTCAACCTCATGCTGGGATTGGACCGGGTCTCCGCGCCGCACCTCAACGAGCTGCGGCTGTGGCTGGAGACCGCCGGCGTGACGGAGGCGATCCAGCGGGCGACGGACGACGAAGTCCGCGAGGGGGAAGCGGCCCTGCAGCGGCTGCTGGACAGCACCGGCGACACGTCGGCGTGGATGAGCGCCGACACGCATTTCCACGCCACCCTCGTGCGCGCCTCCCACAACCCCTATCTCGCCTCGATCTACGAGAGCGTGCATGCCGCGCTGATCCGCTACGAACATCGCGACTGGATCGACAAGGGCACGCTGCCCGCCTGGATGAGCGCCGACGACGCGGACGCCGTCACCGCCATCCACGAACCGATCCTGGACGCGATCCGCCGGCGCGACGAAGACGCCGGCCGCCGCGCCGTGCTGCGCCACCACGCGGCGATGGCGCAGCACCTGTCGGCCAGCCACGACTAGCGTTCGCCCTTCAGCCGGCCCCGGCGCTGGCGGAACGCCTTTTCAGGACCACGCCGGACTTCGGCAGGGTGGGCGCGGAATCTGGGTCACGAACTGCTCGGCATGCCTGCCGCCCGCGGCGAGGCGGCGAACCGGCCCCGGGTGGGCCGAGGTGATCTCTGGCGCGTCGGTCTTCGACCCCGCCCTCCTGGCGAAAGTTTCGAGAGGGCGCATCAGGCGAGCCCTCCCGACGCCGAAAGAGAGCGGTGGAACAATCCGTCCGAGCGCCAGTTTCCGGAAACTGGGACGGGGCGTTGTGTTCGATCGACAGGAGACAATGATGCCCGCGAAATCGAAGGCGCAGCAGAAGGCCGCAGGCGCAGCCCTCGCCGTCAAGCGCGACGAGGAAAAGGAGAGCAGCCTCAAGGGGGCGGCGAAATCGATGTACCGCTCGATGAGCGAGCGCGAACTCGATGAGCTCGCCTCCACCAGCCGGAGCGGCAAGCCCGAGCACAAATCGAAATCGTGAGGTCGATCGGGTCCACCCGATCTGCGGCCCGCCAGGCCCATTCGGCTCCCCATGGAGCCGGACGGTTGGCGCTCCCGGCCAGCCTTGCGAAACGGAACGGCAGGAACACACGATGACCGACAGCAAGCCACCCCAGCAGCAGGACCGCCAGCCCGGGCTCGAAGGCGACATGAGGCCCGACCCTGAGAGCGCGCCCCGGCACCCGGGATCGGGCCGCCTTGAGGGCAAGATCGCGCTCGTGACGGGAGGCGACAGCGGCATCGGTCGCGCCGTCGCCCATGCGTTTGCGCGCGAAGGCGCCGACGTGGCGATCGCCTATCTCGACGAACACGAGGATGCCGAGGCGACCTTGTCGGCGGTCCGTTCGGAGGGGCGCAAAGGGATCGCCATCCCGGGCGACATCGGCGACGCCGCACACTGTCGGGAGACGGTCGAAAAGGTGATCGATGAATTCGGGCGCCTCGACGTCCTCGTCAACAATGCCGCCGAACAGCACGAGGTGGAAGGCCTGGAGGAGCTGTCGCCGGAGCAGCTCGAACGGACCTTCCGCACCAACGTGTTCTCCTTCTTCTTCATGACCAAGGCGGCGCTGCCGCATCTCGGACGCGGCAGCGCGATCATCAACACCACCTCGATCACCGCCTATCAGGGGCATGCGACCCTGCTCGACTATTCGGCCACGAAAGGCGCGATCGTGTCGTTCACCCGGACGATGTCGACAACGCTCGTCGAGCGCGGCATTCGCGTCAACGGCGTCGCTCCCGGGCCGATCTGGACGCCGCTCATCCCGGCCTCGTTCGATGCGGATCATACCGCCGAACATGGCAGCAGCGCACCGATGGGGCGCGCCGGCCAGCCCAACGAGGTGGCACCGAGCTACGTATTCCTGGCCAGCGACGACGCCTCGTACATGTCGGGGCAGATCCTCCATCCCAACGGCGGCAGCCTGGTCGGATCATAGGTTTTCCGACGCTTGCAGGGTCGCCAACCGCGGGGCCGGCACCTTTGTTCCGACCCCGGCGCGGGAACAAAGGCATGCCGTGAACGCTTCCGCAGGTGTTATCGGGAGAGCGACATGGCGAAGCCATCAACGACGGCGGCACAGCTGCGCAAAAACATCGATGCGGGCCTGACCGGCGAAAAGGTTCCCTACGAGGATCCCGCCGCGGCACCGATGGGCACCGACGACGAGGCGGCCGGCACACCGCTCTCGGCACAGGCGGCGGAGCTTGCGGCGTCCGCGGAACCGCGTGGCGGAACGAGCCTCGACGCGCCTGGGGTGACGGAAGAGCGCTTTCGGCCGCCCCTTTCCTCGTCGGCGCCCAAAGGGGTGCGGTCCGTTCTCGCCGTACTGGTGGGTCTTGCCGCCGGAACGCTGCTTCTGGCACTGGCCCTGCTCTAGCTTCCGCAGGCGCAGCGCGCCGGCCGATCCCGTCCACGCGACCTCATCGGCACGAGCCGATCCTATCCCTTCGCCGCAACCGGACCGGTTGCCCGCCCGCTTTTTTACGACTTCGCGCCGGGGAATTAACCGGTGTTAGAGCAACCTCGGCTGGACGCCTCTAGCTTGATCGTCTTGCAAGTTGTCCCCGTCCGTTGACGACCAGCGGTGCGTGGGCGCGACCAGAGAGCGATCGACATGACGGATTCAGAGGATGAAGGTCTCACCGAGCACGTCCGGCGGTCCGTCGCGAACTGCGTGAAGGGCCGCGGCATCCTCGACGTCAGCCAAGTCGCGACGTGTTTCGTCGCGGAACACGGCGAGGTTTCGCACGCCATGGTGGTCAGGGAACTCATCGTCGCCTGTATCGCCGCCTCGGTGCCCATGGAAATCGGGGCGGCGACCCGGAGCACACCCACCCAAGGCGACGCGGAAGCAGCAAACGGAGACCGCCTCGACCAGGCGGCGGAGTAGCCGTCTCTCCACGCAGGCCCATCGCACGCGCACCGGCCGCGATCGGTGTCGCCGCCAGCGCGGCCGGCACGCCGCCGCCCCGCCTGACAGCCGAGACCGCCATCCAGACGAACCAGCGATCGCCGCCGGAACCAATCCGAACCGGCTGCTGCTTCGCCTCGAAAGGCCCTACTGGAGCGAGATCCCGGCCGCGTCGGACAGCGGGATCGTCAGGGTGCACGCGACGCCGTCCTCCCCGCTGGCCACGGTCGTCGCGCCGCCGAGCATGTGCGGCACGATCTCGCGGATCAGGCGCGACCCGAAGCCGCCGCCGTGCGACTGCCCCTTCGCCGCACCGCTCTCCTCCCAGGACAGCCTGAACCGGGGCGCCTCCGGACCCCCATCGACCGACCACCGCACGTCAAGCCGGCCGTCCCGTCCGGAGAAGGCCCCGTGCTTGACCGCGTTGGTCGTCAGCTCGTGGAGCATCAGCGCGAGGCCTTGCGCGGCGTGGGCGGAGAGCCGCACCTCCGGCCCCTCGATCGACAGCCTGTCGGCGCTGCTGACGCTCTTCAACTCGGCCTCGACAAGCTCGCGCAGTCCGATGGTGTCGCTCCGCGTGCCGATGAATTCTTCGGTCCGGACGATCGCCGTGATGCGCTCCTTGAGCTCGTCGGCGAATGCGGCGACCGAGGTCTTTCCCTCCTGGGACAACGAGACGATCGCCAGGATCTTCGCCAAGAGGTTCCGGACCCGGTGGCGCAGCTCCGAAATGAGCACCTCCCGTTCACGATCGGTGGCGCGGCGGGCCGTGACGTCCTCGATCGCGACCAGGATCAGGCTGCCGGCGTCGAGCCAGCGGGCATCGACATGCAGCTCCTTGTGCCCGAGGTCGCGGAAGTCGTGCGACAGCACGAGGTCGGTGAGCTTGCCGGCGTCCGGCATCGCCTCCCGGAGCGCCTGGCGCAGTTCGGGAATGTCCCAGTCGCCGTTGCCCACCTCGAACAGAACCTTGCCTTCTATCTCCGCCGGCTGCAGGCGGAAGCACTCGTAGAAGGCGTGGTTCGCCGAGTGCACGATGAGCTGCTGGTTGAGGACGACCAGCGGCTGGCGGGTCGTGTCCACGATCCGCTCGGCGTAGAGCTTCGCCGCCGCCAGAGCCTCCTCGAACCGCTTGCGCCCGGTGATGTCGGTGAAGGTCGCCACCACGCCGTCGATGCGGTTGTCGTCGGTGCGGTAGGGAAGGATCCGCCGCAGGTGCCAGCGCGCGTCGGCTGCCGCCACCTCCTTGTCGCGCGGCTGCAGCGTGCGCAGCACGTCGTGCGCGTCGCTCAGGAAGCTGTCGTCCTCGAAGCGCTGGGCGAAATCGGTGATCGGCCGCCCCAGATCGGAGTGGCGGATCTGGAACAGGCTGCGCGTCGGCGGGCTGAACCAGCGGATCCTGAACTCGTCGTCGAGGAACAGCGTCGCGATGTCGGTCGAGTTCAGCAGGTTGTCGAGGTCGTTGGTCCGGTCCTCCAGTTCCCCGACCTTGCCCTGCAGCTGCGTGTTGACGGTGCTCAGCTCCTCGTTGAGCGACTGCAGTTCCTCCTTCGTGGTCTCCAGCTCCTCGTTGGTCGACTGGAGCTCCTCGTTCATCGAGGTGATTTCCTCGTTCGACGCCTTGAGCTCTTCGTTCGACGTCTCCAGCTGCTCCACCGACAGGCGCAGGTCCTCCCGGACGGCCTGCAGTTCCTGCTCGAGCTGACCCTGCGAGAGCGCCAGGCCGTCGCCCTCGTCCAGCGGCGCCACCATCAACGGCGGGAGCGTCCGAGGCTCGAAGCTGACGAGCACGCGGCCAAGGGCGGTCGCGGTGGACAGCGGCGTCACCGTGACGGTCACACGCTGGCGGTTGCCGGAGCGGAGCGTCGCTTCCGCAGCCACCCGCATCCCCTCCTTGCGGGCCTGCCGGAGGGCGGCGCGCACCTTTGCCCGCAGTTCCTCCCGCACCATCGTCGGCAGGTCCAGCGTCGGCTCGCCGGTGGGCATCTGCAGGAACGATCCAAGCTCGCCGTGGAAATACAGAATGCGGTTGTGCTCGTCGATCAGCACCGAGGGCGGCGCGAACGCCGAGAGCAGCGCGTCGCGCGCCTCGTTGGCGGGGGTGTGCCGCGAAACGGCGCTCGTCAGGGCGCTGAACGGGCTTTCGCCGAGCAGCGGGAAGTCGACCAGCTCGTGGCGGGTCGCGCCGAGGCGCCGATAGATCCGCCACTTCTTCGATACCGGCTGGAACAGCGCCTCGTGGCGGCCGACCGTTTCGGCCGTGCCGAGGAACAGATGGCCCCCTTCCCGCAGCGAGAAGTGCAGGAGGGCGATGACCTTCTCCTGCACCTGCGGCTCCAGATAGATGAGGAGATTGCGGCAGCTGACGATGTCGATCTTGGAGAACGGCGGATCGCCGAGCAGGTTCTGGGGGGCGAAGATCACCGCCTCGCGCAGCCGCTTCTTCGCCCGGTAGAGATCTCCCTCCTTGTCGAAGTAGCGGGTGAGGAGATGCGCCGGGATCGCCTCGGCGATGCTGCCCGGGAACACCCCCTGGCGGGCCCTGACGAGCGCCTTCGGCGCGGCGTCGGTCGCAAACACCTTGAATCCGAGGGGCTTGTGCACGTTTTCCGACTGCTCCAGCAGGAGCATGGCGATCGTGTAGGCTTCTTCGCCGGAGGAGCAGGCCGGCACCCAGACCCGTACCGTCCCGTTCTGCTCCCGGGCGCGGATCAGGGGCTCGATGACGGTTTCCCTCAGCGTCTCCCAGGCTTCCTGGTCCCGGAAGAACTCCGTCACGTTGATCAGCAGGTCGGAGACCAGCGCCTCCACCTCCTCGTGGTCGTCCTGCAGCTTCTCCGCATAGGCGGCGAGGCTCTCGGCCCCCACCAGCCCCATCCGGCGCAGGATGCGGCGCACCAGGGTCTTCTTCTTGTACGGCGAGAAGTCATGGTGTCCGAGGCCGCGCAGCACGGACAGGATGGCGTTGATTTCGCTCTCGGCGGACTTGGGCAGCTGATCCTCGCTGGCGAGGAGCAGTCCGGCGCGGTTGCCGTTCATGATGCCGGTGAGGATGGCCGGCATGGCGTCGGGCGCTAGCGTCAGGTCCGCCAGGCCCGACAGGATGACGTTGCTCGGCATGTCCGGGTGGTCGGCGCTCTGCGGATCCTGCACCAGCACGATGCCTTCCCGCTCGCGGATGGCCTGCGCGCCGGCCGAGCCGTTCGAGCCGCTGCCGGAGAAGATGAGGCCGATCGCCTGCGCGCCCCGCTGGTCGGCGAGCGACTGGAAGATGGCGTCGATCGGGTGATGGCGCTCGACGATCCCGACGGGTTTGCGCACCCGCAACCGGTCGTCCGCCAGCGTCAGCACCAGGCCCGGCGGGATCACGTAGACGCAGTTCGGCTCCAGCTTCGCCGAGGCCTTGGCCTGGACGACCTCCATCTGCGTCGAGCGCTGCAGGATCTGGGTGAGATGGCTCTCATGGTCGGGCGACAGGTGCAGCACGACGATGAAGGCAAACCCCGAATCGGACGGCATCGCCTCGAAGAACTGCTGAAGCGCCTGAATGCCCCCGGCCGACGCCCCGAGCGCGACAATGGGAGGTGAGCTGTGTTCGTTCATTGACCATGTCCGCAGAGGCGCGTTCGGTGGGTCCGCATCCGGGTATCAGCACCAGGCGCCGCGCGCCCGGCCGCCTCGGCTATGGCTGCGGCGCCCTCCGCCAGCGGCTGCCGCTCGAAGGCCCCGGACCCAGTTGCGCCTTGATGCGGTCGAGCGCGTCCTGCGTCTGCCGAAAGCTCTCCGACACTTCTGACCTCAGGCGCACGGATCGGTCAATCGTCGTGGCCACTTCGGAATAGTCCGGACGCGTCCTGGCCGGGGGGCCGGCATGGCGGCGGACGCAGGAGTCCAGCACCTCGGTGAACGGCACGGTCATCAGCAAGAGCCCGCTCTCGTCGCAAATCTCGAACGCGCAGTCCCGGGGGTCGCACCGCGCCGAAAGCAGCTCCTCCCACATCTCCTGGATCGCCCGATGGACGTCGAGATAGGCGTCCTCCAGAGAGGCGAAATCCGATCCCTCCTCGTCCCGCGAAAGCTGCGGACCTTGCCGGAAATGAAAGAAGAAATGAACCATGGTCGCTCTCCGGAGCTACTGCTCCCCGCTCAGGATGCAGACTAGCAAATAGGGCGCGTGCTTTCTCTAACTTAGGATATTCGCATTTTGCTGCATGACCGGGCGCCTGTTTTGAAAGCCGGCCATCGCCGACTGACGCAATAGTTCGGACTGCTGTCGATATTCGGCAGCCCGAATCGCGAACGACGCTGCCGCGGCATGGCGCCCGTGGGCGCGCGCCTCTTCCGCCATCTTTTCGGTCAGAACCGCGCGCTCTTCGACGATGCGCAGAGCGACCCGGATCGCCTCGTCCACCGAGCCCTCCTGCTCGCCCGCCAGCGCGGCGGCCGAATAGGCATGGCCCACCTGACAGCGGAACCGCAGCGGTTCGCCGTTGATCTGCGACATGACGCCTCCGCAGGCCGGGCAGGTCAGTTCGGTGGGTCCGGCGAACCGTTTCAGCGCTTCGCCGATTCCCGGCCGGCCGAGCGCGATGTCCACCTCCAGCAGGATCTCCGCCGGAGCCGGCGCCCGCGGTTGGAGATCCCTCCGGGCCAGCCTGTCGATCAGCGCCGCCAGGCCCGAGGCGGGCGCCCGGTGGTCGATGTCGCTCGCTCTCAGCGCCGCGAGGGGCATGTCGGCGGCTGCGGCGTCGGCCGGGTCCTGCACGACGGTACAGCCGCCGCAGCGCTTCAGGTCCGCGAGCCCTGCAGCACCGTCGCCCAGGAGCCCGCTCAGGACCACGCCCACCGCATTGCCACCGGCATTGACCCCGACGGACCGCAGGAGCGGATCGATGGCGGGCCGCGACAGGTTCTCCCGGGGGCCGCGTCCCAGCCTCACCGTATCGTCGACGACCAGCAGGTGATGCTCGGCAGGGGCGATCACGATCCGTCCGGGTGCGAGGGGCACGCCATCTTCGGCCACCGCCACCGGCAGTCCGCTGCCGCCAGCCAGCATCTGCGCGAGCCCCGACCGTTCGGTCCGGCCGGTGTGGACGACCACCAGCAGCGCCGCCGGAAAGTCCCGAGGCAAGTCCCGGCAGATCGCCGAAAGCGCGTCGATCGCTCCCCACGACCCGCCGATGGCCACGC
This sequence comes from Amorphus sp. MBR-141, assembly GCF_053628695.1. Lineage (NCBI taxonomy): Bacteria > Pseudomonadati > Pseudomonadota > Alphaproteobacteria > Hyphomicrobiales > Amorphaceae > Amorphus > Amorphus sp. MBR-141. Next base: position 151,371 of record NZ_JBRJGW010000011.1, read on the forward strand.
AGGCGGTTTCTGACATGCGGTCCTCCACGACCCGTTGTCCGCGATCAGCTCCGCTCCGGCAGCAAGTGCAGGTAGCTCGGGTCGAACTCCGCAAACCGCTGCAGGCGCCCCAGATCCGGCAGCACCACCGTGCGGTTCGCATAGACGATGAGATCGTCGCTGCGCAGGGACTGCAATGTCCGGTTGACGTGAACGGTGGACATGCCCAGCGCCTCCCCGAGCACCTGCTGGGTCAGCGGCAGCTCGAACTGGGTCTGCGTGGCGCGTCCAACCGTGGCGAGCCGGAGCTGCAGTTCGCAGAGCAGGTGCGCGATCTGCTGGTCGGCGGGTCGGTGGCCGATATTGACCAGCCACTCGCGCAGGATCGCCTCGTCGACCAGGGTCGACCAGTGGAGCGCCTTGGTGATCCGCGGGCTCTGGGCTTTGAGCTCTTCGATCGTCTTGTCGGCGATGCGGACGATGGTGCAGGGGGTGAGGGTGGAAATCGTGTGGTCCATCTCGCCCAGGATCGCCACGTTGAGGTCGCAGAGGTCGCCGGGCACGAAAAACGCCATGATCGACCGCCGGCCGCCGGGCAGGTCCTTGTGCCGGGCGGCGATCCCGTCGACGACCAGGTGCATCGAAGCCGGCTTCTCGCCTTCGGAGATCAGGGTCTCCCCGGCCTCCACCGTGGTCCGCCGGGCTCCGGTGACCGCTTCGAGAAGCGCGCAGTCCTGCGCCGTCAGCGCCGCCCCGCGCCGCAGCTTCATGATCAGGGGATTGCTCAACGCTGCATCGCCGGACCCTGCATCGATTGTCATTTGCTGCCCTCGCAAAAGCTGCATCCTACAACCTCCAGACACATCCTCCGGTCTCCAGAAACGCATGGCAACCCCGGAGGGTTCGACCGCCGGACGGCAGATCCCTTCGAGCTGCACCGGAAAAGGCTGTAGGCATCGCCGAAGTCGCTTCGGCGGCTCGCCTCGAACCGTCGGCCATCCCGTCACCCGGCCCTCTCGGCTTGGGGAGACGTGCTTTCGGCTGGCCGCGAATTGCCCGCAACCGACGCCGTATGTCTCGGGGTGAGGCGGCGCTTTCGGTCCTCGACGGCATGGCCCGACGGTCCGGATTGCGGGTCTGCGTCTGAAGCACGAACCACGGCGGGTTCGGTTGGTTCCATCGCCCATGGCATTGGCCGCCAGGAGCCGGCGGGCCGGCGGCAGGCCGCCGGCGTTCGTGGCCCAGGACAAGGGCTTGTTCGCCGACAACGGCATCTCCATCGACATCACCCCCACCCCCGGCTTGAAGTTCCAGCTGGTCGGGCTGATCGACAGCGACTTCGACATCGCCGCCGCGGCCCCTCGAGCAACTCCCGGTCGGATCGAAGCGATCCGACCGAAAGGAAATTGCTCGAGGTCCCGGTCGTGGGGCCGTATCCGGTTGCCCGGATGGGACCGTCCGGCCGGAAGATACTCCGATCGGCCGCGCTTCGCGCCCGGCCGGTCGGCGTTGCGCAGCCGCGCCCGCGCGGCCGGCACCAGATGCATCGCCGGGCGCTTCATCGTCCGCCGGTGTGCGCAAATTGCGCCATGGCGACCCGTGCTGCGGCCCGCTCCGCGCGGCTGACGGGTCCTGTCGGCGGGCGCTCCCGCGCCGCCGAGGCGAGCGCCTCCCAGGTGGCGCGCTTCACGGCGACCAGTCGCTCGATCCCGAAGACCGCCAGCACGTCCTGGAACGCCCGATGCGCGGCCGCATCGAAGGGCCAGGTGCGCCCGAAATGGTCCTTGAGGGGATGCGGCGGATAGAGATGCGCGCACGGCACGAGACCTGCCGGGATCGGATCGTTGGCGGCGTGGGTGCGGCCGGTGTTGAGCAGTTGCGGCAGCACATGGGTGTGCGGGCCCTCCGGGCTGCGCTCGTGCGGCGCCGGTATCGGCTGCCTGACCTCGCCCCGCCCGAGCCGGGTGACGAAGACGCGATGCGGCGACAGCGCCGGCAGCTCCGCCATCAGCGGATTGTCCGGTTCGGCGAGCGACCGTCCGGCGCCGGCCCGCAGCCGCTCGACCACCGCCGGATCGGCGCTGCGCACGCAGACGTCGACCTCGAGCGCCGCCAGTCCGAGATCGAACAGCACCGCGTCCCGGTCCTCGACGGCGACGGCCCCGGTGTCGGGCCCCAGCTCGGTGACGACCGCCCGGCGGTTCATCGCCACCCTGTCCCGCGGCAGGCAGAGGGCGACGGCGTGGTTCCAGCTCGCCGGGTCCTTCGAAGGCGTCTCGTAGGCGACGAGCCGCATCTCCGCCGCGGGTTCGATCCGCACGGCTCCCCGCGCCGTCGACACCGACAGCCCTTCGCCACGCACCGCCGCCTCGCCGGGATCGCGCAGGAACTCCGCGATCGCCCCGAAGGTGCCGACGCTCCATCCGGCGCGCGGATCGTCCAGCATCTGCCGCAGCAGCGCGGTCTCGGCCGTTGCACCCTTCTCACCCGTCATCGAGACGCTGCTTCGGTCGGATCGCGCGGCAGCCGCCGCCAGGGCAGCACGAACCGGGCACCCTCGTGGGCGCCGAGGAGGACGCTGACGCCGTAGGCTTCGGCGATCAGGGCATCGGTCAGCACCGCGCCGGGCGATCCGCTGGCGATCACCCGCCCGTCCTTGAGCAGCACCAGGCGGTCGCAGAAGCGGGCCGCCAGCGTCAGGTCGTGGAGCACGACCACCACGCCGGCGCCGTCCCGGACCGTCCCGGCCAGCAGCTCCATCACCTCGATCTGGTGGTAGGGATCGAGCCCGGCGACGGGCTCGTCGGCGAGCAGCATCTCCGCTTCCACCGCCAGCGCCCGGGCCACCAGCACCCGGGTGCGCTCGCCCCCGGACAGCGTGTCGACGGGCCGGTCGGCGAACCTCTCCACGTCGGCCGCCCGCATGGCCCGGCGGATGGCGGCGCGGTCGCGCCCGGCGTCGCCGGTGCCGAACCGGCCGGCATGGGGAAGCCGCCCCAGCGCGACGACCCGCTCCACCGTCAGCGGCCAGTCGACCCGCCCCGACTGGGCGAGCATGGCGAGCCGGCGCGCCAGAGCCCGCGTGTCCGCGGTTCCGGCAGGCAGGCCGTCATAGGTCACGGTGCCGCCGTCCGGGGCCCGGAGCCGCGCCAGCACCGAGAGCAGCGTCGACTTGCCGGCACCGTTCGGTCCGATCAGGCCCACCAGCTCACCGGGAGCCGCCGCGATGTCCACCTCCGAGAGGATCGCCCTGCCCCGGATGCGAACGGTCAGGTTGCGGCCGTCGATCCTCATCGCTCAAGTCTCCGGTAGCGCCAGACGAGCGAGAAGAGGAACGGCGCGCCGACGATGGCCGTGACCACGCCGAGCTGCAGCTCCGGCCGCGTCGGGATGAGCCGCACGGCGATGTCGGCGGCGAGCGTGAGCGAGGCCCCGCCGAGCCCGCTGGCGATCAGCAGCCGGCCCGGCCGATGCGCGACGAAGGGGCGGATCAGATGCGGCACCACCAGCCCCACGAAGCCGACCACGCCGGCCACCGCGGTGGCCGCGCCGACGCAGAGCGCCACCCCGGCGACGAGGGTCGCCCGCACCCGGCCCAGGCCGAAGCCGAGCGTGCGGGCGGTGTCCTCGCCGAGCGTCAGCGCATCGAGCGCCCGGCCGGTCGCAAGCAGCATCGCCCACCCCAGCAGCATCGGTCCGAGCGCGATCCAGACGTGGGCGAAGCTGCGGTCTGCGAGCGAGCCCATCAGCCAGAACATGATTTCCATCGCCGCGTAGGGATTGGGCGCGAGATTCAAGGTCAGCGCGATGAGCGCGCCGGCGAGGCTGTTGATGGCGACGCCCGCCAGGATGAGCGTCGTCGTGCTCATGCCCCGGCCGGCGACGGCGAACAGCAGCCCGCCGACGACCAGGGCGGCGAGGATCCCGCCGAGCGGCAGCAGGACCGGCGACAGCGCCGCCAGCCCCGAATAGAACACCAGCACGGCACCGAGCGCCGCGCCGCCGGAAACGCCGACCACGCCGGGCTCGGCGAGCGGATTGCGCAGGAAGCCCTGCATGACGGCGCCGGCGAGCCCCAGCGTGAAGCCGACCAGCAGGCCGAGCACGGCCCGCGGCAGCCGCAGCTCGACCAGCACCAGCGCGCCCAGCGTCTCGCGCCCGTCGAGGGCGTCGGCCGCCGCGCCGGCGAGGTCGAGGGGGGCGTAGCCGATTGCCAGCGACACCAGGAAGAGCCCCGCGCAAAGCGCCGCCAGGATGAACAGCAGGCCGCCGTAGGGCAGCGTCTTGGCGCTCATGACCGCCGCCCCCCTGCCCGTCCGGCCGCGTCCGTCAGGATCGACAGCGCCCGCACGATTTCGGGGCCGGCACAGGTCCACAGCTTCGGCGACAGGCGGACGATCACCGGCCTGCCGGGGAGCTTGCGGAGCGCCGGATGGTGCAGCACCTCGAACGCCCGCGCCGGCGACGTTTCGTCGGCGTTGACGATGAGCACGTCGGGCGCGAGCGCCATCAGCCGCTCCAGCGGGAGGTGGCGGTAGGCGCCGAGATCCTGCTCCGCCCCGAGGTTGCGCAGGCCCGCCGCCTCGATGATCGCGTGGACCAGCGACCCCTCCCCCACCGTGAACCCGTTGGGGGCGAACACGACCGCCGTCGGGGCATCGCCCGCCGGCGGCCCTTCGCGCCCGCCGAAGGCGGCCTCGATCTCCGCGATCATCGCATCGGCGCGCGCCGGATTGCCGAAGATGGCGCCCAGCGCCCCGATCTGGCTCTCCACCTCCGGCAGCGTCGCCGGCACGTCGAGTTCGACCACCGGCGCGCCGACGCGGCGCAGGAGATCCACCGCGGCGCGCGTCGTGGAGCGGCCGGCCAGGATCAGATCCGGATCGAGGCGGAGGACTTCTTCGGCCCGGCCGTGGTTGGCCGGGTGGAGCCGGGCCTCCGCCGCCACCGTCGACTGGTCCGGATCCTGGGAGAGGTACGTCACCGACGCGACCTGGTCGGGATCGGCGAGCCGCAGCAGCAGTTCGTCGGCGCACAGATTCATCGAGACGACGCGCGCCGGCGCCGCCGGTGGCCCGTCGGCCGCCGCCGGTCGCGGGCCCGCCGCGGCCGCGAAAGCGACGGTGACGGCCGCGCCGAGCGCGGCCGCCGCATGTCGGCGCATCGGCGCCATCAGAAGGTCAGCTTCACGCCAGCATAGGCGGCGATCCCCTCCGTCCCGTACCCCCACACCTCGTAGTAGTCTTCGTCGAGCAGGTTATCCACCCGCCCGTAGATCTGCGTATGGGGGTTGATGTCGTAGGACGCCGCCAGGTTGACGAGGGTGTAGGCGTCGAGGTCGATGACGGTCTTCTGCGTGTAGGAGGCGTTGTAGACCCAGTCGGTCTGGGCGCCGTTGTAGTCGATGCCGAGGTTGACGTTGGCCCGGCCGTCCAGGAACCGGTAGTTGATGTCGAGGCTGGCGACGTTGCGCGGCCGACGCACCAGCTCCGCGCCCGTGGAATCCCGGCCGTCGGTGTAGGTGTACGACGCCCGCACCGTCAGCGGGTCGATGGGCGTGACCGTCAGGCCGACCTCCACGCCGTCGATCTCGGAGGTGCCCGGCATGTTGATCGAGGTCTGGCCGGAGCCGGTGATCAGGTCGGAGATGCGCTGGTTGAAGTAGGTCGCGTCCGCCACCGCCGTGCCGCCGAAGAGCTCCTGGTCGACACCCACGTCCCACCCGGTCGCCTGCTCGGGCTTCAGGTCCGGGTTGCCCCGATAGGTGTTGGTGTAGCCGTAGAGTTCGAACATCGTCGGGTTCTTCACGCCGGTGCCGAACGAGCCGCGCAGCTTGGTGCCGGTCCGGTCGATGCGGTAGGCCGCCGTCGCGCGGGCGGTGGTGGCGTCCTCGAAGAGCTCGTTGAAATCCTGCCGGACGCTGCCGGTGAGCGTCAGCGCGTCGAACACCTCCAGCTGATACTCGCCGACGAGGCCGGTCGAATGGATCGAGCGGTCGAACGATGCATAGGCGCTGTCGGAGGTCACCGTGTCCTCCTCGTCCTGCACGGCGACCGTGAGCACGTGCTCGGCGTCGGCGATCTCCGGCGTCTCGAAGAAGAAGGTCGACTGGTAGTCGAGCCGGCGCTTCTTGCCCTGGTAGATGCTGGTGACGGTCGTCGGATCGAGATCGCGGTACTTGGTCTTCTGGTCGGTGTAGGTGATCCCGGCCGTCTGCTGCCAGCGCCGCTCGAACAGGCTGAGGCGCGCCTGCAGGCGGCCGTAGAGGTCTTCTCCGACCGAATCCTGCAGCGCGTCGACCGGACCCGTGTGGCCGTAGGCCGGCAGGAAGGCCTCGCTGTCGAGATCGGCCTTGGTGCCGGTGTAGCGGACGACCCCGGTGACGTCGACGAGCTCGTTCGGCGAGACGGTGCCCTTGGCGAAGACGGTGCCGTTGCGATAGCCGTCCTTCTCGGTGTTGCCGAGATCGGAACTGGCCGCCGAGATCCCGTCGGTCTTGAACCCCATCGCGCTGGCGATGAAGTTTGCATGCTCGTTGGCGCCGCTCACCGAGGCGCTGCCGTTGACCGTGCCGAACGAGCCGCCCTCCAGCCGGGCCGAGACCTGGGTGCCGGGCTGCCCGGTGCGGGTGATGATGTTGATGACGCCGCCCACCGCGTCGGAGCCGTAGAGCGCGCTCTGGGGCCCGCGCAGCACCTCGATGCGCTCGATGTCGTCGGCAAGCAGGCTGGAAAAGTCGAATTCGGACCCGAACGCCGGATCGTTCACCGGAATGCCGTCGATGAAGACCTTGGTCTGGTTGCCCTCCGACCCGCGGATGCGGACCTGGGTCAGCTGCCCCGCCGGCCCCGTCCGGTTGACGGCGAGCCCCGGCACCTGGCGCAACGCATCGGTGACGAAGCGGATCTTCTGCTGCCGCAGGTCCGCGCCGGTGATCACCGTGATGGCGCTGCCGACCTTGTCGCGTGCGGTCGGAGCCAGGTTGGCGGTCACCGAGATCTCGGGAAGCGCCACCACGGCGGCGTCGCCCAGGTCGGCGTCCTGGGCATGGGCGGCAAGCGGAAGCGACAGTGACAGCGGGCAGAGAACGGCGGCAAACGCCGCGGCATGGCGAACGGCATCGGGCCGTCCACGGATGGACGTCGGGAAGAAGGTCATGTGGCAGTCCTCGAGCGGCACGCGGCCGGATGGCACGTCACCGCGATCGAGGCGGCTCCATGGGAGGACCATGGAGACCGTACCCATCGAGACACCCCGCCCGATGCGACCGCGCGTGACCACGGATGACGGCAGGTCTCCTGACTCGCGGGTCCTCGTCGCTCCGCTGCCTTCCCAGGGCCGGACCGGCTCCAGTGGCATTCGCGCGGATGACTCGCCGCTCACAGTTGCGGGGGCAGTCGCGGATTCGGCGCGCAGGCGCGCCTCACCGTGTTCCCTATTGAGCCCTTGCGGGCACCGTCGACCGTCAGGGATAGTGGCTGGCGGATCGGAGTCAAGCCGCGCGCAGGCAGGCTTGCTTTTCAACGCCTTGGCCCCGCCGCGGCGGCCCTCGCCCGACCCTCGGGCCACGTCCGTCCGGGCCGTTCTTTCGCGATTCCCGCCAGCACCAGGCCGCCTCCGCGGGCCCCGACCGCGCCATGGGCCGCCCCGTTCCCGGCCACGCCGGCGCGCCCATGTCGCCGGTCGTCCATGCGACGTCGCTTTTGCGCGCGCCCCGCCTTGCGCGCCGGGCGATGGTGGCCGGGTTCAGGGTGCCCGGTCCTCGCTTGGAAGGCCGGGAGAATTGGGAATCCGGTGAAAATCCGGAGCTGCCCCCGCAACGGTCAAGGGAGTCAACGTCGCGACAGGGAGTTCCACTGGGCAGATGCCTGGGAAGGAATCGCGACGGTCCTCGAAGAGACGCTCCTTCAGCCCGGAAACCAGCCCCGAACGGTGACACGTCCCGACTGATCGCGGTGGGCGATCGGGTCCTTGCCTTGCGGAAGCATCGTCTCTCCGCGCGGGCCGGTTCCCTTCCGTCCGCGCCGCGCTCTGCGGGCCCAGCCGAGGATGGACGGGGACATGGGTTCACGCGACGACATCTTGAACCGGATCGCGGCGCGCCGCCCGGGCTACAGCCTCGATCAGCCCTTCTACACCGATCCGGACTGGTTCGCCGCCGACCTCCAGCACGTCTGGTACCGCGAGTGGCTGTTCGTCGGCCACGCGTGCGAGCTCGCCCGTCCCGGCGCCTTCTTCACGCTGCAGGTGGGCGACTATCCGGTGATCGTCGTGCGCGACCGCGAGGGGCGCATCCGTGCCTTCCACAACGCCTGCCGCCACCGCGGCTCGCGCATCTGTTCCGCCGCCAGGGGCACTTCGGCGCGGCTCGTCTGCCCCTACCACCAGTGGACCTACGACCTCGACGGCCGCCTCGTCTTCGCCCGCCAGATGGGCGACGGCTTCGATCCCGCCGCCTTCGGCCTCAAGCCGGTCGCCTGCGAGGCCGTCGCCGGCTACGTGTTCCTGTCGCTCGCCGACGCGCCGGCCGACTTCGCCCCCACCCGGGCGCTGATCGAGCCCTACCTCGCGCCGCACCGCCTGCAGGACGCGAAGGTCGCCTTCGAGACGACCATCGTGGAGAAGGGCAACTGGAAGCTCGTCTGGGAGAACAACCGCGAGTGCTACCACTGCTCGGCCAACCATCCCGAGCTCTGCAAGACCTACCCGGAAGCGCCGGGCGTCACCGGCGTCGCCGGGGCGATGGACGACCCGGAGATCGCCGCCCACTGGGCCGCCTGCGAGGCCCGCGGCCTGCCCGCCGCCTTCCGCATGGCCGAGGGCGGCGCCAGCCGCATCACCCGCATGCCGCTCCTCGGCGAGGCGGTCAGCTACACCCTGTCCGGCCGCGCCGCGGTGAAGCGGCCCCTTTCCGCCGCCGTCGGCTCCGCCCGCATCGGCGCCATGCTGCTGTTCCACTATCCGACCACCTGGAACCACATCCTGTCGGACCACGCCGTCACCTTCCGGGTGCTGCCGCTGGGGCCGGAGGAGACCGCCGTCACCACCAAGTGGCTCGTCGACCGGGAGGCGGTGGAAGGCGTCGACTACGACCTCGCCGAGCTCACCCACGTGTGGACCGAGACCAACGACCAGGACCGCCGCATCGTCGAGGAGAACGCCTTCGGCATCCGCTCGCCCGCATACGAGCCCGGCCCCTACTCCCCCGAGCACGAAGGCGGCGTCGAGCAGTTCGTCGACTGGTACTGCCGGACCATGGCCGCGCGCCTCGCCGAGGGCGCCTCCGCCGCCCTGCGCGTCGCCTGAGCCCCGCCATGCTGGACACCATCGCCGCCGCGCCCGGGAGCCTCTACCGGCATCTCGACGAGATGCAGCCCTGGAACGACCATCTCCAGGTGCTGGAGTGCATTTCGGTGACCGACGAGGCGCCGGACGTGAAGACATTCGCGTTCCGCTCCGACAACCAGACCTGGTTCCGCTACAAGCCCGGCCAGTTCGTCACCCTGGAACTCCCCGTCGGCGACGAGCCGCTGCTGCGCACCTACACGCTGTCGTCCAGCCCCTCGCGGCCGTTCTCCATCGCGGTGACGGTGAAGGCCCAGGCGGCGAGCCTCGGCACGCGCTGGATGTTCGACCATCTCGAGCCCGGCCAGCACATCAAGGCCTACGGCCCGGCCGGCGGCTTTTCCATGCACGAGCATCCGGCCGGAAAATACTTCTTCCTGTCGGCCGGGTCGGGCATCACGCCGATGATGTCGATGCTGCGCTGGCTGAACGACTGCGCGCCGCTCAACGACGTCGCCTTCGTCAACTGCGCGCGGCGGCCGGAGGAGATCATCTTCCGCTCCGAGCTGGAGCTGATCTCCACCCGCATGCCGGCGCTGCAGCTGGGCTTCCTCGTCGAGGAGCGCACCAACCGGCTGTCCTGGTTCGGCCCCACCGGCCGCATCGACACCGTGCGGCTCGGCCTGCTGGTGCCCGATTTCGCCGAGCGCGAGATCTTCTGCTGCGGGCCCGATCCGTTCATGCGCCAGGTGCGCGGCATGCTCCAGGCCTCCGGCTTCGACATGGCGCGCTACCACCAGGAGAGCTTCGGATCCGGACCGATCGAGCCGGTGCCGGCGCCGCTCGCCGAGGCCTCCGACGGGCTGCTGCCCTCCGAGCCGCCGGAGATGGCGACCACCCGCGTCCGCTTCGCCCTCTCCGACGTCGACGCGGAGGCGCTGCCCGGCCAGTCGATCCTGCAGACGGCCCGCGCCTCGGGCGTGCGCATCCCGGCCGCCTGCGAGCTCGGGCTCTGCGGAACCTGCAAGATCCGCTGCGAGGGACCCGTCGAGATGACCCACAACGGCGGCATCCTCGACGACGAGGTCGCCGACGGCTACGTGCTCGCCTGCTGCTCCCGCCCGCGCGGGCCGATCTCGGTCGAGGCCTGAGCATGCCGCCGCCCCGGCCATGCCGCTCCTCCACCGCAACGGCTGACGCTGCGGCGGCGGACGCAGCCGCCACGGCCGATCCGGCGCCGGGCGCCGCCGCGCCGAACGACGCGACGTGCGAGCCGGTGTGGAGCGATCCGACGTGGGGCGACATCGCGCCAGGCGATGCCGCGCCGGACGATCCGGCATGGAGCCATGCCGCGCCAGGCCATCCCGCAACGGCCAATGTGGCCGTCGGGCACCGGGCCCTGCCCGATCCCGAAGCGGTGTTCCTCGCCTGGCTCCTGTGGCTGCCGGACGGCGCCGACCCAAGCCGCCGGGCGGACATCGAGATCGCCCGCCTGGAACGGGCCCGGCCCCACCCGGCCGTCGCCCGGCTGCTGGCGCTGTTTCGCGACGCAGCGACCGCCGGCACCGGCTGAGGCCGCGGGCGCGTCGGCGGCCGAGGCGGCCGGTCCCGGGCGTCCCGTCCGCTGCGGCGCCCTCCGGCTCCCCGCTGCGCCACCCTCCGGCTCCCCGCCCTCCTCAGAACCGGATCAAACTCCTGCTGGACAACATACCAACTGGTCGGTATGTATCTTTCACCAAGGAGGACCTCATGCCCGCCAGCGCGCGCAAGCCGGACGCCCGATCGAAGCTGCTGGATGCCGCCCTGGCGGTGATCCGCGCCAAGGGCTACGCCGCCACCACGGTGGACGAGCTGTGCGCGGCGGCCGGCGTCACCAAGGGTGCCTTCTTCCACCATTTCAAAAGCAAGGACGCGCTCGCCGTGGCCGCCGCCGACCACTGGTCGGAGACGACGGGCCGGCTGTTCGCGGCCGCCCCCTATCACGACCTTCCCGATCCGGTCGACCGGGTCCTCGGCTACGTGGCGTTCCGTAAGGCGCTGCTGCAGGGCGCCGTGGCGGAGTTCACCTGCCTCGTCGGCACCATGGTCCAGGAGACGTTCGACACGGCGCCGGCCATTCGCGACGCCTGCGAGCGCAGCATCAGCGGCCACGCGGCGACGCTGGAGGCCGACATCGAGGCGGCGCTCCGCTCCCGCGGCCTGTCGCCCGCCTGGTCGGCCGCGTCGCTGGCGCTGCACACCCAGGCAGTGCTGCAGGGCGCCTTCATCCTGGCCAAGGCCCGCGGCGACGCCAAGGTCGCCGCCGACAGCATCGACCACCTCGTCCGCTACCTGACGCTGCTGTTTTCCACCGAAACGCCCACACCCCGACACTGACCCCAACCCCCTGCGAGGATCCCGTCATGCCGCATACCATCCGTCTGCACCGCGTCATCGCCACCCGCCCCGAGAAGGTCTACCGCGCCTTCATCGAGCCCGATGCCATCGCGAGCTGGATTCCCCCCTACGGCTATCTGTGCACCGTCCACGAACTGACGGCCGAGGTCGGCGGGCGCCATCGGATGTCGTTCCGCAACTTCACCACGTCGGAGAGCCACAGCTTCGGCGGCACCTACGTCGAGCTCGAGCCCGGCGCGCGCATCGCCTACACCGACGCCTTCGACGATCCGAACCTGTCGGGCGAGATGCGCACGACGATCACGTTCACGGCCGTGTCGCTGGGCACCGAGCTCTCCGTCGAGCAGGCCGGCATCCCCGACATGATCCCGCCCGAGGCCTGCTACCTCGGCTGGCAGGATTCGCTCGACAAGCTGCAGCGGCTGGTAGTGCCGGACATCCGGCAGTAGGCGGCAGTAGGCGGCCGGAGGCCGTACAGGCCTCCCTTCCCGCCCGGGAAACCGGCGTCGGGCCGCTCGGTCTATTTGGGCTCGGCCATGCGCCGATGCATCTCGGCCAGGACGCCGTCGGGGATCAGGCCGGCGAACGTCGCCTGCACCTTGTTCATGAACCCGGTGGTCACGCCGCTGCTGCCTTTCTGCATGGCCTCGTAGCCTTTGCGGGCGACCATGGCCGGATCGTCCTTGCGGTCGCTGGAGCCGACCGGCGTCGCCTCCATGTCGGCCCGTTCGAAGAACTCGGTATCGGTGGGCCCCGGCATCAGGCAGGTGACCGAGACGTCGGTCTCCTTCAGCTCGTTGCGCAGCGCCCAGCTGAAGCTGTCGAGGAACGCCTTCGACGCGTTGTAGACGGCCTGGAAGCTGCCGGGTATGAAGCCGGCGATCGACCCGGTGATCAGGATCTTGCCCGCGTTGCGCTCCCGCATCCGTCTGCCGGCGCGGTGGATCAGCGTGACGGTGCCGGTCACGTTGACGTCGATCACCTCCTGCGCCCGCGCCAGGTCCTGGTCCAGGAAGGCGTGGCCGAGACCGCGCCCGGCGTTCGCCAGGAGCGCGTCCACCGGCCGGTCGCCGATCGCGGTCATGAGGCGTTCGACACCGTCCGGCGTCCCGAGGTCGGCCACCAGGGCTTCCACCTGCGCACCGTCGCGCCGCAGCGCGCTGGCGGCCTCCTCGATCCGCGCTTCGTCGGCGCAGATCAGCGGATCGTAGCCGTCCGCCGCGCAGCATTTGGCCAGCTCGAACCCGATGCCGGTCGAGGCACCGGTGACGACGGCAAATGGATTGGCGGTCATTGCTGCGTCTCCTGCCAGGGGTTCAGCACCACCTTGGTCCACTCGTTGGCGTCTTCCTTGAAGTGCTTGTAGCCCGTCGGCGCCTCTTCGAGCGGGAGGCGGTGGCTGATCAGGAAGGTGGTGTCGAGCTCGCCGTCCAGGATCTTCTTGAGCAGGTCGGCCCCGTAGCGCTGCACGTGGGTCTGGCCGGATTTCACCGACAGCCCCTTCTCCATCAGCGCTCCGAGCGGAAACTTGTCGACCAGGCCGCCGTAGACGCCGGGCATCGAGATCCGGCCGCCCTTGCGGCAGGCATAGATCGCCTGCCTCAGCGCATGGGCCCGGTCGGCGCCGACGCCGATCTTCTGCTTGACGGTGTCGAGAATGCCGTCGGGGGAGAAGCCGTGCGCTTCCATGCCCACCGCATCGATCACCGCGTCCGGCCCGATGCCGCCGGTCATCTCCATCAGGGCTTCGGTGACGCTGGTGCGGCTGTAGTCGATCACCTCGGCGCCCAGCTGGCGCGCGAGGCGCAGCCGGTTCGGCAGGTGATCGATGCCGATGACGGTTTCGGCGCCGAGCTTGAGCGCGCTTTGAACGGCGAACAGCCCGACCGGACCGCATCCCCAGACGGCGACGGTGTCGCCGGGCTCGATTTCGGCGTTCTCCGCCGCCATCCAGCCGGTCGGCAGGATGTCGGAGAGGAACAGCACCTTCTCGTCCTCGATCCCGTCCGGAACGACGATCGGTCCGACGTTGGAATAGGGAACCCGGACATATTGCGCCTGGCCGCCGGGATACCCGCCGGTCAGGTGGGAATAGCCGAACAGGCCGGACATCGCGTGCCCGTAGAGGGTCTCCGACATGTCCTGCTTGTCCACCGGATTGGAGTTGTCGCAGGCGGAGAACTGTTCCTTGCCGCAGAAGTAGCAGTGGCCGCAGGCAAGCACGAACGGCACCACCACCCGCTGCCCCTTCTTCAGCTTGCTTTCCGATCCGGTTTCGACCACCTCGCCCATGAACTCGTGGCCGAGGATGTCGCCGGGCAGCAGGGCCGGGATGACCCCGTCGTACAGGTGCAGATCGGAGCCGCAGATCGCGGTCGAGGTGACGCGCAGGATCACGTCCTGCGGGTTGACGATCTCCGGGTCGGGGACGGTGTCGACGCGGACGTCGTGCGAGCCATGCCAGGTGAGTGCGCGCATGGGACCGACTCCTCAGTTGGAACGCTGGTGGGTGGAGGTCGCGACCTCGCCGGTTTCCATCAGCATCTTGAAACGCTTCAGTTCGCGGCGGGTCTGGATGCCGGGCTCGCGCTGCAGGACCTTCGCGGCCAGCCGGCCCAGCCCCCCCGCGGGCGGGATGTAGGCGATCGTGGCGGTGACGATGGTGCCGCGCTCGCCCGGGGCCTTCTTGAAGGTCACCCGGCCTTCCGTGTCGATGTCCGATCCGGGGATCGAGCGCCAGGCGATCAGCCGGTTGCCGTCTTCCTCGACGATCTCGGCCTTGATCGTCACCGTGCGGCCGAGCGGCGCCTTGATCGTCCAGGCGAAGGTCTTTCCGGAGATCTGCCGGACGTCCTCGACGCTCTCCATGAACCGCGGAAGGTTCTGGAAATCGCGCCAGAAGGCGAACAGTTCCGAGCGCGGCCGGGCGATCGTCACGCTCCTGCCCACCACGGCGTAGTCGCCGAACCGCCGGCGCCGCGCCGTCCGGCCGGGGGCGGAATCGGGCGGGTGCCGCAGCTGGCGCCGCCGGGCGGCGGCGGTGCCCAGGGCCAGCCCGGCAACGGCGACCAGGCCGAGCCCGAGGGCCGCGGCCGCGCGCCCGTTTCCGTCGGCGCGCGTGAACCCGGGACGAGCGTACGACGACACCTCGCGGGCCGCCCGGCCGAGCCCGCCCAGGCTGCCGTGCGAACGATGGGACCTGCCGCGGTCGAACAGGTCGTCGGTCGGAATGCGCCATGTCATCGGCGGAAATCCTTTCCTCGAAAACAGGGACGGAGCGCCTCTGAAGTGCGCACCCGCTCTCGGCCATGAAAGGATGGACGGCGCAGAATGTTCCATCGCCGGACGCGGGGCGCGCCTCATGGTCGGCCCCGCTGCCAGGGCTTGCCGGCCTCCTGGTCAGGGGACGCTTTCGCGGGATCGGCGGCGCGTGTGGATCGGCCGGCGCGACGGCGCGGCCGGGTCCGGCCGGGCGAGCGGGAGGCGCACGGCGTGCACGCACGCGGCCGTGCCGGCGGGCTCGGCGCTCGCCACCGTGCAGGCCGGCGTCCCGGCACCCTGCCGCCAGAGGCCGGCTGTCTCGGCCGGCCGCCCGCTAGGTCCGGGCCAGCCGGCCACCGCGGGTGGTCGCTTCAGAAGGTGAAGGAAGCGCCGATGATCGGCCCCTGGATCGTCGCGTCGAATTCGAACGGGCCGTCCTGGTAGTCGACGCCGATCGCCCGATAGCCGGCAATGGCGGAGATCCGGTCGGAGAATTCGTAGCCCAGCCCTCCCAGCAGATCCCAGCCGAACTCCGAGCCTCCCCCTCCGCCCAGAGCCATGCCGGTCAGGTAGACGTGGTCGGTGAGATCGACCCGCCCCTTGAGGCCGCCCATGGCGTCGACCCAGGTGGCGTTGTCCTCGAAACCGCGGCCGTTGAGGAAACCGCCGTTGAAGGAGAGCTCGTTCCTGACGGACCAGAGCCGGGCGCCGCCCACCACGTCGAGACGGACGTTGGAGAGGTCCACGATCGAATAGCCGGCGAGTGCCGTTGCCTCCATCGCGGTCGAGCCGAAGCTCACATTGGAGGCGGCGATGCCCAGCGGGGTCGTCTCCTTCGTCGAGAGCTTCAGATAGAGGAGATCCGTGCTGAGGCTGAACCGCCCGCGGCGCGCTTCGCCGGCGACCATCACCGAAAAGTCGAGGTCGCTCAGGATGTCGGAGAAGCTCATGTCGACGTCGACGTCCGGGGCGCCGAAGGAGGCGACGCTCCCGGACAGTCCGGCCGCCCAGAAATAGGGGGCGATGCTGAGCGTCCAGGCCGGCTCGGTCGCCGCCTTCGAGGCCGGCAACGGCGCGGCGGATCCACCGAGATCGGCCGCGTGGAGCGGGTTCGCGAACATGGCAACCGCCGCGCCGACGGCGGCCACCGCCGCCCGTGACGGCATCAGGCACTGCAACGAATGGATCCGCATGTCGCCCCCGGGCGCCTCCGTCTGATGAAAAGCCTGTGGCGCCTCCAGAAGCTCCCGGCATTCGGGATCTGCACTCGGCACGGCGTCAGAATACGTCCTGTCGATCAACTGCATTCACCTGGCCGGAAGGGCTGAAACCTCGCACGACGGCATCCCCGATCAGACGGCCGCATGGATCCGCTCGGCAACGTCGCGGGCGACGTAGCGGCCCTTCCAGGAGCGCCGGGGCGAGAACAGCCAGCTGAGCGCGCTCTCGGAGAGCCACGGAAAGAAGTCGCGGGTGATCTCGGCAATGAACAGCCGGTCGCCCGGCCGCACGGAGGTGCGCAGGCTGCCGTAGATCGTGTCGGATTCGCGCGCGGTGTCGATGAGCCAGAAGTCGTCGCTCACCTGGTAGGTGTCACCGAAACGCTCGCCGAGTTCACGGTCGAAGACGCACGCTTCCGCTTCGCCGGACGCGTAGTAGATCGCGTAGACCGTCATGCCCCATCCCCTGCTGCTACCCCCGGCTTGCAACGTCCAGCGACGTCGAGGCCGCGATCGCCCCATCCCCAAGCGATATAGGCAGCAGGCAGACATCCGGCTTGGCATTTTGCGCCATGGCTAGGGGCGACGGCGGGCCCTGAACTCCGACGGCGTACAGCCCGCCCAGCTCTGGAACGCCCTGGAGAAGCTGGCGTGGTCCTCGTAGCCGAGGAGCATCGCGATTTCGACGATCGGCCGGTCCGTCTCCTGCAGCAGGCTGAGCGCGCGCGCACTGCGTGCCGCCCGCACCACCTCCCGGTAGGTGTGGCCCTTTTGACCGAGCAGGCGTTGCAGGCTCCGCACGCTGGTGCCGGCCATCCGGGCCGTCCCGTCGATGTCGCTCTGCCCGTCGAGAAGCCTGAGCGCCACGATGGCGGAAATCGAGCGGGCCGGTTCGGGCGCGCGCGACAGCACCAGGTCGGCGACGACCTCCCGCAGCGTCACGATCGGTGAACCGTTTGCGGGTTCCGGAGCGCGCCGCGCCAGGAGGTCTTCAGGGGCAAAGGCGATGCCGGTCCCGCCGCGGCCATAGCGGACCGGGACCTGCAGTCTGTCTTCGAGCAGGCGGGCGTCGGGATCGCGCGAATACGACACCTCGATCCATCTGGGCGCCCACCGGCGGCCGAGATATTCGCGCGCGACCAGCATCATCGGTCCGATCAGGTGATCGGCATGGTGGATGGAAGCCAGGCTGAAGGGCGGTCCGGCACAGCGCCAGAGCCAGTGGCCATCACCCTGCAGGAGCTCCAGCGTCCCGCTGACGGCGTGGGCGCGGAACGTCCGGCAGTACCGCTCGATCGCCGCGCCCAGCGTCGGTGCGGCCGCGCCGTAGGCGCCCCACAGACCGTAGCCCCAGGCGTTTGCCATTTCGAAGCCGACGTCGAACCCGAACGTTCGGTCGCCCAGCAGTCGGGCGCATCGCTCGAAGACGCCGATCATGGTGTTGAGCGGCATGGGCGTCTGCGGCAGGTCGATCACCGCGAGGGGAAGCCCCTCCTGCGCGAAGGCCCTCCAGAGCTCGCGCTCGCCGGCCCGCTGCTCGAAGACGGCCGGCAGCGGGCCGAAGCCGCCCGCTCGGACGAGGGACACCGACCCGTCAAATGCCATTCGCCCCCCAAACCGGCGCAGGATACGAAGTCGCAACGTCGGTCATGACCAAACTCGGCCCCGCACGCAAGCCGAACGCGCGTCCGCCGGCTACTCCTTGAATGCCGCGTCCGGGAAGTCGTGCCAGCGCTGGATCCGCCAGCCGTCCGGGCCCTTTGCCAGCCAGCCTTCGTAGTTGAGACTGGAGACGGCGCCGAACGTCTTGCCGTCCGCCGCATTGGTCAGCAGTCCGACGACGCTGACATGGGCCGTGTCGGCCGTCTGGTCGAGAAACAGGATGTTCGACATCAGGTGCCGGCGCAGGTTGCCGGAGGAGCGGAAGTCCTTCATCCGCTCCGTCCAGAACGCGCGGAAGCCGGCGCCGGTGAACGATATCGGCGTCTGGCCGGGCACGCCGGCGACGAACACCGCGTCCGGGGTGAACAGCCCCAGCCAGGCGCCGGCCTCGCCGTTGTCGTAGGCGAACGAGTAGGCGTAGATCAGGTTGGCGATCGCCGCGCGGTCGGCCACGTCGAAATCGGTGCCGCCCGGATTGCCGGCCGGCGCGTAGGTCCGCAGCGCCGCGACGTCGCCGGCAAGGGATGCCCCCTGGGGAATGGCCGTCTCGTCAGCCGCAGCGGGTCCGGCCAGACAGGCGAAAAGCTGGAGCGCCAGGGCCCCGGGCAGGAACGGCTTCATGTGTCTCTCCAGGTGGTCGCGGCAGCGCGGCAAGCTGGCCGCGCATGCGGATCGCAGGTGCGATCGGCTCCCACGCCTCGTCCGATCAGCTGGAACCAGCTGATCGGAATCGCTTCGATCCGGACGGGAACTGCGCCGGCCCGCTACTGCACCGTGTGGGTGGAGAGTTTTTCGACCCTGGTGATCCCCGGAGGCGCCCATGTTCCGATCAGCACCTCGGGACGCGGCGCGTAGAGGCGCATGGTCACGTTGAACGGCCCGCCCGGCGCCGGCAGCCAGTTGGCCTGCTTGTCCGCGCCGGGGCTGTCCGCCTGGACATAGAGATCGATCGATCCGTCGGGGTTCTTCTCGAGCGGCATCCAGCTGGACAGCGCGAACCGGTTCAGGCTGTTGGCGACCTGAAAGCCGTCGTTGTCGTAGACGGTCACCGACCAGAACGCGTCGACCGGCGGGAGCTCGGACGCTTCGAAGTGCAGGACGTAGTCGTTGGCACCGTCGAGCGGCTGGCCTTTGCCGTCGGTGAGCGCGATCGGGTAGACCGCGTCCTGCGGCACGTTGGCGCCCAGGCCGAGCTGCGCCAGGATCGCGCGCTTCAGGTAGTAGTTGCCGTAGACGCCCACCGTGTCGAGGTCCATCGACCAACCGTTGACGGTGTCCGCGATCGCGGGCGCCTTCCAGGCCATCAGCTGCTGCGCCGTCTTCGGCGCGGCCGCAATCGCCGCCTTCACGACCGGATCGGCACCGGCGACATCGAAGCTCTCGCCCCGCCGGATGCCGAGACGCGCCAGGCGCGCGACGATCGGCTGGTCGGTGGCGTGCGGATCGGCGGTCTTGAGGAGCTCGACGGCGTAGGTGAAGTAATCCGTCCCGCCCATGGTATCGACCTGGATCTTCGGCGGCGTCTTCGTGTCGACGGTCGGATCCGGCGAGAAGGGCGGCTCGGCGATCTCCTGGCCCCACTTGGAGAGGGGCGTGACCGTGTAGCCGTCCTGGATCTTGTGAACGGCCGCGTAGTCGGACGGACCGTCGGTCTTGGTGCGTCCGATGACCCAGACGTACGGCGTCGGCGCCGCGATCCTCTGGGTCTCCTCCGGGAGCCCCGCGGGGAGGTCCCGGCCCGCTTCGGGCCGCCAGCCGGGCGGGGTCACCAGAAAGTTCGCCGCCTCGGTGCCGGTGGTCCGCCAACCGGGCGAGGCGAAGACGTCCGTCCACATGTCGAGCATCGGGAGCAGGTAGTAGCGCCCGCCGGTGTCGGGCGCCGAGACGATCATCGGCTCCTCGGTCAGATCGAGAAAGGTTGAGGAATAGAGCGTGTCGAAGTTCGGCCGGACGACCGCCTTCTCGTCGGCCGACGGGTAGGCGCGCACGTTGGTGAACCAGTTCTCCGCGCCGCCGAACGGGTTCGTGGCCGGATCGAGGCTGGTCATCTGCCGCCGCGTCAGGTCCATGGTGACCAGCGGATAGAAGTAGAGATAAGCCTCCACCGCGATGGTGTTCGCGTCGTCCTGCGTGAGCTCCCGGGCCTGACCGGTCCCGGCTCCCCACAGGAGGGAGACGGCGACTGCGGCTCCCGCCATGGCTGTCTTCAACTGCATTGCGTGTCCCCCACCTCGATGGTCGTTCTGTCAATCCGGCCGGCGCGGCCCGCAGGAACGACGCCGATCGCGGTGCGCGCCTTCCGCCCGCGATGCCTCTGTCCCTCGCCGCCCCGGGCGCCGGCGGCTTCGGTCGGCGCAAGCGGCGCGTCGGAAGGCCCCGTGTGCTGTGCTCGTTGCGGATACGACGGACGGCACCCCCGTGCGGCCGTACCGGCGCACGATCCCGATCGCGGATTCGCCCTCCGGCACGGCGCGGGGGACAATGGGATCAATCCGCGCCGGGCGGCTTTGCATTTTACGCCAGGGGCACACGGGTGCAGACCGGCAGCACCGCCCGGCACGGCGCAGATCCAGGACCGGGCGTCCTGGCCGGCACGCCCGGCAAGGGGGCGATGCGGGTCGATCAGGTGCAGCGCGGGGTCTTCAACGCCGTTCCGGCCCTGCTGAGCTAGGCGGACGCCTCGACGACCACCCGGTTCCGGCCGCCCTGCTTGGCGATATACAGCGCGGTATCAGCGGCGGACATGAGCGCATTGACCGAAGACGTCAGCGTGCTGGTCGCTGCAACGCCAAGGCTCGCGGTGAACGGGATCCGCTCCATCCCCACGGTTATTTCGCTTTCGGCGATGCTTGTCCGTATGCGCTCGGAGATCTTCCGTGCCTCGTCGCGACCTGCCCCGCTCAGCAGGATCGCGAACTCCTCTCCTCCGATCCGGGCTGCGACATCGTTGCCCTGGGTGTTGGCCCTCAGAATATCCGCAAGGTTCTTGATCACTTCGTCTCCCACCGGATGGCCATACCGGTCATTGATCGACTTGAAATGATCGAGATCGAGGATGACGACGGAAAAGTCCCGGGCACTGGTCCGGTGCGCCTTGATCGCCCGATCGAGGGCTCGATAGAAGGAGCGACGATTCGCCAGTCCGCTGAGTTCGTCCAGGTTCGCAAGTTCCCTGATCCGGTCCTCCGCAGCGACCCGCCGGCGCTCGTGCATGAGGAGGATGCCCAGTAGCAAGATGCCGGCAGCTCGAAGAGCACTGGTCGGCACGAAAGCTTCGCTGAGGGCCCTCATGACGACGTCCCAGGGAAGGACGATGACGACAATGAACGTGAGGGGCGAAAGCGCGGCCAGGATGCAGATATGCGCCATGCTCACAGGGCGTCCATCGCGTCTCAGCCAATAGAAAACCGCGGCGCCGATTGCCCCGGCGAGAGCGATTCCGAGCGTTCCTGCAAGTAGCCCGGCACCGCCGATGTAGATCCGCATCCCAGCCGCCAGAGCCGTGCATATGACGGCCGCCACGGGACCACCGAACAGACCCGACAGCAGGATCATCGTCGAGCGGGCATCGACGAACACCCCCGGACGCAGTTGCACGGAGTCGGCCATCGCGAGGCATGCCCCGAAGCTGCAGATCAGGCCGATCACGACCGGCTCGGGGATCCAGAACGAGCGCTTCGGCACCACCACGTAGAGCATCGCGACGGTGGCAACGAGCGTCAGGTTGCGAAGCAGCGGAACGAACAGATCGACGGTCAATTGCAGGCCTCGCACCCCACTTGCTCATCCTCCGAGCGGGCGAGGAGAGCTCCCAACAGGTCGGATCCACACGCCCCGGAACCTAGAGGCTTTTCCGATCAGGTGGAATCACATGATCGATAGGAAATGGCTCCAGAACCAAACCCTTGAGCAATTCCTTTTCGTTCAGATCGTTTCGATCTGAACGGGGAATGCTCCCGTGGAAAGCCGGGCGAAATGTGACCGCGACGGCCGCCGCGTCGGCTTCGGCGGCGGTTGTCCGAGCCATGCCTTTCGGGGCGGACAGAATGAGAAGTGGCGACCCCGGCAGGATTCGAACCTGCGACCATCGGCTTAGAAGGCCGGTGCTCTATCCACTGAGCTACGGGGCCGTCCGGGCGCGGCCGGCGCCGGCCGGGAGATCCGGCACGGGCGGGCAGCGCGGGCGGGTCCGGGCGGACCGCCGGGCGGGGACTTGCCGCGCGCCCTGCGGACCGCCGCAAAACGCGGACTGGCACGTCCGTACCCCATCGGCGCGGAAATGGGTAGCGCCTCGGTGGCCGCGCCACCGCGCCGGGCCCGGCCTGCCGCCGCTCTCCGCCCCGGCGCCGGCGCCCGGCGGGGTCTTTCGCCGGCCGGCCGGCCGTCCTATCTTCGGGGACCACCGACCGCGCCGGGCGCCGGCGGCCCGTCCGGGCCGGCCGATGCCGGCGTTCCGCCCGCCAGGGCGGGCCCGTCCGGGTCCGTCCGCCGATCCCCTTCCGGAGTTTCCCCCGATGCAGACACGTCCCCTCGGCACCACCGGGTACGCCATCGCGCCCCTCGTCTTTGGCGGCAACGTGTTCGGCTGGACCGTCGACGAGCGCGAGAGCCACGCCCTCCTCGACCGCTTCGTCGACCAGGGCTTCAACGCCGTCGACACCGCCGACGTCTATTCGCGCTGGGTCGACGGCCATTCGGGCGGCGAATCGGAGGCGATCATCGGCAGCTGGCTGGCCGCCGATCCGTCCCGGCGCGACAGGATCGTGCTGTTCACCAAGGTCGGTTCGGACATGGGCCAGGGCGGCAAGACGCTGAAGGCGGCGTGGATCGAGGAGGCCGTCGAGGCGTCGCTGCGCCGGCTGCGGACCGACCGCATCGACCTCTATTTCTCCCACTGGCCGGATCCCGACACCCCGCACGAGGAGACGCTCGCCGCCTACGGCCGGCTGCTCGATGCCGGCAAGATCCGCGCCATCGGCGCCTCCAACTTCGACGCCGTTCAGCTCGGCGCGGCGCTGAAGGCGAGCCTCGACAACGGGCTGCCGCGCTATCAGGTGATCCAGCCGGAGTACAATCTCTATGCCCGGTCGTCGCTGGAAGGGCCGCTGCTCGACCTCGCCCGCCAGGAGCGGATGGGGGTGGTCAGCTATTTCGGCCTCGCCGCCGGCTTCCTCAGCGGCAAGTACCGCAGCGAGGCCGACCTCGCCGGCTCCTCCCGGCGCGACATGGTGCGCAAATATCTCGACGCGCGCGGCCTGCGCATCCTCGACGCCCTCGACGCGGTCGCCGATGCCCACGGCGCCCGGCCGGCGGAGGTGGCGCTCGCCTGGATCATCGCCCGCGACGGCGTCACCGCGCCGATCGCCAGCGCCACCGGCCCCGACCAGCTCGACAGCCTGGTCCGCGCCGCCCAGCTGTCGCTCGCCGCCGACGAGATCGCCCTGCTCGACGAGGCCAGCCGGCAGGACGGGCCGTAGGCCGGCACCGTCCCCCCGGCACCCGCTTCCCGGCGATCTCCCGTCAGCCCCGCATTCCGGCCATCTCCCGTCAGCGCGCGACCGCGCGCCGGCCGGTCAGGCCGCCCCCGGAGCCGGCTCGCGAAGCGAGCTCGGCGGGAGAGAGTAAGGGGCCTCTTCCCCGCAATCCCGGATGGAAAACCGCAAGTGCACTTTCCCGGGAATGCCCGTCAGCGCGCGACCGCGCGCCGGCCGGTCAGGCCGCGCCCGCGCAGCCGATGCGCGTGAGCGCATCCGGCGTGAGCGCAAAGACTAGTGACTCCAGGGCACCCGCCGGTCGGACTTGAAGTTGTCGGCGTAGGCGATCTTGCGCGGGGTGCGCTCCTGGGGCTCCTGGACGTGGTAGGCGATGCCGTGCTTCTCGGCGTAGGCGATCGCCTCCTCCTTCGTCTCGAAGCGCAGGTGGATCTGGCTCTTCATGTCGCGCGACGAGGTCCAGCCCATCAGCGGATCGATGGTGCGCGGCATCTCCGGATCGAACTCGAGCAGCCACAGATGGGTCTTGGCCCGGCCCGACTGCATGGCCGTTTTCGAGGGTCTGTAGATCCGTGCGCTCATCTGCGTCCCCATCTGCGGTCGTCGTGCGATGCGATCTTAAGCGGACACCTTGCGAGGCCGCGGTGTCCGTGGTCGGGGCAGCAAGATTCGAACTTGCGACCCCCGGCTCCCAAAGCCGGTGCTCTACCAGGCTGAGCTATACCCCGACGGCCCCTCTCCGATACACGCACCGCCCCGGCCGGGCAACCGGAGAGACGGGCGCGGCGGCGATCCCGCCCTGCCGGGCGGCCGGCGCCTCAGTTCGCCGGCGCCACCCGGCGATGCTCGATGCGGTCGCCGGGCGCGATGCCGAGCCGCGCCGCGGTGCCGCCGACCACCTCCAGCACGAACCGCACCGGCGCGCCGGACGGCACCGGCTCGGTCGACTGCGGCGTGGTGTTCTCGGCGATGGCGACGATGGTGCCGTCGGCCTTCGCGAACAGCATGTCGAGGGAGAGCGGCGTGTTCTTCATCCAGAACGACACGTCGTCCTCGCGCGCGAAGTCGAACAGCATGCCGTGGTCCGGCGCCATCTCCTCGCGGAACATCAGGCCGCGGGCCCGCTCGATGGGATCGTCGGCGATCTCCACCGTGAAGGCGTGGCTGCGGCCGTCGGCGGTGACGATGGCGAGGTCGGTGCTGGCGGCGAAGGCGCCGGCCGGCACGGCGAGGAGGAACAGGGCGAGGACTGCGCGCGCGATGACCGACATGAACGCTCCGACGAGTGAAGGACCGGCGGCCGGACCCGCGGCCGCCACCGGCAACAATGCCCGCCCCGGCGCCGATCCTCAAGCGATGCCGGTGCCGCAGGGCGGGCGCGGCGGCCGGCTCAGGCCGCCCGCACCGCCGCCGCCGGCTGGGCGTCGAGGACCGTCGCGGCGGCGTGCAGCACCGCGGCGAGCTTGATCACCGCCTGCAGCGCCTGGACGCTGGCGCCGAGCTCGCGGGCGCCCGACACGTGGGCGCCGATGCAGCTTTCGCAGCCCTTGACGGCCGAGGCGGCGAGGCCGAACAGCTCGAAGTCGCGCTGCGACAGGCCGTGCTTGCTCAGGCCGTTCATCCGCAGCCCGGCGGGAAGCCCGCTCAGCTCGGCATCGTCCGCCATGTGCAGGGCGCGGAAGTAGACGTTGGTCATCGCCATGATGGCGGCGGCGATCCGCGCGCCCTCGATCACCTGGGCGCTGGTGTTCTGGCTGGCGAGCGCCTCGATGGCGCAGGTCAGGGAGGCGTTGCGCGCAGCGATGGCGGAGGCCAGCGCGGCGCCCCATTTCTGGTCGTTTTCCAGTTCCGGAAGCCCGTCGTTGCCGAGCATCGCGCCAAGGTTCAATCGGATGTCGTGCGCCGAATCCGGCAGCTGCGCTCGGAGGCTTTCCAGGTCATTCATCGATGGTCCCCCAGCGGACGGCGGCCTCGGCCGGGTCCGGACAAACACAGGATCTCGGACGGTCCCTCCGCCGCAGCGCATCGTCTTGTTGAGATTCCGGGAGCGCTCCCGCGACCGGTCGCCCAGCGGGAAACCCCGTTGACCGTATGGTTCGGTCACCGGCCGGGACGGCCGATGACGGGTGGTCTCGCTCGTTGGGATCGGGGGGTTCCACCGGCCGGGAGCCGGCAGTCCCCGTGCTTTCTGCGTGCCCTGCCGCTTTTATCCAGTCGGCCCATCGCAGGCAATCCTTTCGCCGGCTTCCGGCCTCCTGAGGCGCCGCGTCAGGGCGCCCGGAATCCGGCGGCGCCGCCGTCGGGCCGCAGGTCGGCCGCCCGCAGGGCCTTCCGGCCGGCGCGCTGGCCCAGCCACACGCTCGCCAGCACCACCGCCGCGCCGAGCGCCTGCACCGGCGCCAGGCGCTGGCCGAGGACGGCCCAGCCGAGCAGCACCGCGCTCAGCGGGCTCAGGAAGCCGAACGCCGTCACCGTCGCCGGCCCCAGCCGGGCGATGCCGCGAAACCACAGGAAATAGGCGAGCGCCGCGCCGATCAGCCCCAGCCACGCAAGGCCGGCCAGCGCCGGCGCGGACGGCAGCGGAAACCCCGGCTCGGCCAGCAGTGCCACCGGAACCAGCAGCAGTCCGCCCGCCGTCAGCTGCCACGCGGTGAAGGTCAGCGGCGAGACCGGCGGTTGCCACCGGCGGGTCAGCACGGTGCCGGCCGCCATCGCCACCGCGCCGATGAGGGCCGCCGCCACCCCGATCGGATCCATCTCGGCCGACGGTCCGAGGATCAGCAGCGCCACCCCGCCGATGCCGGCGAGCGCGGCGACGACCCCGGCCGGCTGGATCGGCGTGCCCAGGACGGCGCGCACGAGCAGCAGCACGAGCAGCGGCTGGATCGCTCCCAGCGTCGCGGCGACGCCTCCGGGCAGCCGGTAGGCGGCGACGAAGAGCGCCGTCCAGAACAGCGAGAAGTTCAACGCGCCGAGCACGACCACCCGTCCGAGCCAGGCCCGGGGCGGGAGCCGGCGCACCACCAGCAACAGAAGAAGACCCGCCGGCAGGGCCCGCAGCATCCCCACCGTCAGCGGATAGCCGTACGGCAGCAGCTCGGTCGTCACCACGTAGGTGCTGCCCCAGATCGCCGGCGCCAGGGCGGCAAGGATGAGATCGCTCGAGCGGGTCATGGCCGGTCTCCATCTATCTTGATGTCAAGATAGATGGAGACATCTTGACGTCAAGATAAATCTGGGGGACATCAGGGCCATGGATCAGGTGGACCGCATCCTCGCCCAGTGGCGGGCCGAACGGCCCGAGCTCGACGTCGCCCCCATGGGCACCATGGGGCGCCTGAAGCGGCTGACTGTCCACCTCTCCCAGGAGGTCGAGCGGGTGATCGCCGGGCATGGGCTCAGCGCCGCGAGTTTCGACGTGCTGGCCACCCTGCGGCGCTCCGGCCCGCCCTACGCGCTCAGCCCGTCGGCGCTGATGGACTGGACGATGGTCACCTCCGGCACGATGACCAACCGGATCGACCGGCTGGAGGCCGCCGGTCTGGTCGCCCGCACGCGCAACCCCAGGGACGGTCGCGGCTTCCTCGTCGCCCTCACCGAGGCGGGATTTCGGCTGATTGACGCGGCCGTCACGGCCCATGTCGCCAATCAGCAGCGGCTGGCGGCGGCGCTCGGGCCGCAAGAGCGCGCCGATCTGGACCGCCTGCTGGCCAAATGGCTCGCCGCCTTCGAGGACCCCGCGCCGCCGGAATGACGGCACCGCCCGGCGCATTCGAGCCTGTTCCGGTCAGGTGCAATCAGCTGACCGACAAGAAATGGCTCCCGAATCGATACCCAGAGCAATTCCTCTTCGTTCGGATCGATCCGATCCGGACGGGGAACGCTCGGCGCGGCGTTGCCTAGGGTGCGTGAAGGTCAGTGCGACTGGGGGACGTTGCCGCCGGATTCCGGCCGGATGTCGGCGGCCATCAGGCCCTTCGGGCCGTCGCCGTAGCGCACGATCACCACCTGGCCCGGACGCAGCTCGGTCAGGCCGAAGCGGCGCAGCGTCTCCATGTGGATGAAGATGTCCTCGGTCCCCTCCCCGCGGGTCAGGAAACCGTAGCCCTTGGCCCGGTTGAACCATTTCACCCAGGCCTTGTCGGGTCCCTGGGTCGGCGTCACCTGGACGTGGGTGCGCGAGGGCGGCAGCTGGGAGGGATGGACCGCGGTCGATTCGTCCATGGAGAGGATGCGGAAGGCCTGCAGCCCCTTCGGCCGGTCGAGCACCTCGACCACCACGTGGGCGCCTTCGTAGGCCGTCTGGAAGCCGTCGCGCCTGAGGCAGGTGACGTGCAGGAGGATGTCCTCCATGCCGTTGTCCGGCACGATGAAACCGTACCCCTTCGAGACATCGAACCATTTGATGTGGCCCGCGACCTCGATCAGGTCGAATGCTGTTTCTTCCCCCGCGTCACCGACCACCATGTCCAGATCGGTCGACGACGCAAATTTCCCACTCATGCGGCAGAGCCCCCGTGTCCGCATACCGCGACACCGCGAACCGTCGGTAAAGAATCGTTAAGGAGGATACCATTCCCGGTTGTTCGGCGCGATATGGGGATTTGCGCATGGCCCGAACTGTGTTGAAAATGCGACAGCGTGCCATATGCGCCGCCGCGGCCGCGTTCAGCCCGCCCGCGCCGTGATTTCCAAATGTTTGGTCGCAAACGGCTTTTCGGACCGTGGCCGCGCCGGCGGCCTCACGCCTCGGCCACCGAGAGCGGCTCGAAGATCGGCCCGATGGCGCCGCGCAGCACGAAATCGGCAATCTGGTCCTGCTCGGTCGGCTCCCGATTCACGATAATCAGGGTCGCTCCGTTGCGTTTCGCCGCCAGCGGAAAGCCGGCCGCCGGATAGACGACGAGCGACGATCCGGCGACGATGAACAGATCACAATCCCCGGTTGCGATTTCGGCCCGCTCCATCTCGCGCACCGGCATCGCCTGGCCGAAGCTGATCACCCGCGCCTTCACCAGCCCCCCGCACGACAGGCAGCGGGGCGCGTGGCCGCTGGCTTCCATCTCGGCGCGCGCCTCGTCCAGGCTCATCGGGGCGCCGCAGTCGAGGCAGCCGGCCGTGGTCGCGTTGCCGTGCAGCTCGATCAGCCGATCCTCGGGCACCCCGGAGCGCTGGTGCAGCCCGTCGACGTTCTGGGTGATCACGTGGCTGGCGATGCCGCTCTTGATCAGCCCGGCCATGGCGCGGTGGGCGGCATTCGGCTGGGCGGCCTCCATCACCCCGCGCATGTCGAACCGGCGGTGCCAGTCCTCCAGCCGCGCTTCCTCGGAGGCCAGGAAGTCGTCGAAATAGACCGGCTCGCGCTGCGACCACACGCCGCCCGGGCTGCGGAAGTCCGGGATGCCGGATTCGGTGGAGATGCCGGCACCGGTGAACACCACCGCGCGGCCCGCGCCGGCGACGAGGTCGCCAAGCACCGCTCGGGCTTCGGAGAGGTCGTCGACGATCGCCATGGTCAGGTGCCTCGAAATAGCTGGGCGGATGCGCCCGGGAGCCCGTTCCGGCCAGGGCCGCGTGCCCTCACCGGCGCGAAACGGGTCCGGATTCGATACGCGCGCACTCCCGGTCGGGCCGGTTCGGCCTGGCCGATGAACGCATGAGCGATCTGGGTCTCACAGGCCCGCGCCGCAATCAAGCGGACGAACCGGCGCACCGTCCTTCACTCGCCGGCGACGAGCCGGGCCCGCGAGGCGGCCGGGATGTCCGCCGCCTGGTCGGCGGCGGCCGGCGGCCGCGCGGCAGCGCCTGCATGGGCGGCCGGCTTGCGCCAGGGCTGCGCCTTGAACCAGGCCACCGAATAGGCGACGCCGATCAGCACCAGGAAGCCGGCGACGTTGACCGCAGCCGTCGCCAGCATGGTGCGGCCGGCAAGATCGAGCACCAGTCCCGCCACCTGGGCCAGCACCATGCTGGCGAGGAACACCGCCAGCGACTGCTGGCCGACCTTGCGGGTGATCGCCACGAAGCGCGCCCAGGCGCCCGTGCCGGTCAGCCGGCGGCCACCCTCGCCCGCCGCTACCCAGGCGAGGTAGGCGAGCGCCAGGAAGTGGACGTAGCGCAGGAAGCCGAAATGGGTCTTGTCGAGCGTCGGCCAGACCGCGTCCCGGGCGTCGTAGATCCACTGGAAATTCTGCCAGCCGGTGTAGTGGGCGAACGGCACCGTCACCACGATGATGGCGGCCGCGAGCGCGATCAGCCAGCGGTCGACCGGCGGCGGCTTCAGCCAGCCCGCCATGAACGCGAAGCCGGTGAAGAACACCAGCTGCCAGGCGAACGGATTGAAGAACCAGACCCGGTCGGACCACGGCTCGGCCGGCAGGTCGACGTGGCCGGTCGTCGCCGCCAGCCACAGCGCCGCGACCGCGGCCATCGCCACCAGCGGCGACACCCGCGCCAGCCCCACCACGACCGGCATCATCAGCAGGATGACCAGATACATCGGCAGGATGTCGAAATAGTTCGGCACGTAGGTGAGCGTCATCAGCCCGACCACCGCCCGCCCGGTGTCCTCGAACAGCGGCAGCACGTACAGCCGGTCGGTGTAGTCGATCCCGGTGTCCAGCTGATTGAACGCGATCAGCAGCGTCACCGTCACGAAGAACAAGCCGATGTGGGCCCAGTAGACCTGCCACACCCGCAGCAGCGTCCGGCCGGTGCCCATCCACCACCCGTGCCGCAGGAAGGTGCCGCCGAAGGCGATCGCCGAGGCCATCCCCGAGCAGAACACGAAGATCTCCGTCGCGTCGGAAAAGCCGAAGCGGGCCGGGATCCACAGGGTCCAGGTGTTGTCCGGCACGTGCGCCACGAAGATGATGAACATGCCCAGCCCGCGAAAGAAATCGAGCCGGGGGTCGCGCGGACGGGATGCAGCGGGTGTGGTCAACGGCCTCTCCGGGGGCGGGATCCGCGCGCGGGGCCGGTCGGGGGCGAACGGCGGTGCGGGCGTCTCGAAGGTTGCTTTTGCCGGATCGCGGCGCCGGCTTCAACGGGGCGCGCTCCAACGGCACCCGTTCGGACGGCCGAAGCCCGGGCCCGACCGGGTGCGGCGGGTGCGGCCCCTGCCGGGATGGGAGGCCGGCGCGCAGCCGCGTGCCGGCCGGACCCCGCCACCGTCCGCTCCCGGCTCAGACCGCCGCGTGCAGGCGCGGTTCCGCCCGCGCCGTCGCGGCGATCGCGTCCTCGATGCGGGCCAGCCGCGAGGTGGCGAACGCGTCGACGGCGCCGCGGAACGTCACCCGGTCGCTCACAAGGCCGCGCGCCTCGTGCAGCAGGCCGGCGCGGATCGCCGCCTCGATCGCCAGCCGCTCGAACACGTCGCGCTGGGCGTGGCTGCCGCCGATCGACTGCATCCGCGGCCGGCAGCTCTGGAAGGCGCGGTGCGCCGCCCGGTAGTCGCCGGCCCGGAAGGCGGCGAGCGCCGTGGCCGCCGCGACGCCCGGATCGGCGGTCACCCGGCCCATCTCGTCCTCGGCCCGCGTCGCGTCGGCCTGCATCCGCGCCACGAGCCGCGCCGCGCTCTCGGTCCGGTCGCCGCCGCACAGCGCCAGCAGATAGTGCAGGTCGGCGAACACCAGGCAGCCGTCGTCGGTGCGCCCCTCGCTGATCGTCGCCAGCTCCTCCCAGCGGCTGCCCACGTCGACGCCCTCGATCTCCAGCCGCGACAGCAGCGAGGCGCCGTTGGCGATGTCGCGGAAGTCGTCGGTGTGGTCGGGCCGCACCGCGTCGTCGTAGAGCGCCAGCACCGCGTCGATCTCGCCGAGGTCGAGGTGGAACAGCGCCTTGTGCCACCACACGTGGTAGCGGAAATTGTTGCAGTGGCCGAACGCCGCGTGGCGGCCGTCGAGCCAGGCGACCCCGGCCGCGGCCCGGCCGGTCATGTCGTGGACGTGCGCCACCGCGTGCAGGCCCCAGGCGTCGTCGGGGGCGAGCTCCAGCGCCCGGCGCCCCGCGAATTCGGCCGCCGCGAAGGCGCCGGTCTCCTCCAGCGCGAAGGCGTGGCAGCCGTGCACGTAGCCGGCCGCCGGGTGGCCGTCGTCGTAGGCCTCGATGACGTCCTCGATGGAGCGGCGCATGCCGCCGGCATCGCCCAGCATGAAGCGGATCTGGTGCACGAGCTTCAGCGTCAGCGCGTCGGCGGGATGATCGGCGAGCGTCCGGTCGAGGCGGTCGGCGGCCGCACTCGGCCGCCCGTCCAGCCAGTCGGCCAGCGCCTCCACGTAGGCCGTCTCGCGCGCCGTCGCGCCGGCCCGGGCCGTCGCCGCGCGCGCCGCCGCCAGCGCCGCGCCGGCCGGCGCGACCATCTCGCGCCGCGCCAGCAGCAGGCAGAACAGCCCGCGGGCGGCGTGGCCCATGGCGAAGTCCGGGCCGTGGGCCAGCGTGTCGGCCAGGTGGCCGGGCGTGGCGTCGCCGTGCGCCAGGAACGTCCGCGCGGTGGCCGACCAGGACGCCGCCGCCGCCCCGCCCGCCAGCGTGAGGGGGTACCCGAAGAGATCCGTTGCGCGCATCGACACTTCCCTGACCAACTGACCCACGTCCGCCCGTTGCAGCCTGCGGGCCAACCCGGCGACCGGAGGACCCGGCGGCCGGACGGGCCGGCGCGCCGCAACCGGATACTCCGCTACCGTAGAAACCCCGCGATGCGGCGTCGCGTCACGACCGCTCACACCTCGGTGACATGGCGCCCGCGGTTCAGCCGCCAGATCGACACGGTCAGCGCCGCCGCGAAGGACACCCACAGCAGGTACGGCACCAGCAGGAACGCCGCCGTCAGGCTGAGCGTGGAAAACGCGACGATGGTGGCCACGATGGCGACCCACAGGGCGGCGATGTCGAGGGTCGCGAGGTCCGGCCGCTTCGCCCCGAAGAAGATCGGCGACCACAGCCCGTTCAGGACGATCTGCAGGAAGTACAGCGCGAACGCCCACGGCGCGCCGGCGAACCCCACCTTGTACCAGACGACGAAGCCGGAGATCGCGATCATCAGGTAGAGCAGCGCCCAGGCCGGCGCGAACACCCAGTCCGGCGGCGTGAAGCCCGGCTTGTCGATCGTCCGGTACCAGTCGCCCGGCCGGAACACCGCGCCGGTCGCCGCCGCCGCCCCCACGGCCGCAAGGAACAGGACAAGCACGAGGAGGGAGACAAGCATCGGGTCGGCTTCCTTGAAGCGGCTGCAGGGTGTCGCGCCCTTGCGCTGTAAACGCATGAGAGTGCGCAGAAGATCACCCGGCCGTTTCTCTTTTTCGTGACCGCCGCCGACGCCGGTTGCAAAGCGATTCCAATTGGTTGCGCGTCGGTGCGCAGGCTGTGCGCAGCGCTGCCCGTGCGCAGGATAGCGCAGTTTGGTGCACTTCGGCTGCGCACGCGCTGCGCACTGCCGCAACCCGTTGAGAAGCTTAGGCTTTCCGGGAAAGCGCAGCGGCGCGGATCGCCGCCAGCGTGGTCGCCGGCGTGATCGCCTCCGGGTCGGTCTTCAGGTGCAGGAGCGCAAGCCGCCCCGACGCCACCGCCGCCTCGAATGCCGGCTCGAACTCGGCGTCGGTCTCCACGCGCGCGGTGAACGCCCCGTAGGCCGCCCCCAGCATCGCGAAGTCCGGGTTGACCAGCCCGGTCGCCGACACCCGGCCCGGATACTCCCGCTCCTGGTGCATGCGGATGGTGCCGTAGATGCCGTTGTCGACGACGATGACGATCACCGCCGCCCCCGCCTCGGCCGCGGTGCCGAGCTCCTGGATGGTCATCTGCAGGTCGCCGTCGCCGGCCACGCACACCACCATGCGCTCCGGATGCCGGATCTTCGCGGCAATCGCCGCCGGCAGCCCGTAGCCCATGGTGCCGGACGCCGGCGCGAGCTCGGTGCCGAGCCGCCGGTAGTGGTGGAACCGGTGCACCCAGCCGGCGAAGTTGCCGGCGCCGTTGGCGACGATCGCATCCTCCGGAAGATGCCGCTCCAGCACCGCCATCACCGCCCCCATCTCGACCGCACCCGGCGAGCGCGTCGGCTCCGACCACGAAAGGAACGCCGCGTGCGCCGCGTGCGCCTCCCCCGCCCAGGCCGGCGCGTTGGGCGGCCTGAGCCCCCGCCACGCCGCCAGGAACGCCCCCGGCGTCGCCACGATCCCAAGCGCCGGCTGGTAGACCCGGCCGATCTCCTCGGCGCCCGGATGGACGTGGACGAGGCGCTGGCGCGGCACCGGGATGTCGAACAGCGTGTAGCCCTGGGACGGCATCTCCGACATCCGGTCGCCCACCAAAATCACCAGGTCGGCCCCGTCGATGCGCGCCTTCAGCGCCGGGTTCGGGCCGATGCCCACGTCGCCGGCGTAGTTCGGATGGCGGTTGTCGATCAGCTCCTGGCGGCGGAAGGCGGTGGCGACCGGCAGCTCCCATGCCTCGGCCACGGCGGCGAGTGCCTCCACCGCGTGGTCGTCCCAGCGCGAGCCGCCGACGATGGCGATGGGTCGTTCGGCATCCGACAGCAGCGCCGCGAACCGGCTGATCTCGGCGGCCGACGGCGCCGGCTCCGGCACCGGCCCGGCGGCAACGGCCGCCACGCTCGCCCGCTCGCGCAGCATGTCCTCCGGCAGCGCCAGCACCACCGGGCCCGGCCGGCCGGCCATGGCGGTGGCGAAGGCGCGGGCCACCATCTCCGGGATGCGGTCGGCGCTGTCGATCTCCGCCACCCACTTGGCCATGCCGGAGAACATGCCGACGAAGTCCACCTCCTGGAAGGCGTCGCGGCCGCGCATCCCCCGGCCGATCTGGCCGACGAACAGGATCATCGGGGTGGAATCCTGCTGGGCGACGTGGACGCCAGCGGCCGCGTTGGTGGCGCCGGGGCCGCGGGTGACGAAGGCGATCCCCGGCCGCCCGGTCATCTTCCCCCACGCCTCGGCCATGAACGCCACACCGCCCTCCTGGCGCCCGACGGTGACCGGAATGTCGGCGTCGAAGAACGCATCCAGCGCCGCCAGATAGCTTTCGCCGGGAATGCAGAACACCCGCTCGACGGCGTTCGCGGCCAGACAGTCGACCAGGATCTCCCCGCCGGTGCGGGGGGACAGGGCGGAGGGGGTGTCGGAGGGGGGCATGGGAGGGACTCAGTCTTGATTATAAAGCCGCAGTTGTACAAGTGCTTACGCCCTACAGTCGACGCGCTTCGCATGCGTAGAGGTGGCTCGGTTTGTCTGAACAGTTTCCGGGCGATCGCTAAGTGGATTTCTGCCTTGGTTAGGCTGCCATCGTGATTGGTGGCAGCGCATTG
>NZ_JBRJGW010000012.1:0-182838 GCF_053628695.1 Amorphus sp. MBR-141
TCGGGCAGCTCGTCCAGACCATCGAACCCGACGAATGCCAGAACTATCTCACCAACGCTGGATACGCTTCCGTCAAAACATGAAACGCTCTAGAAACCAGGCCCCCCTCCCGGAGCCGGTGCGCGGAGCGCACTCGGCGTGAGGGGCAACAAACATCAAGGTATTGATTCTGCAGCCATTTCTTATCGGTCAGGTGATTCCACCTGACCGGAAAAGGCTCTAATGCTCGACGTTGAAGCCGGCGCGCTCGATGGCGAGGATGAAGCGGTCGAGGGGGGCGGGGGTGTCGATGTCGACGCGGCCCTCTTCGACGTCGATGTCGACGTCGGCCGTGGGGTCGACGGAGTGCACGGCTTCCCGGACGACGCCGCCGCAGCTCCTGCAGTCCATGCCGCTGACGATCAGGGTGATCACAGGCTTCGCCTCATTCTCCCCCAGGCAGCCGCAGCAGGCTGCCAAACCGTTGCATGACGCGCGCCGTGCAGCGATTCGTCAAGCTGCGGTGCGGCACGCCGGGCGCCGCACCGCCGTTGTCGGTCAGGTCCCGGACGGTCCGACGGTGACGAACGTCGGTTCGCCGTTGCCGAGGATCCGGGCGGCGACGCGCTTCACGTCGTCCAGTGACACCGCCTCGATCAGGGCGTTGCGCTTGTCCACATAGTCGATGCCGAGCTCCTCGAGCTGGATCTGCAGCAGCTGGGCGGCGATCGAGGAGGAGGAGTCGAAGCGCAGCGGATAGGCGCCGGTCAGGTAGGCCTTGGCATCGTCGAGCTCCGCCTGGGTGGGGCCGCCATCGGCCATCCGGGCGATCTCGGACTTGATCAGCCCGACGGTCTCGTCGACGCGGTCGGCGCGGGTGGCGGTGCCGCCGCCGAACACGGCGGAGTGGTCGAGCGGCACGAGGTAGGAATAGACCGAGTAGGCGAGGCCGCGCTTTTCGCGGATTTCCGTGAACAGGCGCGACGAGAACGAGCCGCCGCCGAGGATGTAGTTCATCACGAAGCCCGGGATGAAGTCCGGGTCGTCCCGGGCGATGCCGGGTCCGCCGAAGCGGATGGCGGCCTGGGGAACGTCCATGGTCTCGGTGGCCGTCTCGCCGGTCTTCGGCATGACGTCGGCCACCGGCGTCAGCGAGGCGGTTGCCGGAAGGCCGCCGAAGGTCTCGTCGAGGAGCGGCTTCAGAGTTTCCGCGTCGATCGCCCCGACCACGACCACGTGCAGGTTGTCGCGGGCGAGCGCGGCGTCCTTGAACGCCTGCAGGTCGGCCCGGGTGATCGCGGCGACGCTCTCCTCGGTCCCCTCGAGCGGACGGCCGTAGGGATGATCGGGGAAGGCCTTGCGGGACCAGATCTCGGCGGCGACCTCCATCGGGTCGCGCTGGTCCCGGCGGATCCCCGAGATGATCTGGTTGCTCATCCGCCCGATGGCTTCGTCGGCGAGATGCGGCTCGGCCAGCGCCACCTTGAGCAGCTCCACACCCTCCTGCGGATTGTCGGCGAGCATCTGCAGGTTGC
The DNA here is from genome assembly GCF_053628695.1 of Amorphus sp. MBR-141. NCBI lineage: Bacteria > Pseudomonadati > Pseudomonadota > Alphaproteobacteria > Hyphomicrobiales > Amorphaceae > Amorphus > Amorphus sp. MBR-141. Next base: position 1,515 of record NZ_JBRJGW010000012.1, read on the forward strand.
CGTAGAAGGCGTCGCGGTCGGCGGAGAACGACAGCCGCACCGACTTGTCCTGCAGCTCGGTCTGGTAGGCCTCGGAATCGTAGGGGCCCGCGCCTTCGTCGAGCAGCGCCGAAAGGAGGTTGGCCACCCCCGGCTTGTCGGCGGGGTCCTGGGATGCGCCGGCCCCCTCGAAGGCGAAGTTCATCACCACGACGGGAACGGTGTCGTCGGAGACGAGCCAGGCCTCGATGCCGCCGGGGCTGGTCACCGGCTCGATGGTGATCGCCTGGGACGGCGAGGCGCCGGCCAGCACCGCGGCGGTGGTGAAGCCGAAGGCCGCGAGCGACAGGCGGGTACGGCGGGCAAGAACGGTCAGCATGAAGAGATCTCCTCTCCTTCAGGGGCGCGCGGGGAGATGGCGCTGCGCCCCACGACGGGCGAACTCGGGCGTTGCGACAGGGCAGGGAACGGGCGGGGCGCGCACATGGACCGGGCGCGGCCCGCCGGCACTCGTCAGGAGTCCTTGCCGGGTATCTTCTTTTCCAGGTAGCCGGTGACGCCCCGGTCGGGGGACAGGTAGGCCCGGGCGGCCGCCTGCACCTGGTCGGCGGTGACGTCGCCGATGCGCGACGGCCAGGCCTGGACGTCCTCGATGGTCTGGCCGGTGGTGAGCGCGAGGCCGAAGATCCGGGCGAGACGCTGCTGGCTGTCCTGGGCGAACAGGGCGCCGGCGACGAGGCTGCGCTTGGCGCGCTGGAGTTCCTCGTCGTTCACGCCGTTCTGGGCAATGTCCTCGACCGTCTTGTCGATGGCGGCTTCCACGGCGGCGAAGTCGACGCCGTCGCGCGGCACCGCGTAGATCATGAACGTGTCCGGATCGAGCGCATTGCCCTGGTACCAGGATCCGACCGACGAGGCGAGGCCGTCGGTGCGCACCAGCGTGTCGTAGAGCCGGCTGGTCGAGCCGCCACCGAGGATCTGGGAGAGCACGTCGAGCGCTTCGGCCTGGCCGGGCTCGGCGGTGGCGTAGCTCGGCACCACCCAGCCGTGCCGCAGCGAGGGCTGCCCGACGCGCGGGTCGTCGTAGCGCACCGTGCGCAGGGCGTTGAGCGCCGGCGTCGCGGAGCGCACCCGGGGCTTCACCTCGGCGCGGCTCTTCACCTGGCCGTAGGTCTTCTCCGCCAGCGCCTTCACCTCATCGGGCGTCACGTCGCCGGCGATCACCACCACGGCGTTTTCCGGCGTGTAGAAGCGGTCGTAGAAGGCGTAGGCCGCCTCGCGGTTCAGCGCCGAAACCTCCTTCGGCCAGCCGATGACGGGATCGCCGTAGGGGCTGTTGACGTGGAGGGTGGCGTCGAAGATCTCGCCGAGCTGCGCGGACGGGTCGTTGTCGACGCGCATGCGACGCTCCTCGAGCACCACGTCGAGCTCGCGGGCGACCTCCTCCGGCTCGAGCGAGAGGTGCGCCATCCGGTCCGCCTCGAGCTCCATCATGCGGCCGAGGTGGTCCTTGGCGATCTGCTGGAAATAGGCGGTGTAGTCCTGGGAGGTGAAGGCGTTCTCCTGGCCGCCGAGCGAGGTGACCACGCTGGAGAAGCCGTCGGGATGCGCCTCGGTGCCCTTGAACATCAGGTGCTCGAGGAAATGCGCGGCCCCCGATTCGCCGGCGGCTTCGTCCGCAGCGCCGGCGCGGTACCACACCATGTGGGTCACGACCGGGGAGCGGTGATCCGGGATCACCACCACCTGCAGGCCGTTGTCGAGGGTGAAGCTGGAGGTGTTCGGAGCGATCTTCAGATCGGCAAACGAGGTGTCGGCCGCGAGGGCCGGGGCGGCGAGGAGACTGGCGCCGAGAGCCGCGACGAGCGCGTATCGTGCCTTCATCCGCTGCAATCCTTCCGTTGTGGTGGTCGGTCCGCGCGGGCGATGCGGGCGCCGCGTTCGGATCGGGACCGGTCTGTCCGGCCCGCAGTTCGGACCGATGGTCCGTTCGAGCGGAAGGTACAGGAGGCGTCGCCGGGGGCGCCACTGAACATTCCGTAATGTTGGCGCGAGCAGGGGGACCGGCGGCGGTGGCGGGAGGGCGGCCCGGACGGCCGGGGTCAGCCGGGGCCCGAAAACGGGAATGCCGCGCGGGGGCGCGGCATTCGAAGCGGGCGTGAGCGGAGGGAGGCGACCGTCAGTTGACCGTGTCGTAGACCGGGTTCGACTTCTCCTGGCCGCCGTACAGCTGGTTGCGCGCCCACTTGCTGTTCTTGATCTTCTTCTTCTCGGGCAGGGCGGCCGACTCCGCCGGCTGCCGGTACTCGTCCGGCGGCTGGATCAGGTACTGGCGCGGCTGCGCCGTTCCCTCGGCGGTCAGCACCTTGCCGGAATTCTTGCCGTCGGGGCTGTCGAAGCCGGCCTTCATTTCCGTCGGGCTCAGGGCGACGTTGCCGGTGTCGCGGAGGAAGCGCTTGTCGTAGCTCAGGCTGCCGTTCGAGGTGGGCAGCCCGCCGGCGACGCGCCCGGCCTGGATCTCTTCGGGCGTCAGGCGCTCGCCGTTGAGCGTGGACGAGGCGGAGGGAGCCGGCTCGGAGGCCCGCGCCTTGTCCGGATCGTCCGGCCAGTCGACGGCGGCGATGGCCGTGCCGCCCTCGGGCTCCGGCGGCGGCAGCTCGTTGGACGGCGGCAGCGCGATCGGGGAGCGCTGCTTGTAGTTGATCTCGGTGGCCGGACGATTCACCATGCCGGTGGATTCCAGGATGCCGCCGAACAGGCCGACATCGCGTTCCTGGCTAGGCTGCTTCTCTTCGTAGAAGTAGCTGCTGCTGGTGTTGCAGCCGGCAGCGCCCGCGGCGAGCAGCGTCAGCGTCAGCAGCCGGGTTGCCGTTGCGAACGAATGCGAACGCTTCACCACAGTTGTCACCCTTCGGTTATCCGCCGCGCCAGCGCCGGGAGGCGCTGCGACGTGTGAGGCTTCAGTCTATCACGAGATGTCGAACCGCCCGCCATCGTGCCCTGCGTGCCGAAACCGCAGGTCCGGCGACACGGGCTGCCGGATCAGTCTGGCCGACAAATGCCAATGTCAGCTTTCACCGGACGTTTCCTTTGCGGCATTATTACGACGTCCACCCACGGCGTCGACGAGAAGCCCGATCACGCCCAGCGCGATGGCGGCATCCGCGACGTTGAAGACGTACCACGAGAACGATCCGACGAAGACGTGGACGAAGTCGGCCACCGCGCCGTAGGCGATTCGGTCGATGCCGTTGCCGACGGCGCCGCCGACGATGAGGGCAAGGCTGGCCGACGTCCAGCGGTCGCGCGCCACCGCCAGCCAGTAGCCGAGAAACAGCGTGATGATGCCGGTGAACACCACCAGCAGCCAGCGGCCGAGGTCGGTCTCCTGCTGGAACATGCCGTAGCTGATGCCCTGGTTCCAGACGAGGACGAGGTCGAGGAACGGCGTGACCCGGAGCGGCCCGGTCGCGGCCAGGTCGACCACGTTGAGGAGCCAGAGCTTCACCGCCTGGTCGACGACGAGCACGATCGCGGCGAGGGCGAAGCCGAAGCGCCAGTGCGACGGCTTCGCGGGGAGGGGGCGCGTGGCCTCGGTCATGGGGTGTGTCCTCCTCCTCGCGGTCCGATCACGCGGTCGCTGCCCGGCCGTCGAGCTCGCGCATGGCCTCGGCGTCGCGGAACGTCAGGTCCGGGTAGTCGGGATCGCTGCCGACTTCCGGAAGCACCTTCCAGGACCGGGCGCAGCGGCGGCCTTCGGCGTGGGTGACCACGACGGCGACGCCCGGCACCTCGTCGAGGCGGAAGGCGTCGGCCGGGCCGTTGTCGTGGCTGAGCGTCGCCTGGCTGGTGATCGACACGTCGGCCAGCTCGACGTCGGCCACCGCCGAAAACAGCGCCGGGTTGGTGACGTAGACCGCCACGTGTGCCTCCAGCGAGCCGCGGATGCGCTTCTCGCGCCGCTCGATCTCGATGGCGCCCAGCACCACCCGGCGGACCTCGCGGACCTTCGCCCACTTCTCGGCCAGCTGCGGGCTCTGCCAGGTGGCGTCGATGACCGGGAACTGCTCCAGGTGGATCGACCGGCCGTCGTCCTCGCCGTGCAGCGACAGGTGCGCCTCCTCCATGGTGAAGGGGAGCATCGGCGCCAGCCAGCGGGTGAGCGCCTCGAAGACGATGCCGATCACCTGCAGCGCGGCCCTGCGGCGCACCGAGGAGATCGGATCGCAGTAGAGTGCGTCCTTGCGGATGTCGAAGTAGAACGCCGACAGGTCGATGGTGGTGAAGTTGATGAGCGCGTGGGCGATGCGCTTGTAGTCGTAGTCGCGGTAGCCCTGGCGCACCAGCGCGTCGAGCTCGACCAGCCGGTGCAGCACCAGCCGCTCCAGCTCCGGCATGTCGGTGAGCGCCACCGCTTCGCCGTCGGCGTGGGCGAGTGTGCCCAGCATCCAGCGCAGGGTGTTGCGCACCTTGCGGTAGGTCTCCGAGGTGCCCTTGAGGATCTCCGGGCCGATGCGCTGGTCGTCGGCGTAGTCGCTGGTCATCACCCACAGGCGCAGGATGTCGGCGCCCGACTGGGCGATCACGTCCTGGGGGGCGACCGTGTTGCCGTCCGACTTCGACATCTTGCGGCCGTCCTCGGCCATGGTGAAGCCGTGGGTGACGACGGTGGCGTAGGGGGCGCGTCCCCGGGTGCCGCAGGATTCCAGCAGCGACGAGTGGAACCAGCCGCGGTGCTGGTCGGAGCCTTCCAGGTAGACGTCGGCCGGCCACTTCAGGTCGGGGCGCTTTTCCAGCACGAAGGCATGGGTCGAGCCGGAATCGAACCAGACGTCGAGGATGTCGGTGACCTGCTCCCAGTTCTGCGGATCGTCGACGAGCGCGCCGAGGAAGCGCTCGCGGGCGCCGTCCTCGAACCAGGCGTCGGCGCCCTCCGCCTCGAAGGCGTCGGCGATCGCCGCCACCAGCGCCTCGGACGGCTCGAAGTCGGGTCCCGGCGCGAGGCGGCCGTCGTCGGTGTGGCGGAAGACGGTGATCGGCACGCCCCAGGCCCGCTGGCGCGACAGCACCCAGTCGGGGCGGTTCTGGATCATCCCGCGCAGCCGGTTCTGTCCGGCGGCCGGCACGAAGCGGGTCTCGGAGATGGCCTTGAGGGCGCGCTCGCGGAGCGTGTCCTCGCCCACCGGCGCCTGGCCCTCGGCGAGCCCGTAGCCGCCGAGCGGCTTGTCCATGTGGACGAACCACTGGGGCGTGTTGCGGAAGATGACCGGCTTCTTGGAGCGCCAGGAGTGCGGGTACTGGTGCTTCAGGCGGCCGCGGGCGACGAGGCGGCCGGCCGCGACGAGGGCCTCGATGACGCTGCGGTTGGCGTCGCCGGTCTTGCCCTCGGAGGTGAGCACGCGCCTGCCCTCGAAGCCGGGGGCGTCGCCGGTGTAGGTGCCGTCACCGTCCACGGTGTAGGGGATCGACGCATCGATGCCGCGTGCCTCCAGCGCGCGGCGGTTGGCGATCCACACCTCGAAGTCGTCGGTGCCGTGCCCCGGGGCGGTGTGCACGAAGCCGGTACCGGCCTCCTCGGTGACGTGATCACCGGCCAGCAGCGGCACGTCGAAGCCATAGCCGCCGAGGCCCGAGTCGCGGAACGGATGGGCGGTGACGAGGCCGGCCAGCGCGTCCTTCGGCACGTCGGCCAGCCGCGTGTGACCCGAGGCGCGCATCGTCTCCAGGGTCGCGGCCGCCAGCGTGTCAGCCATGACGAACCGGTCGCCCGGCTTCACCCACGGCAGGTTGCCGTCGGGAAGCGGCGCGACTTCCGTCACCTCGTAGACGCCGTAGGAGATCGTCTCGGAATAGCTGATGGCGCGGTTGCCGGGGATCGTCCACGGCGTCGTCGTCCAGATGAGGATTGAGGCGCCGGCCAGCGGCCCGTCGCCCAGCACCGGGAACGCCACGGTGATCGTGTCCGACTGGTGCTCGGCGTACTCGACCTCGGCTTCCGCCAGCGCGGTCTTCTCCACCACCGACCACATCACCGGCTTGGAGCCGCGGTAGAGCTGGCCGGAGACGGCGAACTTCATCAGCTCGCGGGCGATCTGCGCCTCGGCCGGGTAGCTCATGGTCAGATACGGGTTGGCGAAGTCGCCCTCGACACCGAAGCGGCGGAACTCCTCCGACTGCACACCGACCCAGTGCTCGGCGAACTGGCGGCATTCCTTGCGGAATTCCACCACCGGCACCGCGTCCTTGTCGCGGCCCTTGGCGCGGTAGCTCTCCTCGATCTTCCACTCGATCGGCAGGCCGTGGCAGTCCCAGCCGGGCACGTAGTTGGAATCGTAGCCCAGCATCTGGTGCGAGCGGGTGACGACGTCCTTGAGGATCTTGTTGAGCGCGTGGCCGATGTGCAGGTGGCCGTTGGCGTAGGGCGGGCCGTCGTGCAGCACGAACCTGTCGCGCCCGGCGGCGGCTTCGCGCAGCCGCTTGTAGAGGTCCATGTCGGCCCAGCGCGCCAGCAGCTGGGGTTCCTTCTTCGGCAGGCCGGCCCGCATCGGGAACTCGGTCTTCGGCAGGAACAGCGTGTCGGAATAGTCGCGCGCCTCGGGCTGCGCGGTGGTCGTGTCGGTCATCGGTTCGATTCCGCTCGGCGGTTGTTGCGGGGCAGACGTGTTCTGGCGGACGGCGGCGGCGGACACCCGCACGGCCACGACCGCAATCCCGGTCCGCCGTGCCTCGTCATCGCACGGCGGCCGGGCCGCTAATTCGCCGGATATCGACCAGGAGGCAGGACTGTCTGCGCATGGGCGCCTTCTAGCAGCGCTCGCCGCGTACATAAAGCCTTCCGCGGGCGTCGGAACGCCGCGGAAGGCAAGGGCGCAGGCGGGGCGTGTCGGGCCTCAGAGGGCTTCGAGGACCGCGGCCGCGCCGGAGGTGACGGCCTGGCCGGGGGAGTCCTCGATGGCGAGGGTTTCCACCACGCCGTCGTTGACGATCATCGCGTAGCGCTTCGACCGCACACCCATGCCGAAGCCGGAGGCGTCCATGTCCAGGCCGGCCGCCTTGGTGAAGGCGGCGGAGCCGTCGGCAAGGAACACGATCTTGCCCTTGGCGCCGGTGGCCTCGGCCCAGGCGTTCATCACGAACACGTCGTTGACCGCCACGACGGCGACGGTGTCGACACCCTTCTCCTTGATGATGTCGTAGTTCTCCAGGAAACCGGGCAGGTGATTGCGGTGGCAGGTGGGCGTGAACGCGCCGGGGACCGCGAACAGGACGACCTTCTTGCCGGAAAACAACTCTTCCGACTTGATCGGGGCCGGGCCGTCGCTGCCCATGGTGGTGAAGGTCGCGCTCGGGATCTTGTCGCCAGGCTGAATTGCCATTTGTATCTCTCCATGGCTCGTCGCGGGCTTTCGGACCCCATGTAGCGGCTTGTGGGGCAAACGTCCAAGCCCAACAGCGTCTCGGGGGCGAACGGCGCGGTGCCGGCGACGCGGAGCGTTAACAATCCGGCGCCGGCGCATTAGATTTGTCGGAAAGCGCGGGCTCGGCGGGTGCCGGTCCGCGCGCAAGGTCGAAGACAGAGCAGCTGACAGGATAGCGGGTGATGAGTGGCACGAGCATGGACGGCTATCTGGAGGGGCAGCTCCTGGTGGCCATGCCGAGCATGGGCGACACGCGGTTCGAGCGCGCCGTCATCTTCATGTGCGCGCATTCGGAGGAAGGGGCGATGGGCATCGTCCTCAACCATCCGTCGGAGGAGGTGTCGTTCGCCGATCTGCTGGTGCAGCTCGACATCGTCCCGGAGGGCGAGCCGATCCGGCTGGCGGTGCCGGACGGCGAGGTGACGGTGCACCGGGGCGGGCCGGTGGAGACCGGACGCGGCTTCGTGCTGCATTCGGGCGACTTCTTCATCAGCGATTCCACGCTGACCATCGACGACGAGGTCTGCCTGACCGCGACCGTGGAGATCCTCAAGGCGATGGCGGAGGGGCGGGGCCCGAGGAAGGCGCTGCTGGCGCTCGGCTACGCCGGCTGGGCGCCGGGGCAGCTGGAGGCGGAGATCCAGCGCAACGGCTGGCTGACGTGCCCGGCCGACCCGCGGATCGTGTTTGCGCCCGAGCTCGATCAGAAATATGACCTTGCGCTCAAGAAGATCGGCATCGACCCGCGCCTGCTGTCGGGGCAGGCGGGCAACGCCTGACGGAGCGGGCGGAAAGGGCCGCGCCCCCATCCTTGTCGAAGGGTCGGGGGGCGGTTAGGTTCGCCGGCAAAACGGACGAACGAGCAACCTGCGACGACGCCGGCCGCGCGCGCCGGCGAACACAGAAGGAAATGCCCGCGTGAAATATGTCAGCACCCGCGGCGAAGCGCCGGTGCTTGGATTTTCGGACGTCCTCATGGCGGGGCTTGCCGCCGACGGCGGCCTCTACGTGCCCGAGACCTGGCCGACGCTGTCGCGGGAGGAGATCGCGGGCTTCGCGTTCCGGCCCTACGCGGAGATCGCCGAGCGCGTCATCGCGCCGTTCGTCGGCGACGACATCGAGCGCTCCGCGCTGGCGGGCATGATCGCTGCGGCGGCCGGCACCTTCCGGCACCCCGCCACGACGCCGATCGTCCAGATCGCCCCCAACCACTTCCTGCTCGAGCTGTTCCACGGCCCGACGCTCGCCTTCAAGGACGTGGCGATGCAGCTGCTCGCGCGCCTCGTCGACCGGCGGCTCGCCGAGACCGGGCGCCGCGCCACCATCGTCGGCGCCACCTCCGGCGACACCGGCGCGGCCGCCGTGGAGGCCTTCCGCGGCCGGCACAACGTCGATGTGGTCATCCTCTATCCCCACGAGCGGGTCTCGCCGGTGCAGCGCCGGCAGATGACCACGGTCGGCGACGACAACGTCCACGTGCTCGCCATCGACGGCACGTTCGACGACTGCCAGACCATCGTGAAGGACATGTTCGCCCACACCGCCTTCCGCGAGGCGGTCGGCCTCACCGGCGTGAACTCCATCAACTGGGCCCGCATCGTGGCGCAGGTCGGCTATTATTTCGCCGCCGCCGCCGCCCTCGGCGCGCCGGACCGGCCGGTCTCCTTCACGGTGCCCACCGGCAATTTCGGCGACATCTTCGCCGGCTACGTCGCCAAGCGGATGGGGCTGCCCATCGAGCGGCTGGTGATCGCCACCAACGTCAACGACATCCTGGTGCGGGCGCTGTCCAGCGGCGACTACCGCACCGACAGCGTCACGCCGACGGCCTCGCCGTCCATGGACATCCAGATCTCGTCCAACTTCGAGCGGCTGCTGTTCGAGGCCTACGGCCGCGACGGCGCCGCGATCTCCAGCCTGATGGGGCGCCTGAAGCAGGGCGGCGGGTTCGAGATCGATCCGGCCGCGCTGGCGACGATCCGCGCGGAGTTTTCCGCCGCCTCCACCGACGAGGCCGCGACCGCCGCCACCATCGCCAGCGTCCACAAGGCGACCGACCTCGTCATCGATCCGCACACCGCGGTCGGCGTCGCCGCCGCCGGCTCCCACCTTGCCGACGGCGTGCCGATGGTGACGCTCGCCACCGCGCATCCGGCGAAGTTCGCCGAGGCGGTGGAAAAGGCGACCGGCCTCTCGCCGCGCCTGCCCGACGCGCTCGCCGACCTCGCCGCCCGCCCGGAGCGGATGACGCGCCTGCCCGCCGAGACCGCGGCGGTCGAAGCCTTCGTGATCGAACACAGCCGCGCCACGCGCAAGGAAGCTGCCCAATGAGCGTCGAAATCACCAAGCTCGGCAACGGACTGACCGTCGTCACGGACCATATGGACCATGTCGACAGCGTCTCGCTGGGGCTGTGGGTGGGTCGCGGATCCCGGTCGGAGAGCGAGGCCGAGCACGGCATTTCGCATCTGCTCGAGCACATGGCGTTCAAGGGCACCAAGCGCCGGACGGCGCGCGGCATCGCCGAGGAGATCGAGGCGGTCGGCGGCGAGCTCGACGCGGCAACGAGCGTCGAGACGACGGCCTACTATGCCCGCGTGCTGCGCGAGGACGTGCCGCTGCTGGTCGACATCCTCGGCGACATCATGCGCAATTCCGCCTTCGACAGCGAGGAGCTGGCCCGCGAGAAGCACGTGATCCTCCAGGAGATCGGCGCGGCGCGGGACACGCCCGACGACTATCTGTTCGACCTGTTCCCCCAGGCCGCCTGGCGCAGCCAGCCGATCGGCCGGCCGATCCTGGGCACGCCGGAAACGGTGATGGGCTTCGATGCCCAGGCGCTGCGGGGCCATCTCGCCAGCCACTACCGGGCGCCCGAGATGGTGTTCTCCGCCGCCGGCGCGATCGAGCACGACGAGATCGTGCGGCTGGCGCAGGAGCAGTTCGGCGATTTCTCCGCCGAGGCGGGCCCGAAGGTGCCGGCCGCGGCGTATTCCGGCGGCTCGATGATCGAAGCGCGCGACCTGGTGGAGACCCAGATCGTGCTGGGCTTCCCGGGCGTCGGCATGCGCGACCACGACTATTTCGCCGCCCAGGCGCTGGCGACGCTGCTCGGCGGCGGCATGTCGTCCCGGCTGTTCCAGGAAGTGCGCGAGCAGCGCGGGCTCTGCTACTCCATCTACGCGTTCCACTGGGGCTTCTCCGACACCGGCGTGTTCGGCATCCACGCCGCCACCGGGCCGGAGGACGTGGCCGAGCTGATGCCTGTGGTGGTCGACGAGATCGTCCGGGTGCACGACGACGTCACCGAGGCGGAGGTGGCGCGCGCCCGGGCCCAGCTGCGCGCCGGCCTGCTGATGGCGCGCGAGCGGTCGTCGGCCCGCGCCAGCCAGATGGCGCGCCACGTGCTGACCCACGACCGCGTCATCGCCCCGGACGAGCTCGTCGCGCTGATCGACGCGGTGGACGTGGCGGCGGTGCGCAAGGTGGCGGGGCGCCTGCTGTCGGGCGGTGCGCCGACGCTTGCGGCGGTCGGGTCCGTCGACCAGGTCCCCGACGTCGGGTGGATCGCGGAGCGCATCGCGGCGCCGGCCCGGGTGGCGCCCCAGCGCAGGCTTTGCACCACGGGATAGGCGATGGGCTTCTTCACCCACGGCGCGGCAGACAGTTTCGGACCCGTCCTGAAGGGCGAACGGGTCTATCTGCGGCCGCCGACGGCGTCGGACTATCCGTCGTGGGCGCGGCTGCGCTCGGAAAGCCGGGAGTTCCTGAAGCCCTGGGAGCCGACCTGGCCGGTCGACGACCTGACGCGCATCGCCTTTCGCCGCCGGCTGCGGCGCTACCAGCGCGACATGCGCGAGGACGACGGCTACGCCTTCTTCCTGTTCAACCGCGCCGACAACGAGATCGTCGGCGGGCTGACGCTGGCCCACATCCGGCGCGGCGTCACCCAGTCCTGCTCGCTCGGCTACTGGACCGGCCAGCGCTTCGCCGGCAAGGGGTTCATGACGGCCGGGGTGCGGCTCGCCGTGGGCTTCGTCTTCGACACGCTGCACCTGCACCGGCTGGAAGCGGCGTGCCTGCCGACCAACGCGGCATCGATCCGTCTCCTCGAAAAAGTCGGGTTTCAGCGGGAAGGCTATGCGCGCAGTTACTTGTGTATTAATGGGGCTTGGCAGGACCATCTGCTTTTCGCGCTCGTGAGAGGCGACCTTGGGGGGGACAGGGGCGCCAAGGGCATCAGACTCGTCGCAGAGACCTAGCGCATCTCAATCGGTCAGATCGCTCCGATCGGACTGAGAAGGGGCGCTCAAGGTATTGAATCTGGGGCCATTTCCTGTCGCCTGGGCATGCGCCCGGGCGGAGAGGGCGCCAGCCGGATCGATCGGCGTTCGGTTGCGGGAGGGAGGCCCGGCGACGCGTCCGATCGGTACCGGGCCTCCGTCCCCAGGTGCGCCCCGCGTCTCGGACATCCGCCACGGCGTGGAGGATGCCCGGGCGATTGCCGAACGACCGGGCCCGCTTCGGGCCACGGCGAACCGGAGAAATGTGTGTGTTTCGGCTGGAACTGATCGTCGCCCGCCTGTTGGCCCTCATCGTCATCGCGTTTGCCGTGGTACCGGCCCATGCCCTGGAGGCGGTCCCGGTGTCGCGCGACGCGTCGGTGATCAATCTCCTCCCGGACGTGGACATGTACCTCGACGTCGAGGACCGGCTGCAGGTGTCGACGGCACCCGGCCCCGACGGGATCGTCCGGCGCATCGAAGTGCGCGCCATCTCCAAGGACCACCGCAACTGGGCGGTGTTCGCGCTGGCCAACCCGAGCGACGAGCAGATCGACCGCATCCTGGTGGTGCCGCACTTCCGGCTGGTGGGGTCCGGCGTCATCTGGCCCGACCTCGGCTCCGAACGGATCGCCGCCATCACGCCGAGCCAGGGCTTCCCGCCGGAACGCGAGGCCAGCCAGGACGCCGACGTCTTCCGCATCACCCTCGATCCAGGCGCCGTCGTCACCTACATGGCCGAACTGTCGTCGCCGCGGCTGCCGCAGCTGCGGCTGTGGGAGCCGAACGCCTACAAGGATTCCGTCAACGCCTACACGCTCTACAAGGGCATCATTCTCGGCATTTCCGGCCTGCTGGCGCTGTTCCTGACGATCGTCTTCGTCATCAAGGGGACGGTGCTGTTCCCGGCGACCGCGGCGCTTGCCTGGGTGGTGCTCTCCTACGTGATGGTGGACTTCGACTTCTGGGGGGAGGTGCTGCAGATCGCGCCGACCGACGACAGGGTCTACCGATCGGCGACCGAAGTGCTGCTGGCGCTGATGCTGGCGGCCTTCCTGTTCGCCTACCTGAACCTCAACCGATGGCACGTCCGCTACAGCCACACGATGATCGGCATCCTGCTGCTGTTCCTCGGCGTGCTGGCGATCGCCATCGCCGACCCGCCGATCGCCGCCGGCATCGCCCGGATCGCTCTCTGCGTGATCGGCGTCGCGGGGCTGGTGATCGTCGGCATCTTCGCGGTGCGCGGCTACGACCGGGCGATCATGCTGATCCCGACCTGGTGCCTGCTGCTGGTCTGGCTGTTCGGCGCCGGACTGACGGTGACCGGGCGGGTCGACAACGACATCGTGCAGCCGGCGCTGGACGGCGGCCTGGTGCTCATCGTGCTGCTCATCGGCTTCACGGTGATGCAGCACGCCTTCGCCGGCGGGGCGATCGCGCAGGGGCTGATCGGCGACGTCGAGCAGAGCGCCCTGGCGCTGGTCGGCTCGGGCGACATCGTCTGGGACTGGGACGTGTCGCGCGACCGGATCGTCGTGGGCAAGGAGGCCGAGCAGCGGCTTGGCGCCGAGGCGGGCGCACTGCAGGGGCCGCCGCAGGACTGGTTCGCGCTGCTGCATCCCCAGGACCGGGACCGCTTCCGCGCCACCCTCGACACCATGGTCGAGCAGCGGCGCGGCCGGATCTCCGACGCCTTCCGGCTGCGCGGCGTCGACGGGCATTTCCGCTGGTTCCACCTGCGCGCCCGGCCGGTGATCGGCTCCGACGGCGAGGTGATCCGCTGCGTCGGCACGCTGCTCGACGTGACCGAGGGCAAGACCCGCGAGGAGCGGCTGCTCCACGATTCCGTGTTCGACAACCTGACCGGGCTGCCGAACCGCATGCTGTTCCTCGACCGCCTCGACATGGCGATGGGCTGGGCCGACGAGGAGACGCGGTCGCGGCTGTTCGTGGTGCTGGTGAACATCGACCGGTTCTCCGACGTGAACGACCAGTTCGGGCTGTCGGTGGGCGATTCGGCGCTGCTGACCATCGGACGGCGGCTGGCGCGGATCCTGAAGCCGCACGACACAATCGCCCGGCTCGGCGGCGACACCTTCGCCGTGCTGCTCTACTCCGACGCCTCCGACCTGCGCGGCTTCATCGACCACGCCCGCCGGCTGATCCGCACCGCCATCGAGTTCGGCGAGCGGGAGATCTTCCTGTCCGCCTCGATCGGCATCGCGGCGCTCCGGGCGGAGACCTCGAACGGCGAGGAACTGGTGACCGACGCCGAGCTCGCCATGCGCCGCGCCAAGCGCCTCGGCGGCGACCGCGGCGAAATCTACGACCCGCTGATGCGCAAGCTGTCGGTGACCGGCAAGTCGATCGGCGTCGACCTGCGCCAGGCCATCCAGCGCGACGACATGGCGCTCACCTACCGGCCGATCGTCCGCCTGGTCGACAAGGCGATATCGGGGTTCTCCGTCGAGGGGTCCTGGCGGCATCCGATCCAGGGCCAGTTCACCTGGTCGTCGCTGCTGCCGCTGGCCGAGCGCGAAGGGCTGGCGACGCCGCTGGTGCTGTCGGTGCTGGAGCGGGCGGCGCAGCAGATGCGCGAGTGGCAGTCCACCAATCCGGACGCGGCCCCCGATTTCGTCTGCGTGCAGATCCCCGTCGGCGGGCCGTTCCGCTCGGAGCTGGTCAACGACGTGAAGGCGGTGATCGTCCGCAACCAGCTCGCCCCCGGGGCGCTGAAGCTGGCCATCGCCGAGCAGGTGGTGGCGCAGAACCCGGAATTTGCCGCCCAGCTGATGCATCGCCTGCGCGACGTCGGCGCCTCGCTGGCGTTTGACCGGTTCGGCGCCGGCTCCACCTGGCTCGGCTACCTGGAGCGCATGCCGATCGACACCATCCGCATCGAGCCGAGCTACGTGCGCGGCAACGGCAAGGGCCGCCGGTCGCTGCTGCTGCGCTCGCTGGTCGGCGTCGGCCACGACCTCGGCCTGCAGGTGCTGGCCTCGGGCGTCGAGACCGACACCGACGCGCTGGACCTTCTGCAGCTCGGCGTGGAAATGGCAGAAGGCGACCTGTTCGGCCGGACGCTGGCCGCGCCCGCCGCGACGCGCATCCTCCAGGACAGCGCCATCCAGGCGGCCGAGTAGCCGCAACCGCCCCTGGCGTGCCGGACCGGCCGCCGCGGCCTTACGGGACCAGGATCGGGATCGGGCGGAGGCCCGGCTGGATCATGACGGGAGTGGTCGCGAACCGGTCGCCGTCGATCTGGCATGGCACCGGCGCCATCGCCGCGAGGCGGACCTGATCGGCCGGCCGGATGACCACGTCGGGCTGATGGGCGATGCGGCCGGCGAGCAGCGCCAGGCCGATGCGGACGATCGACAGCGGGTCGTCCTTGCGCAACCCGATGAAATGCAGCCCCGGCTCGGTGGCCGACGCGTCCGGGCAGACGACGAACGGGCCGCCATAGCGCGACACGTTGGTGACCGCGGCGAGCCGGCAGGTGATGGTCTCGCCGTCGACGGTGGCGAGCACGTCCGGCGTGCGCTGGCCGAAGACGTGCTTCATCGCGATCAGCGCGTACGCCAGCTTGCCGAAGCGCCGCTTCAGGCCGAGCGGCAGCGAATGGACGACCGCCGCGTCGTAGCCGGCCGAGACCACCAGCACGAACGGATGGCCGTTGGCGCGGCCGTAGCTCAGCGGCACCGTGCGGCCGGCCGAGATCATCGCGGCAAGCGCCTTGGGGCGGCGCGGCAGCCTGAGCTCCAGCGCCAGGACGTTGGCGGTGCCGAACGGGATCACCGCCAGGTCCGGCGGGTCGCTCATCCGCTGGAAGCCGGCGAGCGCCTCGTTCACCGATCCGTCGCCGCCGGCGATGACGACCAGGTCGAACCGGTCGGGCAGCGCCTGGCAGGTCTCGCGGATGTCGCCGGCGCGGCGGGTCAGCTGGACGGTGACGTGGTGGCCGGCGCGGCTCAGGTGCCGGGTCACCGCATCGAGCTTCACCCGCCGGAAGGCGCCGGCGGTCGGATTGGCGAGGATGAGAATGCGCCGGAGCGCGGTCGCCGCCGATCCTGCCGCCGCGTCGCTCCGGACAGAAGCGGGAGCGGAAACGAGCCCCGGATGGGACGGCTGAGAGCGATACAGAGGCACGGTCGGTCTCGCTTTCGACGTCTGCGGTTTGGCTGCGGCGCTATCTGACCTTGGCGGCCCGGACGGAGTCCACGCCCTCCCGCGCCAGTTCGTCGGCGCGCTCGTTGCGCTCGTCGCCGGCGTGCCCGCGAACCCAGTGCCAGTGTACATCGTGCTGCTGGCTGAGTTCGTCCAGAGCCTTCCACAGATCGGCGTTCTTGACCGGCTTCTTGTCGGAGGTGCGCCAGCCGTTGCGCCGCCAGTTCTTGATCCAGCCGGTGATGCCGCCGCGCACGTACTGGCTGTCGGTGAAGATGTCGACCGAGCTCTTGCGGGTGAGCGCCTTCAGCGCCTCGATGGCGGCGGTGAGTTCCATCCGGTTGTTGGTGGTCTCGCGCTCGCCGCCGGACAGCTCGCGGACGTGCCCCTGCCATTCCAGGATCGCGCCCCAACCGCCGGGACCGGGATTGCCGCTGCAGGCGCCGTCGGTGTGGACGATGACGCGGCTGCCGTCTTTGGCGGGCCCGTTGGTGTCGCTCATCGGTCGAGTCCATAGTCGCGGGTGGAGGTGACGGCGTGATGAAAGCGCAGCCGGCGGAGATATTCGACCGGATCCTTGGGCGTCACCAGCGCGCCGGGGGGGACGCGCAGCCAGTCGTGCAGGCGGGTGAGCAGAAAGCGGATCGCCGCCCCTTCGGCCAGCAGCGGCAGCGCCCGGTATTCGGCGTCGGTGAACGGCCGCACCTCGGCGTAGCCGGACAGCAGCGCCCGCGCCTTGGTGACGTTGAAGGAGAGATCCGGCTCGAAGCACCAGGCGTTGAGGCAGATCGCCACGTCATAGGCGAGCGCGTCGGTGCAGGCGAAGTAGAAGTCGATCAGCCCGGACAGCCTGCGGCCGAGGAAGAAGACGTTGTCGGGAAACAGGTCGGCGTGGATCGTGCCGGTCGGCAGCTCGCCCGGCCAGCGCGTCTCGATGCGGTCGAGGGCGTTGCCGATCTCGCGCGCCAGGCCCGGAAACACCTCGTCGGCGCGGTCGGCCGACTGGTCGAACAGCGGCCGCCAGGCGTCCACGCCCAGCGCGTTCGGCCGGGTCATCGGGAAGTCGTCGGCCGCCGAATGCAGCCGCGCCAGCGCCCGGCCCAGTTCGGCGCAGTGGTAGGCCTCCGGCCGGCGCCGCCACATGCCCTCGAGGAAGGTGATGATCGCGGCGGGGCGGCCAGCCACCTCCGACAGCACGGCACCGTCCCGGGTGTGGACCGGCGTGGGGCAGGGAACCCCGCGACCGGACAGATGGTCCATCAGCCCGAGGAAATAGGGCAGGTCGCTCCGCTCTACGCGCTTCTCGTAGAGCGTGAGGATGAAGGGGCCCTTTTCGGTGCGGATCAGGAAATTGGTGTTCTCGACGCCTTCGGCGATGCCCTTGGAGGACAGCACCGCGCCCAGCTCGAACTGCTCGACGAAACGGGTGAGCTCGTCGTCGGAGACCTCGGTGTAAACCGCCATGTTCGGACGCTACTCGGCTGCGGCGGTGCGAAGTTCACGCGGGAGGTTGAAGGAGATCGTTTCCTCGGCGGTGCGGACCGTCTCGACGCGGACCTCGTAGCGTTCGGCAAACGCCGCGATGATCTCTTCCACCAGGGTTTCCGGGGCCGAGGCGCCGGCCGTGATGCCGAGCGTGCGCACGCCCTCCAGGGTCGCCCAGTCGATGTCGCTCGCCCGCTGCAGGAGCACCGAGACCCGGCAGCCGGCACGCTCGGCGACCTCGCGCAGGCGCTGGGAGTTCGACGAGTTCGGCGCGCCGACGACGATCATCGCGTCGACCGACGGCGCGACGGCCTTCACCGCTTCCTGCCGGTTGGTGGTGGCGTAGCAGATGTCGTCCTTGTGCGGGCTGACGATCTGCGGGAAGCGGGCCGTCAGCGCCTCGACGATGGCGCGGGTGTCGTCCACCGACAGCGTCGTCTGGCTGACCCAGGACAGGTTGGCCGGATCGCGCGGCTCGAAGCGCGCCACGTCCTCGACGGTCTCCACCAGCGAGATCGCGCCCTCCGGCAGCTGGCCCATGGTGCCCACCACCTCCGGGTGGCCGGCGTGGCCGATGAGGACGACCTCGCGGCCGCGCTTGAAGTGGATCTGCGCTTCCTTGTGCACCTTGGAGACGAGCGGGCAGGTGGCATCCAGGTAGAACATGTTGCGGGCGGCGGCCTCCGCCGGCACCGCCTTGGCGACGCCGTGGGCGGAGAACACCACCGGCGCCTCCGTCTCGGGGATCTCGGAGAGTTCCTCGACGAAGACGGCACCCTTCGCCTTGAGCGAATCCACCACGAAGCGGTTGTGCACGATCTCGTGGCGGACGTAGACCGGCGGGCCGTAGCGCTCCAGCGCCAGCTCGACGATCTGGATCGCCCGGTCGACGCCGGCGCAGAACCCGCGCGGCGCGCACAGCATGATGTCGAGGCGAGGCAAGTTGCTCACGGAGTGCATTCCCAGTAGCTAAATCCCGGCGACCGTATCGGCGGGCCGACCGCGGCCGCGCCGCTCAATGGACTAACACGTAATCACCTCGGCCTGCGAGTTGAAGTGGGATGGGCGGTCGCGCAGGGACGGACGCGCCGAGACGGAAGGGGAGATCCGGGCCGATGAAGCCGCCGCACCGGGACGCCGCCGAGGAGGGAACATCGCCCGGAAGCCCGTCCGGGCCGCGGCTCAGGCCGGCCGAAGCGCGCGATCACCGGGCCGTTGCGGCGATCGTCGACGCCGCCTACGACCGCTACGTCGCAGGGATGGGGAAAAAGCCGGGCCCGATGCTCGACGACTACGCCGACCTCATCTCCAGGGGGCGGGTGACGGTCCTCGACAGCGCCGAGGGCGTCTGCGGCCTGGTCGTGCTGATCCCCGAGGACGAGGCCATACTGCTCGACAACGTCGCCGTCGCACCCTCCGTCCATGGGCGGGGATTCGGCCGGATGCTGATCGAATTTGCCGAAGATGCCGCGCGGCGCGCCGGATACACCACAATTCGTCTCTACACCCATGAAATCATGGTGGAGAACGCCAGGCTCTACGCCCGGCTGGGTTACGTCGAGACGGGGCGCCGGGTCGAGGCGGGGTATCGCCGGATCTACATGGAAAAATCGCTGTGACGGCGGCGAACGGGGCCGAATCGCGTGGCGAGCGCGCCCCCCTTCGCGTCCTGCGCGGCACAGTGATATAGAAGCCTCGTTTCGTTGGGAGCCTTTGTCATGCGTCTTCTTCGCCGGTTCGGCCGCCTCGCCATCCTGTCGTCCCCCGTGCTTGCCGTCCTGAGCCTCGGTGCGTGCTCGACGATCGATGCGATCACGCCCTCCGCCCAGAGCGGGATGGGCAAGTTTCTCCGCGGCACGACGGCGGAACCGACCACGATCGACCTGGAACAGTTCCGCAAGACGGTGTCCTGTCCGCCGGTCGAGATCCTTCCCGACACCCACACGCTGCGCGTCACCACCGGCGGCAGCGAATACGAGGCGGGTGTCGTGCGCTACCAGGCGACGCTGACCCAGACGGCGCGCGAGTGCGCGCCCGGGTCGGATGGCAAGCAGGCCCGCGTCGGGCTCGCAGGCCGCGCGCTTTCCGGACCGAAGGGAGCCGCCGGCACCATCAAGCTGCCGCTGCGGGTGGTGGTGCGCGAGGGCGACACGGTCACCTACTCGAAGCTGCACGTGGTGACCGTCGATCTGACTTCCGCGGAGCCGTCCAAGGACTGGGCGTTCGTCGATTCCGACATCGTCATCAAGGACCCGGAAATCGCCAAGATCCTGGTGGGGTTCGACGAGAAGGGCCGGTGAAACGCACAGGCTCCTGCGCGCCGCGATTTGACATCGCGGGGCCCACGGCCATAATCGCCTCCGTTCACCGGGCAGGTAGTCGCCGTCCGGTGGTCGCGAATCGGCCTTCGGTTCGCGGCTGAACTCAGACGTTGCGGGAGAGGCCGATTGAATTCGGCGCCGAAGGAGCAACCGCCCCGGAAACTCTCAGGCAAATGGACCGCAACGTCCTTGCGACTCTCTGGAAAGCAGCCGGTCGGGCCTGATCCGATCTGCTCACCGAAGGGGTAACCGGCACGGTCGCCGGGAATTCTCTCAGGTCATGTGACAGAGGGGGCACACAGTTGGCTCAGTGCGAGCCGGCAGCGTGTGTGTCCCTTTGTCGACGTGAGAGAGCATGACCGAATCCACCGACACGACACTTCTCGAAACGCCGCTGGCGGACCGCCATCGCGCGCTCGGCGCGCGCATGGTCCCATTCGCCGGCTATGCCATGCCCGTCCAGTACGAGGGCATCATGGCGGAGCACCAGTGGACCCGCGCCCACGCCGGGCTGTTCGACGTCTCGCACATGGGCCAGGTGGTCCTGAGCGTGCCGGGCGGCAGCCACGAGGCGGTGGCGGAGGTCCTGGAGGCGCTGCTGCCGGCCGACGTGCTCGGCCTCGCCCCCGGCCGGATGCGCTACAACTTCCTGGTCAACGACGACGGCGGCATCCTCGACGACCTGATGATCACCCGCCCGGCCGATCCCGCCGAGGCCGGCTCGCTGATGATCGTCCTCAACGCCGCCTGCAAGGACGCCGATCTCGCGCACCTGCGCTCGAAGCTGCCGGCCGAGGCGACGCTCGCAACCCTCGACGACCGCGCGCTGCTGGCGCTGCAGGGCCCCGACGCCGAGGCGGTGATGGCGGCCCACGCGCCGGAGGCGGTGGATCTGGCCTTCATGCAGGCGGTGACCACCACCTTCGACGGCATCGACTGCCACATCAGCCGCTCCGGCTACACCGGCGAGGACGGCTACGAGATCTCCGTGGCCGCGGACCAGGCGGGGGCCGTCTGGGACGCGCTGCTTTCCGACGAACGGGTGAAACCCATCGGCCTCGGCGCCCGGGATTCGCTGCGGCTGGAGGCCGGCCTCTGCCTCTACGGCCACGATCTGGACGCGACCACCAGCCCGGTGGAGGCCGGCCTCCTCTGGGCGATCGGCAAGCGCCGCCGCGCCGACGGCGGCTTTCCGGGTGCGGCGCGCATCCAGCGCGAGATCGCCGACGGTCCGGCCCGCCGCCGCGTCGGCATCCGGCCGGAAGGCCGCGCCCCGGCGCGCGAGGGCGCCCCCATCCTGTCCGAAGACGGCGCAACGATCGGCGTGGTGACCTCCGGCGGCTACGGCCCCACCGTCGAGGCGCCGGTCGCCATGGGCTACGTCGCGCCGGGCTTTCAGGCCCCCGGCACGAAGATCTTTCTCGAGGTTCGCGGCAGGCGGCTCGCCGCCGAGGTCGTGAAACTGCCGTTCGTTCCCAACCGCTTCAAACGATAACCCGGAAGCCCGCCTCCCCACGCTTCCCCTTCCAGACGAGAGACCCATCCCCATGACCAAGCGCTACACCGAAGACCACGAATGGCTCGACATCGACGGCGACGTCGCCACCGTCGGCATCACCAGCTACGCCCAGTCGCAGCTCGGCGACGTGGTGTTCGTCGAACTCCCCGAGACCGGCGTGCAGATCGCCAAGGGCAAGGAAGCCGCCGTCGTGGAGTCCGTGAAGGCGGCCTCGGAGGTCTATGCGCCGATCTCCGGCGAGGTGGTCGAGGTGAACACCGCGCTGCCCGACGCGCCGGACACCGTGAACAGCGACCCGGAGGGGGCGGGCTGGTTCATGAAGATCCGCTTCGCCGACCAGGCCGAGGTGGCGAGCCTGATGGACGAGACCGCCTACAAGGCCTTCCTCGAGACCCTCTGAGCGTTCCGCCCGACCGATCCACCCCATCGAAGCGGAGGCGACGCCGATGCGCTATCTCCCCCTGACCGACACCGATCGCGCCGACATGCTGGCGGCGATCGGCGTCGACACCATCGACGAGCTGTTCGTCGACATTCCCGCCGACAAGCGGGTCGACACGACGCTGGACCTGCCGCCGCACCGCTCGGAGCTGGGCGTCGAGCAGGCGCTGAAGCGGCTCGCCGCAAAGAACGTCTCGGCCGACAGCGTGCCGTTCTTCGTCGGCGCCGGCGCCTACCGGCACCACGTGCCGGCGACCGTCGACCATCTCATCCAGCGGTCGGAATTCCTGACCTCGTACACGCCCTACCAGCCCGAGGTCAGCCAGGGCACGCTGCAGGTGCTGTTCGAGTTCCAGACCCAGGTGGCCGAGCTGACCGGCATGGAGGTGGCCAACGCCTCCATGTACGACGGCTCCACCGCCACCGCCGAAGCCGTGCTGATGGCCAACCGGGTCACCAAGCGGCGCAAGGCGGTGCTGGCCGGCGGGCTGCATCCGCACTACCGCGACGTGGTGCGCACCGTCGTCGACATGGCCGACGACGCGCTGGTCTGCCTCGACGCCGACCCGACGGGCACCGAGGACGTGATCGCGGCGATCGACGAGGAGACCGCCTGCGTCGTCGTGCAGACGCCGTCCTTCTACGGGCATCTCATCGACCTCGCGCCGATCGCCGAGGCGGCCCACGCCAAGGGCGCGCTGCTGGTCGCGGTGTTCACCGAGGTGGTGGCGCTCGCGGCGATCGAGCCGCCGGGCCGGCAGGGCGCCGACATCGTGGTGGGCGAGGGGCAGTCGATCGGCAACCCGCTCACCTTCGGCGGACCCTATGTGGGCCTGTTCGCCACCCGCCAGAAGTTCCTGCGGCAGATGCCCGGCCGGCTGTGCGGCGAAACCATCGACGCCGACGGCCAGCGCGGCTTCGTGCTGACGCTGTCGACCCGCGAGCAGCACATCCGCCGCGACAAGGCGACGTCGAACATCTGCACCAACTCGGGCCTCTGCGCGCTGGCGTTCTCCATCCACGCCACCCTGCTCGGCGGGGCGGGGCTGACGAAGCTCGCCGCCCTCAACCACGCCCAGGCGGTGAAGCTGGTGGAGCGCCTCGACACCGTGCGCGGCGTCGAGGTGCTCAACGACACCTTCTTCAACGAGTTCACCATCCGCGTCGATCGCAACGCCGAGGGGGTCGTCGACGACCTCGCCGGGCGCGGCGTGCTGGCCGGCGTGCCGGTGTCCCGGCTCTTGCCGGGGGCGGAGCTCGACGACCTGATCGTGCTCGCCGTCACCGAGTGCGTCTCCGACGACGACATCGAGGCGCTCGCCGCCGCCCTCACGGAGGTCCTGTAGCCATGATGAACCAGACCGGACGTCCCACCCGCGCCGAGGAGGCCGTGTCGGCCCCGAGCGTCCACACCTTCACCGGCAACGCCGCCCTCGACATCGAGGAGCCGCTGATCTTCGAGACCGGGCGGCTGGAGGCCACCGGCGTCGATCTGCCCGAGCCGGCCCAGGTGAAGTCCCGCCTCGGCGCCCACGCCCGCAAGACCGCGGTGCAGCTGCCCGGGCTGACCGAGCCGGAGACGCTGCGCCACTACGTGCGCCTGTCGCGGCAGAACTACGCGATCGATCTCGGCCTCTATCCGCTCGGCTCGTGCACGATGAAGCACAACCCGCGCCTCAACGAGAAGATGGCGCGGCTGCCGGGCTTTGCCGACATCCATCCGCTGCAGCCGACGGCCACCGTGCCGGGGGCGCTGGAGCTGATGGCGGAGCTCTCGCACTGGCTCATGGAGCTGACCGGCATGGCGGCGGTCGCCCTGTCGCCGAAGGCCGGCGCCCACGGCGAGCTGTGCGGCATGATGGCCATCAAGGCGGCGCTCAAGGCGCGCGGCGAGACCCGCACCAAGGTGCTGGTGCCCGACTCCGCCCACGGCACCAATCCGGCGACCGCAGCACTTCTCGGCTACTCGGTGGTCGGCATCCCGGCGCGGGCCGACGGCACGGTCGACGTTGCGGCCGTCAAGGCGCGCCTCGACGAGGACGTCGCGGCGATCATGCTGACCAACCCCAACACCTGCGGGCTGTTCGAGCGCGACATTGTCGAGATCGCCGAGGCGGTACACGCTGTGGGGGCCTACTTCTACGGCGACGGCGCCAACTTCAACGCGATCATGGGCAAGGTCCGGCCCGGCGATCTCGGCATCGACGCCATGCACATCAACCTGCACAAGACCTTCTCCACGCCGCACGGCGGCGGCGGGCCGGGGGCGGGGCCGGTGGTGCTGTCGGACAAGCTCGCGCCGTTCGCGCCGCTGCCCTACCTGCGGCGCGAGGACGGCCGGGTCGCGCTGGTCGAGCATCCCTCGGAGACCGAGGCCGAGGCGCACCCGTTCGGCCGGATGACCGCCTTCCACGGCCAGATGGGCATGTACGTGCGCGCACTCGCCTACATGATGTCGCACGGCGAGGACGGGCTGCGGCAGGCGGCCGAGGATGCGGTGCTGGCGGCGAACTACGTCAAGGCGCGGCTCGCCGACGTGATGACGGTCGCCTATCCCGAGCGGCCGTCGATGCACGAGGTGCTGTTCAAGGACGACTTCCTGGAGGGCACCGGCGTCTCCACCCTCGACTTCGCCAAGGCGATGATCGACGAGGGCTTCCACCCGATGACCATGTACTTCCCGCTGGTGGTGCACGGCGCGATGCTGGTGGAGCCGACGGAATCGGAAAGCCGGGCGAGCCTCGACCTGTTCATCGCCACCCTGCGCGATCTTGCGCAGTCGGCGGCGCGGGGCGACACGGATCGCTTCAAGCAGGCGCCCCAATACGCGCCGCGCCGGCGCCTCGACGAGACCCGGGCGGCGCGCAGCCCGAGCCTGCGCTGGACCCCGCCCGAACCCCGCGCCATCGAGCCGGCGGAAGCCGCGGAGTAGGGGCTTCAGCCACCGCTGAACGGGCCCAGACGAAAAGCCCCGCGTTCGATCCGAGCGCGGGGCTTTTTCATTAGGCGCAGGACTGGAGCGAAAAGGCTCTACTCCTCCAGCGTCCTGAACAGGCCGGTCTGGGCGGGTGGCTCGCGGGTGGGGGCGGCCAGGCCGAGGTGGCGGTAGGCGGCGGGCGTCATCATCCGGCCGCGCGGGGTGCGCTGCACGAAGCCCTGCTGGATCAGGTAGGGCTCGACGATGTCCTCGATGGCGTCGCGCGGCTCCGACAGGGCGGCGGCGATGGTCTCGATGCCGACCGGCCCGCCGGAAAAGCTCTCCGAAATCACCCGCATGTAGCGCCGGTCCAGCGCGTCGAGGCCGGCGCTGTCCACGTCGAGGCGCGTCAGCGACTGGTCGGCGAGCGTGCGGTCGATGGCGTCGATGCCGGCGACGCTGGCGAAGTCGCGCACCCGGCGCAAGAGCCGGCCGGCGATGCGCGGGGTGCCGCGGGCGCGCCGGGCGATCTCCACCGCGCCGTCGGGCGTGATCGCCATGCCCATCAGCCCGGCGCCGCGGGTGACGATCGAGGTGAGTTCCTCCACCGTGTAGAACTCCAGCCGCAGCGGGATGCCGAAGCGGTCGCGCAGCGGCGTCGTCAAGAGGCCCAGCCGGGTGGTGGCGCCGACGAGGGTGAACTTCGACAGGTCGATGCGCACCGAGCGGGCGGCCGGGCCTTCGCCGATGATCAGGTCGAGCTGGAAGTCCTCCATCGCCGGATAGAGGATTTCTTCGATCGCCGGCGACAGGCGGTGGATCTCGTCGATGAACAGCACGTCGCGGTCGCCGAGATTGGTGAGCAGGGCGGCGAGGTCGCCGGCCTTGGCGATCACCGGGCCCGAGGTGGCGCGGAAGTTCACCGACAGCTCGCGCGCGACGATCTGGGCGAGCGTCGTCTTGCCGAGGCCGGGCGGGCCGACCAGCAGCACGTGGTCGAGCGCCTCGCCGCGCGCGGCGGCGGCCTGGACGAAGATCTGCAGGTTGGCGCGCGCCGCCGCCTGGCCGACGAAGTCCGCCAGCCGCTGCGGCCGCAGCGGCGCCTCGATGTCGTCCTCGCGCTCCTCCGGCGTGATCAGTCGTTCGCTCATCGGTTCCGACTTCCGTGGCCGTTCGCCCGCGTCACCGGGTCGACAGCAGCTTCAGGCCCGCGCGGATCAGCGGGGCGGTCTCGGCCGCGTCGCCGGCCTCCTCGCGGGCCTTCGCGACCGCCTTGCGCACGTCGCTCTCCGCATAGCCGAGATTGACCAGCGCCGAAACCGCATCGGCGACGATCGGGTCGGACGGCCGGCGCGCCAGCGGGGTCGCGACGAACGTGTGGTCGGCGCCTGCCGCCATGACGCTGCCGACCTTGTCCTTGAGCTCGGAGATCAGCCGCTCGGCGACGCGCTTGCCGACGCCGGGGGCGCGCATGATCGAGGTGGTGTCCTCGATGGCGATGGCCTCGGTGAGCTCGTCGCCCGACAGCACGCTGAGGACGGCCAGCGCCACCTTGGCGCCGACGCCCTGGACGGTCTGCAGCAGCCGGAACCACTGCTTCTCGGTCTCGCTGGAAAAGCCGTAGAGCCGGATCATGTCCTCGCGCACCACCGTCTCGATGGTGAGCGTGATCGCCTCGCCGGTGGCCGGCAGGTTGGCGAGCACGCGGGCCGGGCAGTGGACCTCGTAGCCGACGCCGTGCACGTCGATGATCGCCGCATCGTCGCCGATCGCCTCGACGCGGCCTTTCAGCCGGCCGATCATTGCGCGGCCTCGGCGTAGCGGGCGGCCAGCGCGCGGGCGCCGCGGTGCTGGGCGTGGCAGAGCGCGATCGCCAGCGCGTCGGCCGCATCGTCGCTGTCGAACTCGGCCTTGGGCAGCAGCACCTTCACCATCATGCGGATCTGCTTCTTGTCGCCGTGCCCGACGCCGATGATCGTCTTCTTGACCAGGTTCGGCGCGTATTCGGCGACCGGGATGCCCACCTGCGCCGGCGCCAGCAGCGCGATGCCGCGGGCCTGGCCGAGCTTCAGGGTCGCGGCGGCGTCGCGGTTGACGAAGGTCAGCTCGACCGCTGCCTCGTGCGGGGAAATGGTGCGGATGATGCCCTCCAGCCCGGCATGCAGCATGGTCAGGCGTTCCGCCAGGCTCAGCTTGGCGTCCGAGGTCACCGTGCCGGCGCCCAGGAACGACACGGCGTTGCCGCGACAGGCGATCGCCCCCCATCCGGTGCGCCGGAGGCCGGGGTCGATGCCGAGGATGCGAATCGTGTGCTCTTGCATGGAACATGTGTAGAACGGATGGGCCGGCGCGCCTAGGGGCCAGGCCGGATGCGCGGCCTTTTTCGCCGGGTGCGAAGATCGAGCCAAGCCCTTGATCGGGTGGGGAGTTCGGGCGGCCGGGCTGGCGTTTACCACGCCGGGAGATCGCCGTGCGAGAGACCGGGTGCGCCCGGGAGCGCGCACGGGCTGCGCAAGTCCGCGCGTTGGGATAGACTGTTCCGTCTGCCCGCAGGTTTGCTCCGCCGGATACGTGCGGGTGCCGCTGCAGCCGCCCGCGCCCGTTGCGGGCCGGGCCCAAGTTCCGTATTGCAAACCGTCCGAACGCAAGGGCGGACCAGTCGAAAAAAGAACGGTTGGACGATGGCCGGACATTCACAGTTCAAGAACATCATGTACCGCAAGGGCGCCCAGGACGCGAAGCGTTCCAAGGTGTTCTCCAAGCTCGCGCGCGAAATCACGGTGGCCGCCAAGGCCGGCGCGCCGGATCCCGACGCGAACGCGGCGCTGCGCCTGGCGATCCAGAACGCGCGCGCGGAAAACATGCCGAAGGACAACATCGAGCGCGCCATCAAGAAGGCGGCCGGTGGCGACAGCGAGAACTACGAGGCGGTGCGCTACGAGGGCTACGGGCCCGGCGGCGTGGCGATCATGGTCGAGGCGCTGACCGACAACCGCAACCGCACCGCCAGCAACGTGCGCGCGGCGTTCTCCAAGCACGGCGGGGCGCTGGGCGAAACCGGGTCGGTGGCCTTCACCTTCGACCATGTCGGCGAGATCACCTATCCGGCCGAGGCGGGCGACGCCGACAGCGTCATGGAAGCCGCCATCGAGGCGGGTGCCGAGGACGTCCAGTCGGACGAGGGCGGCCACGTCATCATCTGCGCCTTCGAGGATCTCGGCGAGGTGTCCGCGGCGCTGCAGACCGCGCTCGGCGCCGCCGCGTCGGTGAAGCCGGTGTGGCGGCCGCAGACCATGTCGCCGGTCGACGAGGACAAGGCCGAGACGCTGATGAAGCTGATCTCGGTGCTCGAGGACGACGACGACGTGCAGTCGGTGTTCTCCAACTTCGAGGTCTCCGACGAGGTCCTGCAGAAGCTCACCGCGGCCTGAGGCTCAGCCTCGGGGCGCCGGGCCCGACAGCGGCAGCGGCCCGTTGGTCTTCGCGGTGCGGATGGCGAAGTTGGAGCGCACGTCCTCGATCATCGGCTGGGTGAGCAGCCGTTCGGTCAGAAGCGCCTCGTAGGCGGCGAGGTCCGGCACGACGATCTCGGCCAGAAAGTCGGCCTGCCCGGAGACCATGTGGCAGGCCACCACCTCCTTCATCCCGGTCAGCACGGCCTCGAGGCCGGCGGCGTTTTCGCGGCTGTGGCGGGCGACCTTGATCTCGACGAACACCGTCAGGCCGAAGCCCGCCTTCTGCCGGTCGAGGACCGCCCGGTAGCCGGCGATCAGCCCCGACCGTTCCAGCCGCCGCACCCGGCGCAGGCAGGGCGAGGCCGACAGGCCGACCGTCTCGGCCAGCGCCGCGTTGGTCGTGCGCGCGTCGTCCTGAAGCACCAGGAGAATGCGCAGGTCGATCGCATCGAGAGCATTTTCGGCCATGACGTGCCTTTGAGGGCTGCAAAAACGGCAGATCGTTGCGTGATGGTCGCAATCCGCGCCGTCCTTCGCAAGGACATGCGCCGCAACGACCGGCGATACTTCGACGCCGGGAACGACGGAACGAGTGGTCGAGATGCGTGCGCTGCCTGACGATACCGCCGGTCCGCCCAGGGGGCGCACCGAGGGCTCCCCGCGCGACACGGCCATCGGCGTGGCCGCCGCGCTGGTGGTGGTGACGGTGTGGGCCACGTGGATCGTCGGCACGCGGTTCGCGGCAACCGCCGACATCCCGCTCTCCTGGCTGGCGCTGTTCCGCTTCGGCATCCCGGCACTGGTCCTGGCGCCCGTGTGGCTGCGCTCCGGTCCGCTGCCATTGGGCGTTCCTCGGAAGTTGATCTTCCTGATCGTGGCCTGCGCGGGCGCGCCGTTCTTCGCGCTGGTGGCGTTCGGGCTGAGCATCGCGCCGGCCGCGGAGGCCGGGGTGCTTCTGCCCGGCACGATGGGGCTGTGGGCGGCGCTGCTCGCCAAGCTCGTCTTCAAGGAACGCTTCGGCCCCGACCGGACGGTCGGACTGGCGCTGTCGGTGGCGGGCGTCGTGCTCATCGCCATGCCGACGCTGGCCGGCGGCCATCTCATGGAAGGGGCGGGCCGGCTGCTGTTGCCGTTCGGGGCGTTCCTGTGGGCCACCTACACGCTCGCCTACCGCGAGACCGGGCTGCCGCCGATGGTCGGTGCCGGCGTCATCTGCTTCTGGTCGACGCTGATGGTGATTCCGTTCGTGGTGGCGACCGGCGTCGAGCCGCTGCTCAGCCAGCCGACCGGGCAGGTGCTGGTGCAGGTGGTCATCCAGGGCCTGCTGTCCGGGCTGGTGTCGCTGATCGGCTACGGGATTGCGGTATCCCGCCTCGGCGCCTCGCGGGCGGCGGCGTTTTCGTCGCTGGCGCCGGCAATGGCCGCGCTGTTGGCGATCCCGGCGCTCGGCGAGATCCCGCCGGCGATCGTCGTTGCCGGCGTCGCGGTGACCGTCGCCGGCGTCGCACTGTCGAGCGGCGCGCTCAGGAGCGTGATCGCGCGCGGCAGGGCGCGCGGCCGGACCCCGCCGGACCCGGCCTGATCGCGATCGCCCGGGCCGCGGCCTCGTCTCCGGCGCCGCGCCGGCAGCACACCGGCCCCGCGCGGCACATCGTCCGGCCGGGCAGCGCGGATCCGCGCATGGCGGCCCGGTGACGGGATCGTAGGAGTTTTCGTCTATCTGCGTTGAGTTCAGGTGCCGGCGGATGGCCGGCGCACCGGCCGGTGTGTATCCGCGGCCGGTCCCTTGGGTCGTTTCTCATGACCCGGTGTCCAGCGTAGCGTACAGGGGCCCCATGTCCGACGATTTCGACTACGATCGCCTAGCCATCCTGCGATGGTCCGATCCGGACGAAGATGCGGTTTTCCACCACCGGAAGACCTTCGAAGGCAGCCTCCGGCTGGCCGTGGTGCAGTTCGCGCTGCTGTCGAAGGCGGAGCAGGCCGACGCGACGATCGCGTTCGCTCCCGAGCCCGGCGACTGGTCGGAGACGGTGCTCGAGGCCCGCGACATCCGCCGCCTGTCGAAGGGGCGGGTGGCGGCGTCCGCCCGGGGGCTGTTCGCAGCCGTCGAGCGGCGGCGCCGGGCGGCGCTGGATCGCTACTCGGTTCACGCGGAGCACCGGCCAGGCCGTCTGCGCATTCGCTCGACGGGATAAGCCGGCCGCCGGCGTGACGGAGCCGCCTTCGCGGCTCCGGTGGCGCGCTTCCTTCGACGTGGGCCGGGATCAGGCCTTTTCCAGTTCCTTGGCGTGCAGCCAGTCGGCGTGGCGCGGCGCCTTCTTGGTGCGCGACCACTCTTCCAGCATGTCCCACTTCACCGCGTCGAGGCGCTTGAGCATGTCCTCTTCCTCGGGATCCGGACAGGCCAGCTCGACGCGGTGGCCGTTCGGGTCGAAGAAGTAGATGGAGTGGAAGATCGAGTGGTCGGTGACGCCGAGCACGTCGATGCCGGTCGCCTCCAGATGCTTCTTGAATGCCACCAGCGTGTCGCGGTCCTTCACCTTGAAGGCGATGTGCTGGACCCATTTCGGCGTGTTCGGGTCGCTGCCCATCTCCGGCTTCGTCGGCAGCTCGAAGAAGGCCAGCACGTTGCCGTGCCCCGCATCCAGGAAGAGATGCATGTACGGGTCCGGCTCGTGGGTCGACGGAACGTGGTCCTCCGCGATCGCCAGCACGAAGTCCATGTTGAGCATCTTCGTATAGAACTCGACCGTCTCCTTGGCGTCTTTGCAGCGGTAGGCGACGTGGTGGATCTGGTCGATCTTCAGGGTCGGTGCGGTCATGGCGCGGCCTCCATTGGTTGCGTTTGTAACTAATTTGATACGCAGCTGCGGCCAGCGCAAGCAAAATCATTTCATTTGAAATGATTTTGACGAGAGGTGTGCGGAGGCCGTCCGGCGCGCCCGTGCCGCAGCGCCGGACGGCCGCGAAGGCGTGCGCCGGCCCGGCCCGCGGCGCGCGCGCCAGGCCACGGGCAAGCCATTGATTCTGCGATGTTTCCGGCAGGTCCCCGCGGCGGCCCGATCGGAACCGGCGTTACAGGACGGGGAGGGGCGCGTGGGTGCCCGCCGGCAGCTCGACCCGGATGGCGTCACCCGCCCGCACCGTTCCGCCCGCCCGCACGACGCTCATCACGCCGGCCTTGCGGACGAGCTTGCCGTCGGCGTCGCGGTCGAGGACTGCCTGGACCAGGCCGGCGTGCAGGTCGTTGATGTACTTGCACGGGCTGCGCAGGCCGGTGAGTTCGATGGCCGCCTCGGCGCCCAGGTGAAGCACCGTGCCGAGCGGCAGCGCCAGGAGGTCGATGCCGGCCGTCGTCACGTTCTCGCCCATGGCGCCGGGCGCCACGTCGAAGCCCTTGCCGGCCAGCTCGGCGAACAGCTCCGACTGGATGAGATGGACCTGGCGGTTGTTCGGCCGGTTCGGCTCGCGCGCCGCATCGTAGCGGTGCTGCACGGTTGCCCCCGCGTGCGCGTCGCCCTCAACGCCGAGCCCTTCGACGATGCGGATCTCGCCGACCGTCGGCTTGGAGAAGGTGTGGCCGGCGGACTTGTGCACGGCGAGGACGGTGGCGGGCATGGCCATCCCTTCGGCTTGGCGTCGGATTGCGCGACACTACCACGCCGGCCGATTCCCGGGAGCCGGTCCGATCGACACAGGAGAGGCCCGGTGTACGTCCTGCGCACGCCGAACTGCCGCAAGCGGGACCTGGAGAAGCGCTGGGCGCTGCCGGACCGGGTGTTCTTCGCCTGCGGCGCCTGTCATATCCTCGCGTATGCGTTCCTGGAGCGCCACGGCACCCCGGAGATGAAGGCGCTGTGGATCAAGCCGGCGGCGGGTCACACGGGCAACCACATCTTCGTCGCGGACAGCGCCACCGTCTTCGACTTCCACGGCTATTCCGACCGCGCGCGCTTCCTCGATCATTACTGGCGACGGGCGCGATTCCATCATCCCGGCTGGGACGCCACGCTGGTGGCGCTTCCGCCCGAGATCCTCGTGGCGGGCCCGGCGTCGCGGGCGATCGACGGGCTGTGGCTGCGGGGGCCGGACGCGTATTTCCGGAACGCGCTGCCGCGGGCGCGGGCCTTCCTCGACAGGTTTCCCGCCCCGGCCGCCTGCCGCGCCGACCCGTCCAGGGCCAGGCCTAGAACGCCTTGAAGGTGATGATCGTGCGGGTGTCGCGGATGTGGTCGATGGAGTGGAGCTGCTCGTTCATGAACTTGCCGACGTCCTGGCCCTCCTCCAGATAGAATTTCACCAGAAGGTCGTAGTCGCCGGCGGTGGAGTAGATCTCCGAGGCGATCTCGGCGTCGGCGATGTCGTTGGCGACCTCGTAGGCCTTGCCGAGTTCGCATTTGATCATCACGAAGAAGGGTTTCATAAACGGGCTCCAGGCGGGGCGAAACGAGCAGGATGGGGAACCGCGTGTGCCGGCCTTGCGCCCGCATCCCGCTCTGGATGACGTGTAGGGATCACGGTCGGGCATCCGGGTCGCATCGATCCGGAATGCCGTGCGATCGGGCGGCGAATTGAAGCCGATCGCGGCAGCGAGGGCAAGGCCGGCCGGCGGGCGACCGCGACGGCGGACTTGACCGGACACCGGCCGATAGCCCAGACCCTTTTGCGAGACGCGGCACGCCGCCGCGGCGACGAGGGAAATCCGCCCGCGCAGCGACCATCCGGCGCGGGCACCGGCCAAGAACGGTAGACGGTACGATGAACGAAGCGGTGCGCGAGACGAGGCGCGGCTCTGTGATCAAGGGCGCGACGGGCGACTGGGAAATCGTGATCGGGCTCGAGGTCCACGCCCAGGTGCAGACCGAATCGAAGCTCTTCTCCGGAGCCTCGACCGCGTTCGGCGGCGACCCCAACAGCCACGTCTCCCTCGTCGATGCGGCGATGCCCGGCATGCTGCCGGTGATCAACGCCGAATGCGTGCGCCAGGCGGTCCGCACCGGCCTCGGCCTGAAGGCGCAGATCAACCTGGTCTCGCGCTTCGACCGGAAGAACTACTTCTACCCGGACCTGCCGCAGGGCTACCAGATCTCCCAGTACCAGTACCCGATCGTCGGCGAGGGCATCGTCTATGTGGACATGCCCGACGGCTCGACCGTCGAGGTCGGCATCGAGCGCGTCCACCTGGAGCAGGACGCCGGCAAGTCGCTGCACGACCAGCACCCGACCAAGAGCTTCGTCGACCTCAACCGCTCCGGCGTGGCGCTGATGGAGATAGTCTCGCGCCCGGACATGCGCTCGGCCGACGAGGCGAAGGCCTACATCTCCAAGCTGCGCACCATCCTGCGCTATCTCGGCACCTCAGACGCCGACATGGAGAAGGGCAACCTGCGCGCCGACGTCAACGTCTCGGTCCGCCGCCCGGGCGAGCCGTTCGGCACGCGCTGCGAGATCAAGAACGTCAACTCCATCCGCTTCGCCGGCCAGGCGATCGACTACGAGGCGCGGCGCCAGGTGGGCATCCTGGAGGACGGCGGCACCATCGACCAGGAGACGCGCCTCTACGACGCGCGCCTGGGCGAGACGCGCTCCATGCGCTCCAAGGAAGAGGCGCACGACTACCGCTACTTCCCCGATCCCGACCTCTTGCCGCTGGAACTCGCCCAGGCCGACGTCGACGCGCTGCTGGCCGAGCTGCCGGAGCTGCCGGACGTCAAAAAGGCGCGCTTCATCGAAGTTTACGGCCTCTCCCTGTATGATTCAGGCATTCTTATCGCGGAGAAGTCGCGCGCCGATTTTTTTGAGACTGTGTGTGGCGCCATTGATGCAAGTGGAAAAATAGAAATTAAGCGTGGCAGCGAGAACCTCATTCAGGCTGACGGAAAGACACTGCCGCTTCTTGAGGGCAAATATGTAGCCAATTGGGTGATTAACGAATTTCTGGGTCGGCTGAATAAGGATGGGCTGGATATTGAGGATAGTCCTGTAACCGCCTCCCAGGTCGCCGATATCATTTTGCTGATTGAGAGCGGCACGATCTCCGGCAAGATTGCCAAGGACCTGTTCGAGATCGTCTGGTCGGAAGGCGGCGATCCGGCCAAGCTCGTCGAGGAGCGCGGCCTGAAGCAGGTCACCGACACCGGCGCCATCGAGACGGCCGTCGACGAGGTCATCGCGGCCAACCCGGACAAGGTCGAGCAGGCGAAGGCGAAGCCCTCGATGGCCGGCTGGTTCGTCGGCCAGGTGATGAAGGCCACCGGCGGCAAGGCCAACCCCCAGGCCGTCAACGCCATCGTCAAGGCGAAGCTCGGGGTGGAGTAAGCAATCCCAGCAAAAGTGCTCTTGCGGTTTTGCGTTCGGGATTGGGGCTGAACACACACAGCAAAGCCAGGCGAAGTGGGCACAAGTGCGGCCCGCGGCTTTGCAGTGAATGAAACCAATTGCAGGGGCGATGGGAACCACCGGAGCCCCTTGGGGATTTCCTTGGCAGTTCGTTCGTCGGGGCACCGGGTGGTGCCCGGGGGGCGGTCGGACAGCAGCGTCAGCTAAGGAAGGACTGCCCCCATGTCTGGTGTGAAGTCTGGTCTGAAATGGGCTCTGATCGTGGCTGCCGGCCTCGCCGTCGCCCCGGCCGCCGCGCAGGCAAAGGACTCCTTTTCCATCGTCGTGAATCCCGCCCCGCAGGCCGCGCCCCGCTATGCGCCGCCGAGGCAGGATTACCACCGCTACCGCGACCGCTCGGCCTACCGGTATCGCGATGATCGGCGCCACGATGCCCGGCGCGGGCCGCCGGCGCATGCGCCCGCCTACGGCTACCGTCGTGACAATCGCCCGCAGCAGCAGCAGCTTGCTCCCGGCATCTACATCGTCACGCCGCGCAACTAGGCGGCCTCCAGGCGGGTGGAAACACCTGACCGGCAAGGGAATGGCTGCGGAATCAACCCCTTGAGCCATTCCCCGTCGTTCGGATCGGTTCGATCTGGCCGGGACATGCCTCGGGCAAAGGCCCCCCGTCATTTCCACGCCGTCGAAGGCGCATCGGGCATATCGCCCGGTGCGCCTTTGTGCGTTTCGGGTGTGGGCCCCGTGCGAACGGCCCTTGGCGTGTCGGCGTCGGGCGCGCATAAAACGGGCCATGACAGTTCTCTACATCGACGCCGACGCCTGTCCGGTGAAGGACGAGACGCTGAAGGTCGCCGAGCGCCACGGCCTGGAGGTCGTCATCGTCTCCAACGGCGGCATCCGGCCGAGCCGCGATCCGATGGTGAAGACGGTGGTGGTGGCCGAGGGGCCGGACGCCGCCGACATGTGGATCGCCGAGCGCATCGGCCCCGGCGACATCTGCATCACCGGCGACATTCCGCTGGCGGCCCGCTGCCTGGAGGCCGGCGGCCAGGCGCTGCGGCACAACGGCGAGCCGTTCACGCCCGCCAACATCGGCAACATGCTCGGCATGCGCGACCTGATGGCCGACCTGCGCGCCGCCAACCCGCTCGCCGCGGGCGGCGGCCCCAAGCCGTTCTCCCGCGCCGACCGCTCGCGCTTCCTGGAGGCGCTGGAGCGCATGGTGCGCAGGGCGAAGAAGGCGTGACGCCTCGCGGGAGCCGGGGCCGGAGGTGAGTGAGGAAGGGGCGGTCTACGGCTGCATCGGCTCGACGACCACAATCTCCTCGTCGCCTCCCGGCCATTCAACACCGAGAATCTCAGACGCTACCGGCACCGTCGCGTCGGCGATCGCCGCATGGCCCTCCGCCGTGGGATGGATGGCACCTGAGTAGAGCGGGATGGTTATCCCCCAGAAGGCGTCGTGGGGATTGCTGGGCGAGGTGTTCAGCCATGTGCCCGCGGCGGGGAGCGTTGTGGCGGAGAGGTAGGCATCGATCGGGGTGCGTATCCAACGCGCTCGCTTGGCATAGGGACGGAATTGAGAGGGAGCGCAGCCCGAGGTGCTGAAAGCTCTTTCGTCCCCGGTGGAGTTCGCGCCCCTGAAGGTCTTTCCATTGCTCTTCAGGCAGGTGCGGTCGAACTGCGGGTCGCTCGCCGAGGCTGCGCAATATCCATGGTCCTTGAATGCAGGTTGATGACCGTCGACGACGGTCATTCTCTGCTTTGAGGGGCAGCTTTGAATGGTGCACCGGGCGAGGCCCTTGAAGGTCGATAAGAGTCCGGCCTCGCTGTCTGGGGCCTCGACGAAATCGACAGCAGCCTGGAGACGGCTTCGAGCGGGAGAGAACGCAGGGTGTATGTCGAAGCCACGCCGGCCTGACGGACAGATCGAGCCGCCTGCGAACCCCGGATTTGGATAGGAGATGAACACGACGCGGCTCATGTCTCCGTCGACGACGAGGCGCCCGAGATTTTCTCGGAGCGCGCCGAAATCTTTTATGAGGTCTTTGCGGACCTTATCCCTTGCGTCCGCCGGCGTGAGGATCTGGTTCGCTGCG
The DNA here is from genome assembly GCF_053628695.1 of Amorphus sp. MBR-141. Lineage (NCBI taxonomy): Bacteria > Pseudomonadati > Pseudomonadota > Alphaproteobacteria > Hyphomicrobiales > Amorphaceae > Amorphus > Amorphus sp. MBR-141. Next base: position 37,947 of record NZ_JBRJGW010000012.1, read on the forward strand.
CGGACGACGCTGAATTCTTTGGTTTCCGGATCGAACAGGACGTTGGCGACCAGCTCGGAGAAGCCGGCGTCGTTTGCCCCGACCGTCAGCAGGACAAGATCCAGCTTGCGCGGCTGCCTGTTGGCGGGTTTGCCGGCAAGCAGCCGATTGATCTCCGAGATCTGGCTCGGCACCGTGTACTGGTAGGTGACGCCGGGCATCTTGTAGTGCTCTCGAGGCGTCTTCGGACCCAGGATTCCTTCCCGGATCGTCGCCCCGGTACAGCCGAGGGGCAGGTAGATGAACGCGACCTGGGGATTGGCAAGGGCCAGCGCAAACGCCGTCCGGAATTGGTTTCCATAGGCCGACCGGTGGCAGGCCGGGTCGAGCCACCCGGCCGGGTGTATCGCCCGCATCGCGTTCCTGTCTTTCCACCTCTGGTCGGCGTCGCGCGGGTTCGGGCACGCGGTGCCCCCGGGCAGGCCGTAGGTGGAGCGGGCGGGGGCGAATAGGTGTTGCGATGACGACGCGTAGCGCTCGAAGCAGAAGCCCTTGTTCACCAAGTCGACGGGGGTATCGGGATTGCCTTCGCCGGAGGCGATAGAATCACCGATCCCCGCGATGACAACGTCGCGAACGGTGACCTCGGTGCGGGCGATCGGAGGGGCCTCTTCGGCATTTTCATCGTCCCGTTGTTGGGCGGCGATCGTAACGCTCTGTTCGGTCGGCAAGGCGATCGTGATTTCGGCCGAACATGGCACCCAGTCGGAGAAGAAGCTGTCGTTCAGGCTCCATCTGCACTCGCCTTGCGAAGGCGCCAGCGTGAAGGCGGCAGCATAGCTTCGGGGGTACAGATAGTCGGTGTAGGTCCCATCCTCCCTGCAATCGGCATCGACTTTCCAGCCTTGGGACGTCTTCAGCAGGCATAGGGACGTATGCTCGCGGAAACCGGGTTGGGTCTGCAGCCGCGCGGCCCAACCCTTGCGGCCGGCATCCTGCTGCAGTCGGTATTCCATCCGTCGTATGATGTCCCGACCACCTTCTTTCCTGGCGGCCTCGAACGCCGCCCGGTGAGGGGCGAGATCGTCGGGGTGTTTCATCAGGAGGAAGTTGTTCACCAGCCGCCATTGGATCTGGGGTGGGATGTCGACGGCCGGAGCCGGCTGACCGGCGACCGGCGCCGGCAGGACGGCCGCGACGACCACCATCGTGAATAGAAAAGCCAGCCCGCGATGAAGGGGCGAAATCCGGTTCGTAGATCGCGCGTGCATGGAGCCCCCCTGAGCCGATCGCTGTTTCCCCAATATCCATGATTGCGGTAGGTGGTCATGAATACAATTTGAAATTGCAATCACCGCGAGGGACGGAGCGTTTCGAAGCGGTCCGCGGGGGGACCCAAGTCGCGAACCCGGGGCCGGGGTCGGAAAGCAGAGCCGGCGCTCGGCTTGACCGACGCGCCCGAGAGTGCCCAATTGAGGCGACCGTCCGTGCGGTCCCGACGGGTCTGCTCCGTTGCTGACCGCGCGGGTCGCGTGCGGTCAATGCGAGCCTGGAGGCATTGTGAGCATCACCCGCCTCGGCCAACCCATCGGCGACGAGGTTTCCGGCTGGGAGGCCCGGCCGCGGCCGCCGCGGCTGGCCATCGACGGCCGTACGTGCCGGCTGGAGCCGCTGGAGCCGGTGCGGCACGGCGCCGACCTCCACGCCGCCTTTTCGGCTGATCGCGACGGCGGCATGTGGACCTACATGCCCTACGGGCCGTTCGCCGACGAGGCGGCCTATCTCGACTGGGCGATGGATGCGGCGCTGAAGGAGGATCCGCTCTTCCACGCCATCCTCGACCGGGCGAGCGGCAAGGCCGTCGGCGTCGCCAGCTATCTCCGCATCGATCCGAAGAACGGCGTGATCGAGGTCGGCCACATCGCCTATGCGCCGGCGCTGCAGAAGACGGTGGCGGCCACCGAGGCCCAGTTCCTCTTGATGCGCCGCGCCTTCGACGAGCTCGGCTACCGCCGCTACGAGTGGAAGTGCCACGCGCTCAACGGGCCGTCGCGCCGCGCCGCGGAGCGCTACGGCTTCACTTACGAGGGCACCTTCCGGCAGGCCGCCGTGGTCAAGGGGCGCAACCGCGACACGGCCTGGTTCTCCATCATCGACGCCGAGTGGCCGGCGGTCCGCGCCGGCTTCGAGGCGTGGCTCGATCCTGCCAACTTCGAGGACGGCCGGCAGCGCCGGTCGCTCGGGCACCTGATTTCGGCGGCGCGGGGCCGGCTGGAGGGCGGACATGACTGACAGGACGCGCGTAACCATCCGGCCGCTCGCCCCGGACGACCGGTCCGCCTGGTCGCCGCTCTGGGAGGGCTACAACCGCTTCTACGAGCGCACGATCCCGGCGGAGGTGACGGAGGTCACCTGGACGCGCCTGATGGCGCCGGGGGAGGACCCGCGCGGGTTCGTGGCCGTCGACGGGGAAGGGCGCCTGGTCGGCTTCACCCATTTTCTCTTTCACCGGTCCACCTCCCAGGTCGGTCCGGTCTGCTACCTGCAGGATCTCTTCGTCTCGCCCGATGTCCGCAATAGCGGCGCGGGGCGGGCGCTGATCGAGGCGGTCTACGCGGCGGCCGACGCGGCGGGCGCGGAGCAGGTGTACTGGCTCACCCAGACGTTCAACGAAACGGCGCGCCGGCTCTATGACCGGGTCGCGTCCGTCACCCCCTTCATCAAGTATCGGCGATAGGATCGCCATCGGCGCTGGTCCTGGGCCGAACCGGGGCTATGCTCGCCGATGGGCAAGAGACCGCATCGAGCGGCGAAACTGGGGGAGGCCTTGCATGACTGACCGTGCCGCTGCGCGCTTCGAGCCGCGCAATCCCGACTACGAGCAGCGGATGCGCGAGAGCTTCGCCCGCCAGGCGTTCATGGCGACGCTCGGCGTGGAGATGGTGCATATCGCCCCCGGCGAGGTGGACCTGACGATGCCCTACGCGCCGGGGCTGACCCAGCAGCACGGCTACTTCCATGCCGGCACGACGACGACGATCGCCGACACGGCGGCCGGCTACGCGGCGCTGTCGCTGTTTCCGGCCGGCACGGGCGTGCTGACCAGCGAGTTCAAGGTCAACCTTCTCAACCCGGCCGAAGGCGCGCAGATGATCGCCGAGGGCAGGGTGGTGAAGCCCGGCCGCCGGCTGACGATCTGCCGGGCGGACGTGTACGGCGAGAAGAACGGCAGGCCGGTGCACGTGCTGACCGGCCTGTTCACCATGGTCTGTCTGGAGAACCTCGACGGCTGAGCGCCTCCGGGCGCCGAACCGGCGCAAACCGTTTCCAGGCGATGCGGGCCCGCGTCCGCCGTCCGGAACCTAGTCCTCGGACCGGCCGGTCCCCGCGCGGTTGCGGTCGTAGCGGTGCGGCAGCGGAAACGGCGGCAGCCAGGCCTCGCGCCGGACGACCCAGTTTTCGTAGGTCGGCATCAGCTGGTCCGGCGCGTCGAGGCTGCCGAGATGCACTTCGGTCTCGTCGCCGCTGCGGGCGAACACCGACGAGCCGCAGCGCGGACAGAAGTGCCGGCCCGCATAGTCGCGCGTCTCGCCGTCGATCGCCACGGCGGCCTCGGGAAACACTGCCGCGGCGTAGAACAGCGCCCCGTGATGTGTAGCGCGCAACTTCGGTTGGCATAGCCGCGCAAGTTTGGTTGGCAGCAACTTTTCGCCTTGTAGAGGCCATCTGAGGGTGCCTTAACGGGCGTGGCCGTCTGGCGCTGATCGCCAGTCGCGAGAGCGGCCAACGGGGGCGTGATGCACTTCCACATTCGCCTGCCCGGCGGCCATCTCAAGGTGAAGTCGAAACGGTGGCTGCGCGACTATGAGGTCAGGCGGAGGGTGCCGGTCCTGCGGATTCGAGGCCTCTACTTCGTTTGGCTCTCAAGGAAAGAGGCCCGCCAACGACATCGCTGGCTCCCTTAATTGAACCCACTCCCTCCGCCATCAAGCGCCCTTCGAAGGCTCTCTAGCCGCCGCCGCAGAGGGTCCGCTGGGGAACGACCTGGGGATCTGCCCCAAGACGGTCGACCGGGTCTCCCTGCATTTTCTCGAACATCGCCTGATCGAAGATGTCGTGGTCGGGCGTCATCACCTTCAAGGTGTGACAGCCGGTGCACTCCAGAGACCTTGCGAGCTCGATTGCGAGCTGGGCCGTCTCGGCCGCCTCGATGACAAGCTCATTGCACTCGCCAGTCGCTAACACGTGATATGGCATGGCTCCTCTCCCTACCATCGCGCCTCTCCAGGGCGCCGACGTGATCATTGCGCTCATATTATCCCCTCGGCTGATGGCGCTCTTGTGGCACGGGATATCACCAGTTCCTTCGCCACTTCCGGAGCCGCCCGGGACGCGGAATAGGTGGTTTGGATAGGCTCGATTTCAAAGCCCCGGAACGTCTCTCGCACCTCCGGCCGGTCGTTGATCGACAGCAGGAACGTCCCCTTCAGCGCAGCCAGGCGCTCGGCCATCTCCGCGAACTCCTCCCTCCCGAATGCATCGCGGCCATAGTCGCCCTCGTTCCCGAAATACGGCGGGTCCAGGTAGAACAGCATTCCCGGCCGGTCGTAGCGCTTCAGGAAGTCCTGCCAGGGGAGCCGCTCGATGACGACACCGGCGAGGCGCTCGTGGATGGCCTCCAGCGTCGGCGCGAGCGTGGTGACGTTGAAGCGCGCCCCGCCGACCTTGCTGACGCCGAAGGTCTGACCCGTGACCTTGCCACCGAACGCCATGCGCTGGAGGTAGAGGAACCGCGCGGCCCGCTCCAGGTCGGTGAGCGTGTCCGGATTTGTCTTGATCAGCCGCTCGAACTCTCGGCGCGAGGCGACCTGGAAGCGCAGCATCTCCAGGAAGTGGGTGTAGTGCCGCTGCAGGATGCGGAAGAAGTTGGCGACGTCGCCGGAGGCGTCGTTGATCGCCTCGAAGGGAGGCGCCGACCGGCGGCGCAGGAACACGCCTCCCATGCCGACGAACGCCTCGGCGTAGCCATCGTGCGGGATCGCCTCGATCCGCTCGATCAGGCGGCCGGCGAGGTTGCGCTTGCCACCGATATAGCCGGCGGCGGGGCGGACGGGCTCAACGGCCCGATATTCCTGTCTTGTCAACGGAACCTTCAGAGATTGCGGTCACCTTCGCTCGGCTGCCTGGCAGCAGCGGGAGGGTGACGTTATCTCGATTGGCGTCTTGCGGGGTTCAGACGGACCAGTTGACGCCCCGCAGCCGGGTTTACGCCCGGCCCCTCCCACCTCAGCTCAATCCCACCCCCTCCGGTTCGCCTGGTCGCCGCGCCTGGTCGGTCATCCGCTCGGAATACCATCCGCGACCCATCCGCGTGCGTAGGCCAGGACGGACGGTGTCAGCTTGGCGCTCGGCGCGATGATCATCCGCCCACGGAACCCGCCGAAGGCGAAGAAGCCGAGGGTCGGGTAGCCGCCGAAATTGATCGGCGTCCAGGTGCTCAAATCCGCCATCCGCTGCTCGCAGATGTGCCAGGCGTCGTCGACGACGGCGGTCTGGAAATCGGTTCGGTCGGTGAGGTTCGGACCATCGTCGACATGATGGGTCGCGAGCCCGCCGGTGCCCTCTGCAATGGAGCCGCCGCCCCCGTCGCAGCAAAAGGCATACTGCGACGCGCCGCCAGAGAACGGGATGAACAGGGGGTCGGTGGTTCGGACCGCCACGATCATCGTCGAGGAAGCCGCCCCGCCAGCCCATGTGAGCGACTGCAGGTCGTTACCCCCGTCGAACTGCAGATAGCGCCATATGCCGGACACCTTGAGCGTCGGTCGCTTGTCGCCCGTCGCCTGCAGGAAGTGATGGCCGTTCCCGCTGCGATCGGCATCGAGGGCGACCGGATCGCCGTCGGCGCCGGCCGGCGTCGCTCCGGCGACGTCCTGATAAAGGGCGGCATAGGGGTCGAACACCGCCGCCTGGGTGCCCAGATCGATCGACGGATCCCAGGGAGTGGGAAGGCGCGTGACGTCGAACGTCTCTGACCAGGCGCCGAAGGTGACTCCGTCCAGGGACTGGCGCGCCCGATACGGGTGCGTGCCGACGCCGAGAGGCGCGGTCACCTGGACCGGCCACGCCCCGTCGCCGTCGGCAATCCCCTTGTCGGTCGCCACGGCCTACTCCGGCCAGCCGGCGTCGATGTCGATCTCCGCGAGCGCGGCCTTGTCCTCGGCCTCCGCGATTGCGTCCTTGATGGTCCAGGACGCGGCAAGCACCGACGCCCGCCAGACAGCCATGCCGATCAGTGATGCCCCCACAGTCGCCGCCGACGCCGTGAACGTCTCGTTCGACGCATCACGGAGCGACAGGAGATCGTCGCCGTCGCCGGCGGTGATCATCGCGTCAGCGAGGCCCTTCAACCCCAGCCAGTTGATGGCGTCGCGTTCGCTTCGGTTGTCGAGGGTGCGGACTCCGGCCGACCCGCCGAAATTGTGCTGGTAGCCGCCCGTCAGGACCGTATCCCGTCGGGCATCGACCAGATCCGCCTTTGCCGCCTTCAGGTCGGCAAGCGACGGCCCCGCGGGCGCCCCAAAGGTCTCGCCGTCGACCTGCCACCCAACCGCGACGCCCTCGGGCGCCGCTCTCCAGTCGAGCCCGGGGGCAAAGCGGCCTGCCGGGTCCACAGTGGTCGTTTCAACCACGCGACTCTCTTCGATACGTGCCCACATCATGCGTACTCCCAGACCAGCACCAGTCCGGCCATGCCGGCGCCACCACCGGGGTTGATCGACGTGTTGGGCGACACCACGCCGCCTGACCCGCCGGCACCTGGAGAGGCGGCGGCATTGCCGCCCGACGTGCCACTGACGGGCGCCGCTCCGGCGCCGAAATGGGATGCCCCACCTTCGCCACTGGCCGGGGAAGCTTGGTAGATGCCGTATTTCCCATAGCCGCCAGCGGCGTTGAGATCGCCAGATGATCCGTTACCTCCACCGGCCCCGCCGGCCACCGATGTCGTCGCATATCCGCCGGCCACACCAAGCGTACCGCCGCCGCCGCCAGTGGCAGACACGAGCGCCCCGAAGCTCGACGTTCCCCCGCCGCTGCCATTGTTCGCAGAGATGCCGACGCCACCTGCGCCGACGGTCACCGTCACGCCCGAGAAACCGGAGGTGATGCGCTTGAGCGCATATCCTCCAGCGCCGCCTCCGGACCCGGACGCAACCTGGGACGGCCCGGTGCCCTGCGCCCCGCCACCTCCACCGCCGCCGCCAACCAGCTCGACCACTACGCTGCGTGTTCCATCCGTCGGCGTGTAAGTTGATGTCCCTGCCGCCGAAAAGACCTGGACGCCGAGCAGGCGGCCAGCCCCATGCTCCGCCCAGACAGAGCCGTCGAAGTAGATGACACGATAGAGGCCGTCCGTGAGGAAGTTCGCCTGCTGACCGATCATCGGCGCCGCGAAGGCCCACGCGCCGAACCAGGTCGCCACCTGGTGGTCGTGCCCGGCCCAGGCTCCGGTCGCATCCTCCTGGACGACGTAGCGGTCGCCCACGCTTGGCGCCCCTGGCGGAGCCGCCTGCCAGCCGAGCACCGGGATGTCCGACCGCCCCGCCTGACCGACCTGGAGCGCCTTCCACAGAAGTTCCCAGTCGGCGATGTTGCCGTCGAAGCCGCCCGCCTCGATCACCTTCATCAGGTTTTCCTGGACGGCGTTCAGCCAGGCGGCCGTCACCTCGGTGCCGATGACACCGCCGCCCAAACTCTGGCCCCGAAAGCCCCGCCGTCCGCCGCCGATGTCGACGAAGTCTGCTCCGTTGACGCGGTCCATTCAGACCTCCTCGATTTCGATGATCGCACCGGGTTCGGCGGTGATGCCGGTGATGACCGGCGTCGGGTCCGTGGTGGAGGCCGGCCCCAGAATGGTCGGCACGCCGATCAGGCTCACCGGATCGACGTAGGAAAACACCACCACGGTGTGGGCGTGGGCGATGCGGCGGAGCTCGCACTCGACGCTCGACAGGATGATCCAGCCGAGCGGATCGCCGGCGCGTCCGCCGCCGGCCCGGAACAGGAACTCGCCCAGCAGCGCCAGCCGGACCCGCCAGACGAACTGCTCGCCGTCGGAAATGAGCGGATCGCCGGCGCGCAGCACGCCCGCCTTGGACGGCCAGAACTCGTCGATGCGGATCAGCACGCCCAGGTTCGCGGCAAGCGCGATCAGGTAGGGCAGCGACTGGCCGCCGACGGCCGTCCAGCGCTGGTGGGCGACGCGCTGCCGCTCCTGCAGCGATGGGTTGTCCAGGTCGCGCCCGCACGGGTCCGGACCCAGCACCCGCTCGAAATCCGGCAATAGGTTCACGGCAGCGCGCGGGTCGATCTCGTCCATCAGCGCCTCGGCGCTCGCCTCGGCGTCGGCGATCGGTCCGGCGATGCCTTCCAGCACCGTGTCCAGGACGCCGCCGCGCCTGGCCAGTGCCCAGCCCGGATGCAGCTTGCCGATCAGGCTTCGCAGCACGTCCTGGACGGAGCGGCTCATGGCGCCGCCTCGAAGATCGGCGCCGCCGGCACCGGATATTCGGTGCGCTCCAGGGTGAAGGGCGCGGTCGGCTCCAGGAGATCGTGGGCATACTCGCCGGCCGCCGCCGAGATGGCCTCGGAGATCCGCGACGGCTCGATCAGCGCGCCGATCGGACCATCGTTCACGGCGTCGTCCTCGTCGCCGATGGTGGCGACGAAGCGCGACCAGGCCTCGGTGACGGCAGTGCGGCCCTCGGCCGTGTCGGGGCGCAGGCGGAGCCGCAGCGTAAGTGGGGTCACCTCGCCGGCGACGACGATCGCATTGGCTGTCACCGGCCGCACGCCTTCCGCCTTGCCGAAGCGGCCGATGCGGCGCTGCATCGCCTCGATCTCGCCCTCGGTCGGCGCCCGGCCGAAGGCGCCATCCTTCATGATCGCGACGACGCCGACCGAGCCGCGGCCGATCCACTCGGGCACGACGCCGACGGCTCGGACGTCGAAGGCCTCGGCAAGCCAGGTCGGATAGTCGAAGGCCGCGCCGCCGTGCGGGCGCTGGCGGATATGGGCGCCCACCGCCTGGGCCAGTTCGGCCGGTGTCGCCTCGGCAGCACCTCCGGCGATGCCGTCGCCGGCGACGGTGATGCGTGTGATGCCGGCGAACGGCGTGACCGTGACCAGCCGGACGCCTGCCTCCAGGTTGCCGTCCGGTCCGGCCGTCGTGGCGGCGACGGCGACGGTGGCCGTCCCGCCGACGCCGATCGCGCCGGCTTCCGTCGTCACGTAGAGCGTGCCGTCGGATCCGGAGAGCTCCAGGGCGGACGGCAGCACGGTACCCGCCGTGCCCTCGATGTCGACGCTGCCGATCGCCGTGGTCGCCGGCCGGGGCGTGATCCCCCAGATGCCGGCGTGGCGGTAGACGAACTCGTCCTCGGCCGTGTCCACGAAATACTGCCGGCCCCACCAGGTGATGTGGTCGTGGACCTCCCGCAGCTCCAGCGAGACGACGCGGCCGATTACCCATTGAAAGGTGGGCAATGTTTCAGTGCTTCTACGCGTCACTTGTAATCAGCGAACAGAGCGTAGTGCCGCTGCAATACCGGCCTGAGGTCATCAAGACGCTGGAAAAGGCTGCGCGTCGATTTGAAACTTGGACCGCGGATTTGAGAGGTCAGGGCATCACAGACGCGCCGTATAGAGCACCGCTGTTGGACGCTCCTATTCGCACTCCCACTTCACCGCCCCCGAAATAAGCGCCGCCCCACACGCCGCATGGTCCCCATGCCGGGCGATCGCCGCGCCTTCGCATTCCCAGTTTGAGGACCCTTCCACGATGGGTTGAGGCCCGTGCAAAGGGCATTCGAGGATGTCGCCGACCCGGGCGATCGGCTCGCCTTCGCAGTCCCACTTGGCCGCCCCTGACGACACCACGCCGCCATGGTCGGAGCTGTCGCCCAGGCGAACGATCAGCGGCACTATTCGAGCTTCCCCGAGCCGGCCTTGAGCGACAGCGTCTCGCCGTCCACCGAGACACCGGTCGGCGACGTGACGGTCACGCTCTTGCCCGTCTTGATGTCCAGGTCGCCGCCGGCGGTGAGCACCATCTTATCGCCATGGCTGTTGTAGAGCCCGACCTCGCCCTCCTTCAGGCCGCCCAGGCGCGTCGACGGGTTGGCGATCGGCAGCACGACCAGGTCTCCCTCGTCGCCGCCGATCGCCAGCACGATGCCGAGTGCCCCGTCCGCCGGCACGTGGGCGGCGAACCCGAACGGCATCAACACCTCCACGTCGTCGCGCCAGATCCCGTCGGCGACCTCGACGGAACAGGTCTGCATCTCGCCATCGTCGCGCACGTTGCGGATCGAGCAGCGCCGCATCAGCCCGCGCAGCTTGCCTGCGGTATCACGGTCCATCTTCCTCTCCCTGTGGCTCTCAGTCGTGCACCCACCAGCGCGCGACCGCGCGCCGGCCGGTCAGGCCGCGCCCGCGCAGCCGTGAGCGCAGCGAACCGGCGCGAGCGAGATCAAAGCGCTTCAGCGGTCGTGTCCAGCGCCTTCGGCTTCGCCTTCGTCTTGCTCCGGCTCTTCTGGTTGGTGCGCCGGCTGGCGACCGGCCGCGCGTCGAAGGCCTCTGGCGACGTGAGCGTCATCTCGGTGATCTCGCCGAGGTAATCGTAGCGGTACGCCGTGCGGGAAATCAGCTCGTCTCGCTCGATCCCCTGGTAGGCGTCGGAGACGTAGGCGAGCTGGTTGACCTTCCAGAGTTCGCCGTTCGCCCGGAAGCCGTGCACCCGGGTGACCAGCGCCTCGGCCGCGGCGCGTGCCGTGCGCATCCGCCAGTCGGCCTCGTCGGCCGCCGCAAGGCCGTCCGCCTGTGTCTTTGCGAGGTGGACGATCGGGCGGTAGCGCGTGATCTCCGGATCGACGGCCGAGCCCTTCACCGCCGTTCCGAAGCGCTCCCGTTCGGTCGCGGATCCGTCGCCGGCGGCCCGGTCCTCGATCGACAGTGGCTCCGCCGTCACGTCCAGGGGCGCCGGCCGTCCGGTCCGCCGCCCGCCGGCGCGCTCGCCCTGGGCGTGGACGACGGTGCGCGAGTGTCGCCCCTCATGGCTGTATTCGGCGCTGCTCCCCTTCATGTTGCCCGGCAGCGTCAGGTCGGCCGGCGCCCGCGTGCCCCCCGTCCGGGTGAGGACGACGCCGGCGAGGCCGTCGGACGTCACCAGCGCGTGCCGCTGCCGCGCGCCCTTCTCGATCGCGGCAAGCGGGGTCTCGGTCAGCTCCAGCGGATAGCGGTCGAAGGGCCTGCCGGTGTCGATCTCGCAGCGCACCGACAGCCCGAAGGGTGCGCAGATGCGCCGGGCGGCCTCTTCCAGCGTCACCTGCCGGAACTCGCCGGGCCCGTCGGGTGCGGCCGCGCAGTCGACCAGGTCGCCCGCCTTGTCGCGCCCCGAGATCGTGACCTGGGCGCCGGCCTCGTCGATGTCCGGCCGGACCTTCTCGATCCAGCCGGTAAGGACGATCTCGTCGTCGATGTAGATCCGCACTCCCGGACCCGGGCGCAGGCGGTAGAGCGGCGGCGGCGAGGCCCACTGCAGGGTGGCGATCAAGCGGGTGGCGTCGCGGGCGATCACCGTGAACGACCCGGCAAAGTCCTGCAGGTCGCGGACGATCTCGACGTACACCCAGCTGTCGAAGGATCCGACGCCGTCGATCTCCAGGCGCACCCGCCGTGTCGGCTCGTCGGCCGGGACGAGATCGGGTGGGATCTTGGCCATCAGCGCGCCGCCTCGACCCGCCCGGCCGGCAGGCTTGCGGGATGGCGCGGCCGGTTGCGGGCGACGATGTCGGTGTAGCCGATCTCGATCGCCGCTGGCGTGTCACCGAACAGATGCGCCGCCACCTGGAAGGCGTCGGCCGGGCGCGTCGTGGTGAGCGCCACCACCTGGGGCAGCCGGCCGATCACCTCGTTGATGTCGGCGATCGCCGCCAGCCGGAAGTCTCCGGCCAGGCGGCCGGTGGTGCTGGCCACGGCCGCGAACAGCGTCTCGCCGAGGCCCTCGGCCGCCGTCGTCACCCGGTCGGTCTCGGTCGCGATCGCCGCGCGGGCGGCGCGCGCCTCGCTCCGGGTGGAAAACTCCGCCTGGGCCAGCATCGGCCCCGCCTCGGCGAGCATGGCGGCCGCCGTACCGAGCAGCATCGCCTGGTCGGGAACGGACGGCGCGTCGGCGACCGCCGCCACGAGGCGGCTCGACAGGCCGAGGGCGAAGTCGAGACCCTGCGGCGGCGACATTCCCACGTCCTGCGCCGGCGCCTCGAAGGCGGGCGCGACCACGCTGTTGGCCGCCGTCAGCGCCGGGACCGAGGCGCGCAGCGCCGCCCCGGTGGCGGCGACCAGGCCGGCGACCGCGCCAGGCGTGGCGGCCGGCGACGCGGCGGCGGCCGTGATCGCCCGTGCGCCGGTGCCGGTGCGCACGTCCGGCACCGTGCCGGCGGTGTCGGTGACGGCGGCGGCGAACACGCGCGAGGTCCGGGTGGAGGCGGCCGCCCCGATCCGACTGATGGTGAGGCCGTCGACGGCGCGGATCAGCATGAGCGCCGATGCCGCAAGCAGGCTCGCGCCTGCCGCGACCGCCGCCGCCGTGGAGATCGACGCCGGCGCCGGGTCCCCGTCGATCCGTTTGAAGTAGGCGAAGAACCGCGCGACCCGGAGTTCGCGCGACGAGAAGGTGATCTCCGGTGGCCGGTCGACGATGACGCGCATCCAGCCGAACCACGGGTGATAGAGCGTCCCCGGTCCGGGCCGCTTGAAGGCCGCGCGCAGGGCCATCGCCTGGGCGATGTAGTCGTCGCCGAGCAGGACGCCTTCGACCGAGACCACCTCCGGCAGCATCCCGAGATCGTCGTATTCGGCATCGTCCCGGCCGGGGAACAGGTGCTCGGCCACGCGCCGGCCGACCTCGGTGCGGGTGTCCGGCACGTCGAAGACGACGCCACGATACTGGCCGGGGATCAGGCCCGGCAGGAGGTCGGCAACGCTGTCCAGGATCATGCCAGCCCCATCATGCCAGACCCACGGCGCGGCCGCGGTCGGGCGCGAGCGCGACCTGGCGGTTGGAGGATGTCGCCTCGGTCACCTTGCCCGGCCCCTCGACGGCGATGCGGATGGTGCCGGAGACGTCCGTCCGGGCGGCCGGGACCGCGGCGAACTTCCGTCCGGTCTCCAGCGACGAGCGCCGGCGCAGACGGCGGCCTTCGACGCCGCCAGGAGACGGCGCGGCCGGCGTGTTCTCGTTGGCGGGTGCACCAGGTTCGGACTTTCCTTCCGATCCCCCCAGGAACGTCGGCCAGGACACCGAGCCGGAAAGATCGATGTTGCCAATGGCATCCTTGATCTTTCCGGGGATGCTCTTCACCCACTCGAGTAGAGCTGCAAAGCGCTCCTTCATCCCATCAATCAGGCTTTGGAGCGCGTCTCGGCCAACCTGCATCAGGTCGATGTTCCCGAACTCGGACTTGATCGCGTCGATGCTCGGCCCCAGCAGCGTCGACCAGAAGCCGACGTTGAAGTCGAAGAGCTTGCGCATCACCGACGTCACCACGTTGCCCGCTCCGGAGAGCGCGTTGTCGAGACTGTCGGCGAGCGCCTTGCCGATGCCGGTACCGCCGGCCCCACCGCCCAGGATGTCGAGCGCCGACTGGATCATGTCCCCGGCACGGGAGAACACGTTGACCAGGACGTTCGCGAATTGCGTCCCGAGCTGTTCGGTGTCGATCTGGTCGATCTGGTTTGAGAGCCAGGCGAGCATGTCGCCGGCCGCGTTGATCCCCTCGATCCGCAGGCGCCACCCGGCCACGATGCCGTCGGCGATCGCCTTGCCGGCGTTGGTCGCGGTGCCGCTCCAGTCGATGTCGTCGAACCAGGCGCGCAGGTTCGGAAGGGTCAGGTTCTCCATCGCCGGCATCCGCGCCCAGGCCCGCGAGGCCCGCTCGCTCGCCCAGTCCCAGGCGCGGCCGATGCGGTCGCGGATCATCGGCTCGTAGCGGGCGGCCAGCTCGCGCCCCTGCCGGAGGATCTCCCGGCCGCCGTCTACAAAGGCCCGCTTCGTCCGGTCCCACATGCGCTGGATCCGGGGTCCGTAGCGGTCCCAGTTCTTCGCCATGTGGACGGCGCCGGCGGCGACCAGCCCGATGATCAGGCCGAGCGGCCCGAGCGCGATCGCGACGACGGAGCCGAGGGCTGCGAAGCCGGCCGCGACGATCGGCAGGGCCAGCCCGAGCGCCCCGAGCGCACCGGCAAACAGGATGCCGCCGCCGGCGGCGACCAGCGCCTGGCGCACCCATCCCCCCGTCGCCTCGTCCGTCGCGCGCAGCCACTTGAGGCCGGCTTCGAGCTGGTCGTTGATGCCGGGAAGCCATTCGCCGAACGCGAAGCCGACGTCGCGCATCGCCTGTGTCCCGATCTCGCGGAACCGCACGAGCTGGACGTTGAGCGACTGCATCTTGGTGTCGAAGTCGGCGTCGATCGTCTCGCCCGTGGCGGCCGCGACCTCTGCTTTGATCCGCTTGTACTCGTCGATGTTCGCCATCATCGGGATCAGGAAGTCGAGCACCTGCTGATCCTGGAACAGCTCGCCCAGCTTGCCCGCCGCGCCGATGGCCTCCAGCTGCTCGCGCACGTACTCGAGTGCATCGCCGCCCTCCAGCCCGCGCGCCTTGGCGACGTTCATGTATTTGCTGATCGAATCGCTGGAGACGCCGGTGAGCTTGCCGATCTTCTGGAGCATCGCCTCGATCGGGTTGATGCCCTTCGCGGCGGCGTCCTGCATCACCGCCTCTATGTCGACGCCCAGCTCCTGGAACTTCTTCTGGGTGACCGGGGCCAGCGCCTTCGACAGGAAGTTCTGCAGGTTCGTGGCCGCCTGGGCCGGGTCGCTCGTGCCCTTCCTGGAGATCTGCAGGAGGGTGGCGATCTGGTCGGACGCCTCGCGTCCGGTGATGCCGAACTTCTTCATCTGCCCGGTCAGCTGCGGGAAGTAGCGCGCCATGTCCTTCAGCTCGAAGGCGCCTTCCTTGCCGGCCACGACCAGGCCGGCGAGCGCCCCCTCAAGCTCGGTCTCCGGCACCTGCAGCGTCTGCAGCAGCGCGGTCGCCACCGCCGACATGTCGGAGAACTCGGCGCTCGCCGCCGTGGCCGACTTGCCGATCGTCGCGATGTTCCGGTTGATGACGCCTTCGTCGACGCCGGCGGCGATCATCTGGCCGGCGCCGTCGGCGATCGTGTCCGACGCCTGGCCGATCGCCAGCGCCAGCTCTTCGTATTCCCGCCGTGTCTTGGCGGCGAAGTCGAAGGCGGCTGCCCCGCTCAGATTGGCGGTGCCGGCGATGTCCAGGAGCTTCGCTTCAAACGCGGCCGCCTGCTGGATCGGCCCGAGGAAGGAGATCGCGGCGATCGCCGTGCCGATGAAGCCGATCTGCCGGCCGACGTTGGCGAGCGATTTGAGGTTGCGCTGCAGCCGCCGCATCGGGCCGGACATGCGGTCGCGCAGCCGCACCAGGACGTCGAGAGCCATCGATCGCGACATGTCACTTCACGTCCTTCAACAGCGTGCGGCCGGCCATCAGCGCGTCCCACCAGAACGTGATGTCGCCGACCGTGAAGCTTTCTAGCTCGGCGGCGGAGAACCCGGTGCCGTCGGCCAGGACGCCTAGCTGGGCTTCCCAGTCGTCGGGCCACTCGCGAAAAAATTGTTGAGCACCTTGCCGCCGGCGGTGAGGTCCGCCGCGTCCATCTTGTCGAAGAGCGCGTTCATCACCGGAGTGGACAGCCGGGTCGACCGGGCGAAGCCAACGACGCTCTGCATTTCGTTGGAGGTCGCGGCGATGGCGCGCTGATCGGCACCGGTCACCCGGACCGGCAGGCCCGGTGGAGTCTCAAGCTGGAGCTGTTGGAGACCGTCTTCGGCGCACGCTGGTGGCGCTCGCACTGCTGGCGGCCGATCTCGCCCAGCACCGGACACATCACGGTCACGCCCTGCAGCGCGCCGGAGACGGAATTTTCGACCCGGCCGAGATCGCCCGCATACTTGCCGTTGAGGACGGTGGAGAGGGTCGACGGGGAATAGCGGACGAGCTTCGCGGTCGCCGCCAGGCCCTTGGCGTCGGCGGCGAGCGCCAGCGCCTCGATCCACTCCGGCAGCGTGCTGTGAGCATCGCGCGCCTTGTCGATCCACGGGCGCATTTCCGGGCGCCGGCCGGGGATGGGACCGCGGTTCATGGCCGGTCCTCCTCGGCCTCGGGTTCGCCCATGACCTGGTTGCGGTTCGGATCCCAGACGAACTTGGTTCGCAGGATCCGCGGCGCTTCGGGTCCAGTGTCCATCGAGCGCTTCAGGGCGTAGGTGCGCGGGGTGCCGGGCTGGCCGGGGTCGATCGTCCGAAGGTAGCCGGCCGCGTCGAGCCGCTTGAGATAAGCCTTGGCCGTCTCGGCCGAAACCGAGACCTCCTCGGTCGTTGCCGCTACCGCCAGGTCTCGAAACGTGAAGGATCGCAGTGCCCGGATAGCCGTCCACATGTGGCGGACGCCGGCACCCTGGCGGCCGATGGTGCCGTCCCGACTGATGATCGGGACGGCCGCCGGCCGGGTCAGCAGCTTGTACCGCCGCGGAGGGGCGGTCGTGGTCTCGCGGGCTATCCCCGCCCTGGTGAGCCGCCTGATGTAATCGTCGACCGACTTGCGGTGAGCGTCTCCGGAGCGACGGTAGACGTCCTCGATCGACCACTCGCCCTGCTGCTTGTCCAGGTCGCGGATCACCCGCCAGAAGTGGGTGTTGCCGGTCTGCAGCGGTCGGCTTGAGGCGCGGATGCGCAGCTTGAGGATGGGGGGCATCAGGCGCTCCCCCGGCGGGGCGGGGTGGACGTGTACCAGCCGCCGGACACGTTCTGTTCGAACGTCGCGAGGTCGATCTCCGACAGGTCGAGCCGGAAGCAGACTTCGCGGATCCGGGAAAGGTTGACGACGATGCGGCGGGCCCGGCCCGTCGACTGTTTCCGCAACTCTTCCAGCAGACTGTCGCTGACCGCGATGTTCTCGCAGAACATCTCGGCAAGGGCGCGCGTGTCATCCGCGTCGCAGGGCTGCGCCAGCTCCCACCGGAGAACTCGGCTGTGGGCGCGCTCCCATTGCTGCAGCTTGTGGGGGAGCTTCTCCTCGCCGATCAGCACCACAGGGACGCCGGTCGCGTCGTGCAGTTCGCGGACGATCTCGATCATCCCGCGATCGATGAGCTTGTCGGCCTCGTCGATGAGCAGCGGTCGGTCGGGATCGTCGCCGAGCGCGATCGCCGCGCGTTCTGCGAGATCGGATATCGTGCCCTTCGTGTCCTCACCAAGCTCGATCAGCAGCCGCTGCAAGAACGTCTTGCGGCTCCAGCTCTCGCCGACCTCAAGCCGGATGGCCCCCGTCTTGTTCTGGGTGTAGATGGCAGCGTAGGTCTTTCCCGAGCCCGCCCAGCCGGAAAATACGCCCAGTCCCGGCTCATGACGGTCGCGTCTGATCAACGCCGTCACGAGGATGTGGAGCGCGCTGACGTTGTTCAGGACCGCGAGAGTTTGCTTGACCTGAGGCATGTTCGTCTGCATTCCTGATCTCCTGCACTTACTTCTCTGGGGGCGCTTCGGCGCCCCCTTTTCTTTGGTCACGCCATGCTGGCGTGCCGGTCCATTTCCGTGACGGAAAGGCTGAAGTACTCGTCGGTCCGCTGGTAGCTGGCGAGCCAGCGCGCCTCGGCTTCCGGTAGAGTCTCGCCAGCGCTCAGACGCGCTTCCAGCGCCCGCGCCTGGGCAAAAAGCTGCCGCGCGGTCTTCTTTTCGGAAGGCTTCATCGGCAGAACCCGCGCCGTCGTCGGCTTCGCCGCATCCTCGCGTTTCAGCCGCTCACGGACCTCGACGGTCTTCGGGTCGACGGTCGGCTCCGAAGACCGCCCGGCGGCCGCGGCGGCCGCATCGATCGCGGGCGTCGTGTGGGCATCGGAGGGGCGCGGGAAGGCGACGACGTCGGCTGTGCCGCGCGCGTGGAACTGGCCCTCGACGATGGTGCGCGGCGTGATCGCCAGCGTCTCCCGGCGAACGTCCTTCAGGCGGCCGTCGTGGTAGGCCTTGCGCTCGGCCAGGAGCCGGGCATGCATTTCTGCGGGATCGACGCCCGCCAGTTCCGGAGCGATCGCCTCGCCAAGCCAGGTCTCGCCGTCCTCGGAGAACACGATCAGGCGCCCGAGATCCTGCGGATCGTGACGGCAGAACACGCGGGTCTGCGGCATCGCCGCCGACGTCCAGTAGTATTCACCGCCGACCCGGATGCCCTTCTTCGTCACGGTCCGGTAGCCGTCGGACCCGGCGATCGGTGCCAGCAGGAGCGACAGCGCATCCTCGTTGGCGATCCGCCGGACGGGGGCGGTGTAGGCGTTGGCCACCTCGAACGGCGTCCGGCGCCGCAGGCCCTCGTGCGGGGCGTGGGCGTAGATCTCGTCGGCCCAGCGATCGGCGTATGACTGGAGCTCCGCCGGCGTCAGATCGACCTCGAACAGGCTCTTCTCGTCGAGGCCGAGGCGCTTGGAGAATGCCTTCCGGTTCTCGATCACCTTCCGGTCGGCGACGGAGTGCCCGATGAAGCCGGGCAAGGTGCGCACGAGATCGCGCTGGAAGGTCCCGATCGCCCGCTCGACGATCCCCTTTTGCTCCGGCCGGTAGGGGTCGCAGGCCTCATGCTCGATCCCGAGGGTGTCGATCAGGCGCCGGGTCGAGTTGGCTACGAAATCGCTGCCGTTGTCGCTCTTGATCCGTTCCGGAACGCCCCACCTGACCAGGCATTTGCGCAGGAGCAGACCGACGGCAGCCGCCTTCGGCGTGTCGGAGACGAGCACCACCATGCGGCGGGAATAGACGTCGACGGATACATAGACCGAGTGGCGACCGGCCGTGGTCATGACGTCGGCGGGCGAGGCGTCGATCTGCCAGCATTCGTTGAGGCGTGCCGCGCGGGTCGAACCCGAGGCGCTCGGGCGCATGATCGACTTGTAGCGGTCCGGGTCGGTGAGCAGCAGAAGGTCGGCCTTGTAGCTCTCCTTCCACGCCGAGATCGACGCCTGGAACGTCCTGAGGGGCGGCAGCGGAACGGCGCGCGCACCGCTGCGGCTTTCCACCGTGAGGGTGTCGCCGATCTGGGAGCGGACAAAGGCGCGAAGGTGCTTCGCCGTCAGGAGCGGGTTCTTCGCGATCGCCGCCAGGATCAGGGTCCGGACCTGGCCGCCGTTGGCGCGATCGAGGACGCCGGTACCGCGTCGGCTTCCGCGCGGATCCACAGCCGGGCCGCCGGCGCGGAAGTCCGAGCGCCAGCGTGCCAGCGTGCGCGGGCTCACGGCCGCAACCGTCTCGCGGATCCAGTCCGATGCGGCGACGCTCCCGGCATTGTAGAGCTCTGCGAACAGATGGTCGGCGGCGGCCGTGCCGAGGTCGCTCGACCGGGCGTACCGGTCGGCGATCGCCACCAGCGCCCGGCGCGCGTCCCGCACCTGCCGGCCGGGCGAGCAGGGATCGTCCAGCTCCGGCGTGTCGGGCACGCAGTCGGCGGGATCAACCGCCAGCGCCGAGCCGGCGTAGGCGAGCCGGGCAGCGAGCGGCAACAGGTCGATGTGATACTCGGTGATGGTGCCGCCGCGATCGCGGCGCGTGCGGACCTGGGCATGATGCCGGTCCCAGCCCTCGCGCTCAATCATCGCATTGACGCGCCGCTTGGTGGTCGGGAGGCCCGGCAGCGAGCCCGCGTCGGCCAGGTCGGCGATCTCCTGCGGTGTGAGCCACAACTTCATCGCCGCGACCCCTTCCAGCGTGCTTCCAGCGCGGCTTCCCGATCCTCGATCTCCCGGCGGCGCTCCCGGATCAGGTGGAGCTCGATCAGGTCCCTGTACTCAGCGGGCACGACCACGTAGCCGAACTCCTCCGCCAGCCACCCCAGCAGGTCGACGCTTCCCGTCGCGTGGATGAGCGCGATGAACCGGTCGAGCGGGATCCGATGCCCTTCCTTCGCCTCGCTGGTATAGGCGTCGATGGTGGCCACTGAGATCGAGCGGCCGAGCTGGCGGGACATCTCTTCGGCGATCGCCGGCCGGCTCTTCTTGCTCTGCCGGATCGCCCTGGACAGCGCCTTGGCGATCTTCGCGTCGAGGCTCGCGGCGCGGATTTCGTCCTCGAAGCCGACGGCAACCTTCGGCGGTTGCCAGTCGAGAAGGTCGAGCGTCCGTGTGTCGCCGCGAGCCCGCGCCATCAGATCAGGCCCTCCGCGCGAAGGGCGGCGATGAGCGTCGTCTGATGCTGCCTGACAAAGGCGCGCTGCTGATCCTTCTTCAGGCGCGTGAAGCCGGTCAGGGCCCGTCGCAGGACTGCGTCACTGTCCGGCTCTGCCTTCACGCCCATCGCGATGGAGATCGCCTCGTCCAGGTCGTCCGCGCCCGCCGGATCGGAAAAAAGTAAGTCCAGGACCTTCTTCTGCAGGACGGCGTCGAGGCCGGAGAGGGTCTTCAGGCTCGCCTGATGGTTGGCAAGGTCTGTGCCGGGGAGGCGCTTCCGGCTGTCGGAGGAAAGGCCGTTCCAAATCGCCACGGCCATGCGAACGGCACGGTCCGATAGGCCAACCTTCTCCGCGATCTCGGATCGGATGGCAAAAATTGCCATCTGATTTTCGCGTTTATCTTTAGAGGCTTGGCTCTTGCGATCGCCGCCATTCCGGATTTCCGGGTGGAGTTCCTCGTAGACCGAGAGCAGCTCGGCGAGGTTAGCGGCCCGATCGAGCTTGTTGAGTTCGTTGCGGGCGACGTTCTCCAGGATCTCCTGAAGCCGCCGCTCCTGATCCTTGATCCAGGCGGCCGGTGTCACGCGGGCGTCGATCATCTCCCAGCCGAGGAGCTGTACGGCGGCCAGCCGGTGCGCACCCGCCATAAGCGAATAGCGTTCGCTGTTCTCGTGAACAACCGAGATCGGCTGGAGCAGATCTTGCTCCCTGATCATCGCGGCAAGCGCCTCGACCCAGGCCGGGTTCGTCTGCCGGAGCCGGTCGCCAACGTCGATCGACGCGACGGGGATCTGCTCGTAGGTGGCGCGCGCGCCGCTCATCGGGCGGCGACCTCGATCACCGCCTGAACGGCCGGCGCGATCGCCCAGGCGATCGCCAGCAGGAGGCAGGCGCCGACGATCAGCGCCGACAGCGGATCGCTCGCGCGCCGGGGCGTGAACCTGTCAGCATTCGCCCGAAGTCCAGACAGCTTCATCTTCATGCGGCGCGCCTTTTGTCTGTAGCCGCGCCGGCTTTCGGACTCGCGTGGCGGGCCTCGGTGGGGGTAGGCTCTCCGAGCGACGATGACGGATAGCGATCGGGCCAGAGGCTCGCGGGGGACACGCCGAGTTCATCGGCAATCACCCGCTCTCCGGCCGGGTGGCGCCTGATAAGAGCGACACGGCACGACGATTCCGCGAGGCCATGGGCGAGGGCGATCCCTGTAAGGGTCTTCCCCTTCCGATGGATCGCGGCTCGTATGTCGTGCTGGTCTAGGGGCCGTTCGGCCTTCGTCATCATCGTCTCCGAGGGACCGGTCTGGCAGGACCGGTTTTTTTCGGTGGGCAAATCACGAACGTGACGAATATGGCACGAATGTCGTATGCGCTCAAGCACGATCGACGTATCTACCGCCACCCACGGCGATCTGGTTGGCCTCCTGCGCGCCGTATCTACGACATTCGTGCCAAATTGGGTTACTCGCACGAGTGCGGAGTGAGCCCATGAGCGACGAGGGGTTCACCTCGCGCTTGCGCGAATGTGCAAATGCGGTGGGCGGAGGAAATGTGCTGGCGCAGAGGTCGGGGATCCCGAGGCGCACACTGGAATCGTACCTGAGCGGCGCTCGCGAACCGAAGGTCACGACGGCCGCAAGGATCGCCGCAGGTGCCGGCGTCTCCGTCGAATGGTTGGCAAATGGCAAGGGGGCAATGCGGCCAGAGCCTCCGAATCCTCCGAGCCGTCAACAGGGCGGATCAGTAGATGGAGCGTTGCTTCGCGACGTTTCCCGAGTGGTTGCAGCTGTCCACAAATCGGAGAACGTGCGGCTTCCCTCAGACGTCCTGATCGACGAAGCGGCCACGGCCTACAACGAGCTCTTGGCCCGTGCAGAGGATCCGTCAGACCGCGACGAGCTGGAATCCCTGCTGCCCTGGCTGGAGGCGCGTCTCCGCAAGCGGCTCAAGGCGGCCCGCGAGGAACCCGGAACCGGTAAACGCTCGGCTTGATGTTGGTGGGCCCCGCAACCTGAAATTCAGTGATCGGATGCACAATCCGCAAGATACAGGGGTAGGTTGTGGTTAAGGGCGGTCTGTGATGTGCAATCTCTACTCGCTCACCAAGAGCCAGCAGGCGATCCGCGACTTCGTGAAGGCGACGCGCGACCGCGCCGGCAACCTGCCGTCGTTGCCAGCGATCTTTCCGGACAACTTCGCGCCGGTTGTGCGCGGCGGAGATGATGGGGAGCGGGAGCTCGTCATGCTGCGATGGGGAATGCCGACCCCGCCGCGCTACCTCAAGAGCCCGGTCGATCGAGGCGTCACCAATATCCGCAACGTCGCCTCGCCGCACTGGCGGCGCTGGACGGGGCCGGAAGCGCGCTGCCTGGTGATGGCGACCTCCTTTTGCGAGCCGACCGACGCGCCCGGCCCGGACGGGCGCAAGGTCTGGACCTGGTTTGCCCTGTCGGAGGAGCGTCCGCTCTTTGCATTCGCTGGC
Organism: Amorphus sp. MBR-141; assembly: GCF_053628695.1. Taxonomy (NCBI): domain Bacteria; kingdom Pseudomonadati; phylum Pseudomonadota; class Alphaproteobacteria; order Hyphomicrobiales; family Amorphaceae; genus Amorphus; species Amorphus sp. MBR-141. Next base: position 60,752 of record NZ_JBRJGW010000012.1, read on the forward strand.
ATCTGGGGGCGCTGGACGGGCACGCGCGGCACACAGAAGGCGCCCGAGGAGGGCGAGCACGAGCTCTTCGGATTCCTCACGACGGAGCCGAACGACGTCGTCCGCCCGGTCCACTCCAAGGCGATGCCGGTGATCCTCACCAACGCCGAAGAGATGGACCTCTGGATGTCGGCGCCGATCAAAGAGGCGTTGGCGCTTCAGCGTCCGCTGCCGGACGGCTCACTTGAGATTGTCGCCTCCGGCCGTCGGGAAGATCCCGCATGACCGGCCCGACGAAGCCTTCCGGAGATCGCGGCGCGGCCGCCGCTGAATTGATGTCGCAGTGCGCCGAGCTGCGCGCTCGCGCCAGGGCCCTCGGGTTCGACCTTCTGGCCTACCTTCTGGACGTCGCCCACGAAGAGGCGGCCGCGCGAGTAAGCGAAATGGCCGACCGGACATCGAACGCGAAGCACCACTCCTGACCGACCGCCGCCGCGTCCCACTTTCGAAGTTTCTAATATATGGTTCGACATCCGGTTTAGTTCGCCGCTTCAACAGGTTAGCCGAAGTGGGACGCGTGACCGCGCAGGCGCTCTCCGCGTCCCACTTTCTGAATGCCGGATTGTGTGTTTTCAACGCCTTAGCGCGGCGCGCGATTTGCGCCAACGGCCCTTTCAGAAAGGCCGCGCAACTTCGGTTGGCACTCCTGACCGCTCGGACAGGGAATTATCCGCCAGCACCAATCCCGGTTAGGCCTTTGAGATCACATCCGATTTCGCGTGATCCCGCCTAATCCCGGAAAATCCCGCCAAACCCCCGCCTATGCCAACCGAAGTTGCGCGTTACATGATGCTTGCGGCAGTCGAGGCAGTGGCAGAGGCCGACGCGATACGGCCGCCCCGTCGCCACGAGCCTGACGGCGCCGCACTGGCACCCGCCGGTGAACCGGTCCATGTCGCGTCTCCACGTCCGCAAGCGTGCCGGAACAGTCGCAGCCAGACATCTCCGGCGCAACTGCCCCGCAGCCCGCCCGCATGGCTCCGGATTCGAACCCTCGAGCCATTGCTCTTCGCTCCGATCGCTTCGATCCGAACGGGGACATGCTGCGGGCAGATCTAGACGGGGGAGAAAGAGGCTGCCTGGCTGACGCGCGGCGAGGCGATGCCCACGTGGTGGAAGCCGAGGACCTCCGGCACGCCGTCGAGCGGCCCCTGTTCGAGGCAGTCGATCTCGAAGCCGGCGCGCTCCAGCAGGCCGACGGGGTTTCGGTCGAGCCGGCAGCCGCAGGCGATCGGGCGCCAGATCGGCGTCAGCCGTTCCTGCAGGCGGCCGGTGGAGGCGCGGGTCGAGCGGCCGTGCTCGCAGAACAGCACGTGCCCGTCGGCCTTCAGGATGCGGCGGGCTTCCGACAGCGCCGCCTTCACGTCGGGGATCGAGCAGAGGGTGTAGGTGAAGACCACCGTGTCGGCGATGCCGGTCGCCAGGGAGAGCGCCTCGGCGGAATCCTCCACGAGGTCGACGGGCAGGCCGTCCGCCCGGGCCGCGATGCGGTCGGGATCGCAGAAGCCGTCGGCCGGGTTCACCCCGATCAGCCGTTCGACCCTGTCGCGATCGTAGAAGGGAAGGTTGTAGCCGGCACCGATGCCGATCTCGACGACGACGCCGCGCGCCTTCGGGATGATGCGCTGGCGCTTGCGCGCGAGAATCGGCAGTCCGCATCCCGCGGACACCAGTCGCGCTCCGATCAGCCGTTGATAGATGCCCATGCCGGTTGCCCAGACCCTGAAGCGCCGTCGCCCGAAGCAAGGCAGTACCTGCTGAACACTGCTTGCTTCGGGCTTTGGTCGTCGCAACACACAACGTAGATCGTGGATAGGGGCCGGATCGCAACGGGTCACCCGCCAAAGCGTGATCCCCGTCACACTCTTTCTTGGATCGGGTGCCAGCGGCCCTTCCTATTGCAACTGCAGGGCGTCGAACGGCATGCTGGGCGAAACCCGAACCGGCCGGACTCCACCGCCGGTCGCAGCGAGGAACGCCCCATGCGCAACGATCTGCCCGTCTTCGATTTCGGTCTCGGCGAGACGGCCGACATGCTGCGCGACAGCGTGCGCACCTTCTCCGACGATCGCATCGCCCCGCTCGCCGCCGAGATCGACAGGACCAACGAGTTTCCCCGCCAGCTCTGGCCGCAGATGGGCGAACTCGGCCTGCACGGCATCACCGCGGACGAGGAATACGGCGGCTCCGGGCTCGGCTACCTGGAGCACTGCGTGGCGATGGAAGAGGTCAGCCGCGGCTCGGCCTCGGTCGGGCTCTCCTACGGCGCCCATTCGAACCTCTGCGTCAACCAGATCAGCCGCAACGGCACGGCCGCGCAGAAGGCGAAGTATCTGCCGAAGCTGATTTCCGGCGAGCACGTCGGCGCGCTGGCGATGTCGGAACCCGGCGCCGGCTCCGACGTGGTGTCGATGCGCACCCGCGCCGACAGGCGCGGCGACCGCTACGTGCTCAACGGCTCCAAGATGTGGATCACCAACGGCCCCGTCGCCGAGACGCTGGTGGTCTACGCCAAGACCGATCCGGAGGCCGGCGCGCGCGGCATCACCGCCTTCCTGATCGAGAAGGGCATGGCGGGCTTCAAGCCGGCCCAGAAGCTCGACAAGCTCGGCATGCGCGGCTCCGACACCTGCGAGCTGGTGTTCGAGGACTGCGAGGTGCCGGCGGAGAACGTCCTCGGCGAGGTCGGGCGCGGCGTCAACGTGCTGATGTCGGGGCTCGACTACGAGCGGGTGGTGCTGGCGGCCGGGCCGCTCGGCATCATGCAGGCGGCGCTGGACGTGGTCGTTCCCTATTTGCACGAGCGCAAGCAGTTCGGCCGGCCGATCGGCGAGTTCCAGCTCATGCAGGGCAAGCTTGCCGACATGTATGTCGCGCTGAACGCCTGCCGCGCCTATGTCTATGCGGTGGCGAAGGCCTGCGACGCGGGCCGCACCACCCGCGAGGACGCCGCCGGCGCGATCCTCTACGCCGCGGAGCAGGCGACCAAGGTGGCGCTCGATGCCATCCAGTGCCTGGGCGGCAACGGCTACACCAACGAGTATCCGACCGGCCGGCTGCTGCGCGACGCCAAGCTCTACGAGATCGGCGCCGGCACCAGCGAGATCCGCCGCATGCTGATCGGCCGGGAGATCTTCGGGAAGACGGCCTAGCAATCCCAGGAAAAGTGCCCTTGCGGTTTTCCGTCCGGGATTGCGGAAGGGAAGGCAAATCCCAGGAAAAGTGCCCTTGCGGTTTTCCGTCCGGGATTGCGGAGGGAAAGGCAAATCCCAAGAAAACTGCTTCTTGCCGTTGTGCGGCGGTCGCGCCCGCTCAGAAGATCCCGAACCACCAGGCGGCGAGGCCGAGGAAGGCCAGGAAGCCGATCACGTCGGTGAGGGTGGTCAGGAACACGCTCGAGGCGACCGCCGGATCGGCGCCGGCCTTGTCGAGCAGGATCGGCGTGACCACCCCGAAGAAGCCGGCGCAGAATACATTGAACACCAGCGCGCTGGCGATCACCACCCCGAGGTCCGGGTTCTGGAACCAGAAGCCCGCGACGAGGCCGACGATCACCGCGATGATGCTGCCGTTGGCGAGCGCCACCAGCACCTCGCGGCCGATCACCCGGGCGGTGTTGCGGCTGGTGATGGAGCGCGAGGCGATCGCCCGCACCGTGACGGTCATCGCCTGGATGCCGGCGTTGCCGCCGATCGAAGCGACGATCGGCATCAGGATCGCCAGCGCCACCATCTCCTGGATGGTGCCGTCGAACAGCGCGATCACCGAGGCGGCCAGGAACGAGGTCGCCATGTTGATGAGCAGCCACGGGATGCGCGTGCGCGCCGTGTAGTAGACGGTGTCGGAGAGCTCCGCGTCACCGGCACCGGTCAGATAGCGGATATCCTCTTCCGCCTCTTCCTCGATGATGTCGACGATGTCGTCGATGGTCAGCACGCCGACCAGCCGCGCGCTTTCGTCGACGACCGCCGACGAGACCAGGTTGTAGCGCTGGAACAGCCGGGCGACGTCTTCCTGGTCGTCGGTGGCGCGCACCGTGTGATGCGCCTCGTGCATGATCTCCGAGACGCGCGTGGTGCGCGGCGTGCGCAGCAGCTTGTCGAGCGCCACCGTGCCGAGCAGCCGGAACGCCGGGTCGACCACGAAGATCTGGTAGAACGAGTCCGGCAGGTCGTCCTCTTCGCGCAGCGCGTCGATGACCTGGCCGACCGACCAGAACGGCGGCAGCGCGACGAAGTCGGACTGCATGCGCCGGCCGGCGGTCTCTTCCGGATAGTCCAGCGAGCGGGCGAGGCGGTGCCGCTTGGCGAACGGCAGTCGCGCCAGGATCGCCTGCTTCTCGTCCTCCTCGAGGTCTTCGAGAATGTAGACCGCGTCGTCGGAATCCAGCGCAGCCAGCCCCTTGGCCACCGTGTCCGGCGGCAGGTTGGCGAGGATCTGCAGCCGGATCGGCTCTTCGACTTCGGTGAGCGCGGTGTAGTCGAAGTCGGTGCCCAGCGACGCGACGAACCGCACGCGGTTGTCGGGGGCGAGCGCGGTCAGCAGCTCGGCGACGTCGACCTCGTGCAGGTCCTCTGTCAGTTCCTCCAGCCGCGTCCGATCGCCGGCGTCGAGCGCGGCCTCCACCGAACCCAGATAGTCAGCGTCGAGGTGCCCCTCCTCGTTGCGAAACGCGGGGCGCACGTCGGTCTGGACCTCTGGCTCGGCGGCGTCTGCCATGTCGCGCGACCCTTCCTGGGCGACCCTGCGGGTCGTGTTTCGGCCAACGGCGGGGAAAGCGGGTGGATTCCCGCGTTTTAGACCACTTCGAGCAAAAGGGGACGACACTTTCCCGGTCGAAGTGCAGGACTAACGATCTCTGGCTTGGATCGTTGCGCTGCAGCACCGTTTCGATCGGAGCGGACGCGCCTGCAGCGCACGACGCGAGACTGTTAGACCATCCCGCGCCCGAGCGAAATCACCTGAAGTGGAAAAGACGCCCACCGTGGGCTGAACGGTGGCCAGGAATTGCGTAGGAGGCGCTGTCGTCTGCCGGTACAGTTCGCCCGACGGCGAAGCCGCTGGTTCGGCCCTTACATCGTGATGGCCGGTGACCGTCGACGTTGGAATCGGTCGCGGGGCCGGGGACATTGGCAGTGAGGCTTGCCTCCTGATGGAGCACGACGGACCGCGATGAAGCTGCAAAGCCGCATCCTGCTGGATCTCTCTCGGCGTCTTCCGAGAGGATACGCGCGCCTTCTGCAGTTCGCGGCGCGGCGGGATCCGGCGCTGCAGGACTTTCAGCTTCAGATGGCGGAATTCCCCACACCGCTGCGCGCCGACCTCCGGGAGACGGTCTTCATCGGCTTGTTTCGAAGCCTGCGCATCCCCCAGCAGGCGGGGCTCGACACTCTCTTCAGGCAGATTGTCCTACCGGGCGATACGGTCTTCGACGTAGGGGCTAATGTCGGATACACGACCGCATTCTTCGCGCATCTGACCGGCGCGGCTGGACTTGTGGTCGCCCTTGAGCCGTCGCCGAGGACCTTTTCGTACCTGCAGCGGTCGTTCGGTGGGCTTCCCAATGTCGAACTGCTCAATATCGGGGCGTCGCATGAGGAGGGGGAACTCACGTTCTATGTTCCTGCCATGCTAGATCGCGCCAGCTTCGTTCCGATGGAAGGTGCACAGGCGGTTCTGGTGAAGACGCAAACCCTGGATTCCCTCTGCGAACGCTACGGTGCGCCGCGGTTCCTGAAAATCGACGTGGAAGGCTATGAGCCGTCCGTGCTTCGCGGCGCGTCTGCTCTTTTGTCAGACGTGAATGCCCCAGTGGTCGCGTTCGAGGCGTGGAGCAGGGAGGATCTGGAGATGGCGCAATCTGTGTTCGAGGCCGCCCGTCCGGGCCGGATGCGCTACTGGCGCGTCAACGCGGATGGTTCGTTGGGCGATCTCGCTGACCCCCAGGAAACCTGCGACTATCTCGCCGTTCCGGACAACGCCCTGCCGCGCTTCGATGATGTCAAGCAGTAGCCGGGGCAGGTTTCGATCCGTCCGGCAATACGTCCGATGACATCATTGAATCTGGTGAAGGCATTGTCCGCGATTTGCTAGAATGCGGCGCGGTCAAGCCGACCGTGTCGTGCGCATCGAGATAACCATGCCGCTCTCTTCGCTCCTCTGGCTCGCCACCGCCGCCTACGCCGTCCACATCCTCGAGGAATACCAGCTCGACTGGCGCAACTGGGCCCGCGCCGTCATTGGGCTTCCGGTGGAATGGCCGGACTTCTACGTCGTCAACGCGATCGTCATCGTCCTCGGAATCGCCGCCGCCAATCTCGCCGAGGCATCACCTGCCATTGCCCTCGGCTTCCCGGCGCTGATGCTGATCAACGCCACCTTCTTTCACGTGCTGCCGTTCGTGCGCGCCCGCGGCCGGTTCTCCCCCGGCCTACTGACCGCGCTGGTGCTCTTTTATCCGATCGGCATTGTCTGCTATTTCCAGGCGGCCGCGGACGGGACGCTCGACGCCTTCGCCCTCATCGTGTCGTTCCTGATCGGCGCGGTGCTTATGGCCGCACCCGTCGTGCTTCTCCAGATCAAGTCGCGCCCGTATTTTCTGCAGGGGTAGCGGCTGACCGCACGGATCCGGTGGGCGCGGGGGCGGCGGCGATCCGGCCCGCGTCCGCCCGCCATGCCCGACCGGCCCGCTGCCGCGCGGGCCGCGTTCGGAGCGTGCGCTCAGTGCGGGACGTCATCCAGCCGAAGCTGCACGAAGACCAGGTCGAGCCAGCGGCCGAATTTGGTGCCGACCTCGGCGAGGCGTCCGCCGTCGGTGAACCCGAGGCTGTGGTGCAGCCGCAGCGAGGCAGTGTTCTCCGCTTCCACGGCGCCGATCAGCACATGGATGCCGGCCTGCCGGGCGCGCGCGATCAGCGGAACCATGATGGCACGGCCGATGCCGCGCCCCCGCGCCTCGCGGTGGACGTAGACGGAGTTTTCCGCCGTGTGGCGATAGCCCTCGTGGGGGCGGAAGGGGCCGAAGGTCGCGTAGGCGAGCACGGTGCCGTCGTCGACGGCCACAAGGACGGGGAAGCCCGCCGCCTGACGATCCTTCAGCCAGGAGCGGCGATTCTCCAGGTCGACCGGCGTCCCGTTCCAGATCGACGTGGTGGTCAGCACGGCGTCGTTGTAGATGGCAAGAATGCCGGGGAGATCGTCCTCGGTCGCATCGCGCACGATCATTGCACGCCTCGGTGTGTGTGACTGCGGTGACGACAGGATCAATGTGATCACTGATCCCCGTCTCTGTCGAGATCGCGAGTATTCCGGATCCTGACGAATTGAATTCGGGAAACGTGATCGATTTGAATATTCAGGAGCGGGCCGGCGCCGCGCGCCGCGTCGCGATTCCGCGCCGCAGCGGCAGGAGCGCCGCCGCCAGCCCGACGACCAGCACCCAGACGGCGGGTCTCGGCGACGGGTCGAGGCTGAGGTTGGCCGACAGGATCGCCTGCCACGGCACGCGGGTGGAGACGCCGTACCAGACGGCCTCGAGGAGGGCGGTGGCCAGGGCGGCGAGCACGGCAACGGCGGCGAGCGTCAGCGGCGACGCGAGCGACCTGCCGAGCTTGTGGGCAAGGCGCCAGCCCATCAGCAGCAGCCAGAAGCCCATCATCAGGGCCGCCTGCCAGGCGTCAATCTTCGACTGCATGAAGAAATGCAGGATCGCCAGCGCGGTCAGTCCGTAGGCGATCTGGTGGAGCTTGTGCCATCGGCTGCCCATCCGCCGGATCGCGGCATCGGTCGAGGTGGCGGCGAGCACGGCCAGGCCCGCCAGCGTCACGAAGCCGACGGTGAGGTAGATCCGCGAGACGATCTCGGTGATGACCCGCAGCGGATTCCAGTTCTGGTCGGCGGCGTAGAGGGTAAGGTGGGCGAGCGCGTAGCCGAAGGCCGCCAGCCCCAGCAGCCGGCGCACGATGACCAGCCGGCCCCAGCCGCCGATGCGCCTGAGCGGGGTCACCGCAAGCGTCACCAGCAGCAGACGGACCGCCCAGTCGCCGGTCCGGTGGATGGCCTCGGTGAGGGGCTTGGCTCCCAGTCCGCCGGTGGCGGCATCGATCGCGAGGATGAGCGCCGGAAGCACGATCAGCAGCAGCGCCGCGATCCGCAACGCGCTGACCCGACCGGCGCGGTCGTTCCAGGGCATGTCCATGAGCATGGGTCCCTGCGCCGGAGGTCGAGGACGCCTCTGGTCGGTTGCGATCGGCTCGCCGGGATCGAAGGATCAAAAGAAAAATGGTGCGGTCGAGAAGACTCGAACTTCCACGGGTTGCCCCACAGCGACCTCAACGCTGCGCGTCTACCAATTCCGCCACGACCGCACTCAACTCGACGGGCGCGGACGTGACCGGCACCGATGAGCGAGACGGCATGTAACAAATCGGGAAGGGGGTTTCAAGCAAGCCGCGCGATCCCCATGATGAGATCGCAAACTTCCTGTGGGTGAGTATCGAAATGCGGAGCCTGGGCGACGGCGCGGACGCGTTGCTGGAGGGACTGACGGCGGACGCCGACGCGCCGCCGGTGGAGTGGGTGATCGCGGACGGCCTCACCGCCTACGCGGACGCGCTGGCCGAGATGGAGGCGCGCGCCGCGGCGATCGCCGAGGGCCGTGCCGCCGAGCGCGTCTGGCTGGTCGAGCACCCTCCACTCTACACCGCCGGCACCAGCGCCCGCCTGGAGGACCTCGTCGCGCCGGACCGCTTTCCGGTCCACACCACGGGCCGCGGCGGCCAGTTCACCTACCACGGGCCCGGCCAGCGGGTGGCCTATGTGATGCTCGACCTGTCGCGGCGCAGGAAGGACGTCCGCGCCTTCGTCTACGGACTCGAGCAGTGGCTGATCGACGCCCTGTGGGAGTTCCACGTGCGCGGCGAGCGCCGCGCCGACCGGGTCGGCGTCTGGGTGCGGCGGCCCGACAAGGGTGCGGCCGTCGAGGACAAGATTGCCGCCATCGGCATCCGCGTGCGCCGCTGGGTGACGTTTCACGGCGTCGCCCTCAACGTCGATCCGGACCTCGATCACTATGACGGCATCGTCGCCTGCGGCGTCCGCGAGCACGGCGTCACCAGCCTCGAGGATCTCGGCATTCCGGCCACGATGCCCGATCTCGACGTCGCGCTGCGCGCGCGGTTCGAAGCGCTGTTCGGGCCGACGGCGCAGATCCCCCTGCGTTCGGCGTCGACCGCCGCCTGACCGGTCCATCGCTGCGGCCGCGGTCGGCGGTACCCGTTGCGTCGTCCTGTGCCGCCGTTATTGTTGCGGCGCACACAGTGATGTCTCGTGAAGGGGTGATGTGACGATGGCCATTTCCAAGATCCTGGTCGCCAACCGGTCCGAGATCGCCATCCGCGTGTTCCGGGCCGCCAACGAGCTGGGACTGCGGACCGTCGCCATCTTCGCCGAGGAGGACAAGCTCGCGCTGCACCGCTTCAAGGCAGACGAGGCCTACCAGGTCGGGCGCGGCAAGGGGCCGATCGAGGCCTATCTCGACATCGAGGACGTCATCCGCGTGGCGGTGGAATCCGGCGTCGATGCCGTCCATCCGGGCTACGGGTTCCTGTCGGAAAACCCCGACTTCGCCGAGGCCTGCGCCACCGCCGGGCTGATCTTCATCGGCCCGAGCCCCGACACCATGCGGGCGCTGGGCGACAAGGTCTCGGCCCGCGAGATCGCGGTGGAGGCCGGCGTTCCGGTGATGCCGGCGACCGTGCCGCTGCCCGACGATCCGGACGAGATCCGCCGGCTGGCCGACGAGATCGGCTTCCCGGTGATGGTGAAGGCGTCCTGGGGCGGCGGCGGCCGCGGCATGCGCGTCGTCACCGATCCGGCGGCGCTGGTGGGCGAGGTGACCACGGCGAAGCGCGAGGCGAAGGCCGCCTTCGGCCGTGACGAGGTCTACCTGGAAAAGCTGGTCGAGCGCGCCCGCCACGTCGAGGTGCAGATCCTCGGCGATGCCTTCGGCGGCCTCGTCCACCTGTTCGAGCGCGACTGCACCGTCCAGCGCCGCCACCAGAAGGTCGTCGAGCGGGCGCCGGCGCCGTACGTGGATGAGGGCACCCGGGCGCTGTTGACCGACTACGCGCTGTCGATCGGCCGGGCCGTCGGCTACCGGGGTGCCGGCACGGTCGAGTTCCTGATGGATGCCGACACCGGCGCCGTCTACTTCATCGAGGTCAATCCGCGCATCCAGGTCGAGCACACGGTGACCGAGGAGGTCACCGGCATCGACATCGTCAAGGCGCAGATCCACATCGCCGACGGCGAGCGGATCGGCGATCCGGCCTCCGGCGTGCCGCGCCAGGAGGGAATCGCGCTCAACGGCCACGCCATCCAGTGCCGGATCACCACCGAGGATCCGGAGGCGAACTTCATCCCGGACTACGGCCGCATCACCGCCTATCGCGGCGCCACCGGCTTCGGCATCCGCCTCGACGGCGGCACCGCCTATTCCGGCGCGGTGATCACCCGCTTCTACGACCCGCTGCTGGAAAAGGTGACGGCCTGGGCGCCGTCGCCGGAGGAAGCGGCCCACCGGATCGACCGGGCGCTGCGCGAGTTCCGCATCCGCGGGGTGGCGACGAACCTGACCTTCCTGGAAGCCGTCATCTCGCACCCGACGTTCCTGTCGGCGAGCTACACGACCCGCTTCATCGACGAGACCCAGAGCCTGTTCGAGCAGGTGGGCCGCCGCGACCGGGCGACCAAGCTCCTGACCTACCTGGCCGACGTGACCGTCAACGGCCATCCGGAAGTCCGCACCCGACCGCAGCCGGATCCCCGGGCGGCCCAGCCGGTGCTGCCGCAGTTTCCGGGCGAGCCGCCGGCCGGCACCAGGCAGCGCCTGGACCGGGGCGGGCCGGAGGCGTTCGCCCGTTGGATGCGCGAGCAGGAGCGCGTGCTGATCACCGACACGACGCTGCGCGATGCCCACCAGTCGCTGCTGGCGACCCGTATGCGGACGTTCGATCTGGCTGAGGGCGCAAAGGCTTACGCGCGGGGGCTGCCACAGCTCCTGTCGCTGGAATGCTGGGGCGGGGCGACCTTCGACGTCGCCATGCGCTTCCTCACCGAGGATCCGTGGGTGAGACTCGCGCGGATCCGCGAGGCGGCGCCGAACATCCTGCTGCAGATGCTGCTGCGCGGCGCCAACGGGGTCGGCTACACCAGCTATCCCGACAACGCGGTGCGGTTCTTCATCAAGCAGGCGGCCGAAGGCGGCGTCGACCTGTTCCGCATCTTCGATTCGCTGAACTGGGTGGAGAACATGCGGGTGGCGATCGACGCCGTCCGCGAGGCCGACAAGATCGCCGAGGGCACGATCTGCTACACGGGCGATCTCCTCGACCCGTCCCGGCCCACCTACGATCTCGCCTATTATCTGAAGCTCGCCGAGGACCTCGATGCGGCCGGCTGCCACGTCATCGCCATCAAGGACATGGCGGGGCTCCTGAAGCCCGCCGCCGCCACCGTGCTGGTGAAGGCGCTCAGGGAGGTCACCGACAAGCCGATCCACCTCCATACCCATGATACGTCCGGGGCCTCCGCCGCGACGCTGCTGGCCGCCGTCGATGCCGGCGTCGATGCCATCGATGCCGCCACCGACGCGCTGTCGGGCCTGACTTCGCAGCCGTGCCTGGGCTCGGTGGTGGCCGCACTTGCCCGCAGCCCCCGCGATCCCGGGCTCGACGCCGACGCGATCCGCCGGATCTCGTTCTTCTGGGAGGCGGTGCGCAACCAGTATGCGGCGTTCGAGGCCGACCTGAAGGCGCCGGCCTCCGAGGTCTACCTGCACGAGATGCCGGGCGGCCAGTTCACCAACCTGAAGGAACAGGCGCGCGCGCTGGGCCTCGAGCATCGCTGGCACGACGTCGCCAAGGCCTATGCCGCGGTCAACCAGATGTTCGGCGACATCGTCAAGGTGACGCCGTCGTCGAAGGTGGTCGGCGACATGGCGCTGGCGATGGTGGCCTCGGACCTGACGCCCGAGCAGGTCGCCGATCCGGCCCGCGAGGTGGCGTTCCCCGATTCGGTCATCCAGTTCTTCCGCGGCGATCTCGGACAGCCGCCGAACGGCTTTCCGGAAGCGCTGCAGAAGAAGGTGCTCAAGGGCGAGGCGCCGATCACCGAGCGTCCCGGCGCGCTGCTGGCGCCCGCCGACCTCGATGCTGCCCGCGAGGACGCGGCCGAGAAGGCCGGCCGCCCCATCAGCGATGCGGATCTCGCCAGTTATCTCATGTATCCCAAGGTGTTCGCCGAGTTCGCCAAGGCCGAGGCGACCTACGGGCCGACCGACGTGCTTCCGACGCCCACCTACTTCTACGGGCTGGCGGTCGGCGAGGAGGCGATGATCGAGCTGGAGCCGGGCAAGACGCTGGTGGTGCGCTGCCTGGCGATCGGCGAGGTCGACGACGAGGGCAAGGTGCGGGTGTTCTTCGAGCTGAACGGCCAGCCGCGGACGATTCGCGTGCCGGACCGCGCCCACGGCGGCGCGGCGGCGGGGGCGAAGCGCAAGGCGGAGGAGGGCAACGCCGACCATGTGGCGGCGCCGATGCCCGGCGTGATCGCCACCCTTGCGGTGAAGCCCGGGCAGACCGTGGCCGCCGGCGACGTGCTGCTGTCGATCGAGGCGATGAAGATGGAGACCACGCTGCACGCCGAGCGCGCGGGCACGGTGGCGGAAGTGCTCGTCGCGGCGGGTGCGGCCATCGATGCCAAAGACCTGCTGCTCACCTACGCGGCCTAGGATTTCCGGGGGCACATTAGCGATGCATAAATGCATCGTCGCCACACTACGTTGCGTATCGACCCCGACGAGACTGGCAAACGCATGGGTTGACGGGCATATATTGGCCCAATGGTCCAGCCTTCGCCGGGCCAGCCAGGTCCTGATATGCGTGCGATTGCCGAATGCGAACCGGAAGTGCTGCTGTGATGCGTAAATCCTCTCTCCTGCTTGCCTCGCTCCTCGTCGTGTCGGCCAGCCCGGCGGCGTTCGCCGACGACAAGCTGACCACCGAGCAGGCCGGCACGAAGGACATCGTGTTCGATCTCGGCGTCGGCGCCCGCGTGCAGCCGAAGTTCGCCAGTTCCGACGACTACATCGTGCTGCCGTATCCGCTGTTCGCAGTGAGCTACCTCCGTCTGCCGGTGTTCGGCGAGGTGGTGTCGGCGCCGACCAAGGCGTTCTCGCTCTACCCGTCGATCAACTTCGTCGGCTCGCGCTCGTCCGACGACGCGTCCTACCTGAAGGGCATGGACGACGTCGACTTCGCCTTCGAACTCGGCCCGGGCGTCGCCTACCGCTACGGCATGGTCCGCGGCTTCGTCGAGGCGCGCTATGGCATCACCGGCCACAACGGCATCGTCGGCGAGGCCGGTGTCGACCTGGTGCTGAACCCGTTCGACCGCATCCAGGTCTCCGCCGGCCCGCGGGTCGGCTTCGCCAACGACGAGTACGTCGAGACCTACTTCGGCGTCAGCAACAGCGAAGCGGCGAGTTCCCAGTTCTCCGCCTACAACCCCTCGGGCGGCTTCACCGACGTCGGCATCGGCGCGCTGGTCAGCTACAGCTGGACCGAGACCGTGAAGCTGCACCTGCAGGCCGACTACAGCCGCTACATCGGTGACATCGCCGATTCGCCGGTGGTGCAGGCCGGCAGCGAGGATCAGTTCTCGGTGGGCATCGGCATCACCTACCGTTTCGGCGCCGATCTCTACGATTGATCCGCCGGCCGGTCGAAGACCGGCGCGACCCTTCCAGACCGTCGATCGCGGCTGCGCACCCCAGCGCAGCCGTTTTGCGTTCCGGCGCGCCGAAAGTGCGCAAAAGCGCACGAATGCGCAGTTTGGTGCAGCGCGCGGACCGGTGCGCGCGGGTGCGCACAAAATTTCCTCTCAGGAAATCTTGTGTCCTAAGGGGCAATATGCTTGTGTGCGCCACCAGCTTCACGCACACCAGCAAGGCGCGTCACCATGTGCGGCATCGTCGGCCTCTATCTCAAGAATCCTGCGCTCCGGCCCGAGCTCGGAGCCCTGTTTTCGCCCATGCTCACCGAGATGTCGGACCGCGGTCCGGACTCCGCCGGCGTCGCGGTGTATCGCGAGGCTTCGGCGCCCGAGCCGAAGGTGGTCGCATATCATCCTGACCCGGATTTCACCTGGGACGACATTGCGGCCGGCCTTGCCGCGAAGGTCGGTGAGGCGGTTTCCGTCGAGCCGGTCGCCAACCACGCGATCCTGTCCGGCGGCGCCTCCGCGATGGCGCTGCGCGATGCGCTGTTCGCCGCCTACCCCGACGTGCGGGTGATGAGCGCCGGCACGTCGCTGGAGATCTACAAGGACGTCGGCCTGCCGAAGCAGGTGCTCGAGCGCTTCCACATCGGCTCGATGGCCGGCAGCCACGCGGTCGGCCACACCCGCATGGCGACGGAAAGCGCCGTCTCCACCGAGGGCGCGCATCCGTTCAACACCGGCGAGGACCTCTGCCTCGTCCACAACGGCTCGCTGTCCAACCACAACGGGCTGCGCGAGTACCTGTCGGCCCACAAGGGCATCGCCTTCCAGACCGACAACGATTCCGAGGTCGCTGCCGCCTATCTCACCTGGCGCATGTCGGAGGGGGCGAGCCTGTCGGAGGCGCTCGAGGCGGCGCTGAAGGACCTCGACGGCTTCTACACCTTCGCCATCGGCACCCGGGACGGCTTCGCCGTGCTGCGCGATCCGGTGGCCTGCAAGCCGGCCGTGATGGCCGAGACCGACGACTGGGTGGCGATGGCCTCGGAGTTCCGGGCGCTGGCCGGCCTGCCGGGCATCGACGCGGCGACCGTCTGGGAGCCGAAGCCGGCCACCGTCTACAGCTGGGGACGCGCCTGAAACCATGGAAGCCATCGATCTCGCCTCCACCACGACCCGTGAGCTGAACGCCCGCCTGCAGGGGCAGGCGGCCGGGTCCAACGCCGCCTTCGAGGTGCAGCATCCGGGCGGCCGCCACGCGCTCGCCTGCGGCCTGACCGCGCCCATCGCCGTCACGCTGAACGGCCACGTCGGCTACTACTGCGCCGGCATGAACCAGAACGCGACGGTCACCGTCCACGGCAACGCCGGCGTCGGCGTGGCCGAGAACATGATGTCCGGCCTGGTGCGGGTGAAGGGCGACGCCAGCCAGTCGGCCGGCGCCACCGGCCACGGCGGCCTGCTGGTCATCGAGGGCAGCGCCTCGGCGCGCTGCGGCATCTCGATGAAGGGCATCGACATCGTCGTCAAAGGCTCCGTCGGCCACAACTCGGCGTTCATGGCCCAGGCCGGGCATCTGGTGATCTGCGGCGACGCCGAGGACGGGCTCGGCGATTCCCTCTACGAGGCGGTGATCTACGTCGCCGGCAAGACCGGCACGCTCGGCGCCGACTGCGTCGAGCAGGAGATGTCCGCGGACGACGTGGCCAAGGTCGGTGAGCTTCTCGCCCGCGCCGGGATCGATGCCGATCCGGCCAGGTTCCGCCGCTACGGCTCGGCCCGTACCCTCTACAACTTCAAGATCGACAACGTCGGCGCCTACTGACGCCCCGCCGCGTCGCGCACCGACCGTCCTCGCACACGTTTCATCGGCCGGCGATCGCCGGACTGCTCCGGAAGGACCGAAGATGACCAAGCCAGCGCCCCACTTGCGGGAATCC
Source organism: Amorphus sp. MBR-141 (assembly GCF_053628695.1). Classification (NCBI taxonomy): domain Bacteria; kingdom Pseudomonadati; phylum Pseudomonadota; class Alphaproteobacteria; order Hyphomicrobiales; family Amorphaceae; genus Amorphus; species Amorphus sp. MBR-141. The sequence continues at coordinate 76,510 of NZ_JBRJGW010000012.1, forward strand.
CACATCTTCGACCGCGCCGCGATCCACGAGATCCAGCGCGCGGCGCGGGAAGGCATCTACAAGATCCGCGGCTTCGGCGCGAAGCGGGCGGTGCCCCATTTCGACGATCTCGTCTTTCTCGGTGCGAGCATGTCGCGCTATCCGCTTGAAGGATATCGCGAACGCTGCGGCACCGATGTCGTGCTCGGTTCGCGCTTCGCCAGCAAGCCGCTGCATCTGCAGATCCCGATCACCATCGCGGGCATGAGCTTCGGGTCGCTGTCGGCCCACGCCAAGGAGGCGCTCGGGCGCGGCGCCAACGAGGTCGGCACCTCGACCACGACGGGTGACGGCGGCATGACCGACGAGGAGCGCGGCCACTCCAACAAGCTCGTCTACCAGCTGCTGCCGTCCCGCTACGGCATGAACCCCGATCACCTGCGCAAGGCGGACGCCATCGAGGTGGTGATCGGGCAGGGCGCCAAGCCCGGCGGCGGCGGCATGCTGCTCGGCCAGAAGATCTCGCCGCGCGTCGCCGAGATGCGCACGCTGCCGGAGGACATCGACCAGCGCTCGGCCTGCCGCCACCCGGACTGGACCGGGCCGGACGACCTGGAGATCAAGATCGAGGAGCTGCGCGAGCTGACCGGCTGGGAGAAGCCCATCTACGTGAAGGTCGGCGCCTCGCGCACCTACTACGACACGCTGCTGGCGGTGAAGTCCGGCGCCGACGTCATCGTCGTCGACGGCATGCAGGGCGGCACGGGGGCCACCCAGGAGTGCTTCATCGAGCATGTGGGCATCCCGACGCTCCCCGCCGTCCGGCTCGCCAGCGATGCGCTGAAGGAGCTCGGCGTGCACCGGCGCGGCGTCCAGCTCATCGTCTCCGGCGGCATCCGCACCGGCGCCGACGTGGCCAAGGCGATCGCGCTCGGCGCCGACGCCGTGTCGATCGGCACGGCCGCGCTCATCGCGCTGGGCGACAACCGCCCGGAGCTCGCCGAGGAATACGAGAAGCTGGGCACCGCGCCCGGCTTCTACGACGACTGGCAGGCGGGGCGCGACCCGGCCGGCATCACCACCCAGGATCCCGAGCTGGAAGCGCGGCTCGATCCGGTCGCCGGCGGCAAGCGGCTCGCCAACTATCTCCGGGTGCTGACGCTGGAGGCGCAGACCATCGCCCGGGCCTGCGGCAAGAGCCACGTCCACAATCTCGAGCCGGAAGACCTGCAGGCGCTGACCATCGAGGCGGCCGCCATGGCCCGGGTGCCGCTCGCCGGGACCGGCTGGATTCCCGGACAGAATTTCTGACCCGTCGGCCCGGATCCTGCATGGCCGGGCAGTCCGGCCGACCGCCAAGAACCGTGCTCCAGAACACCACCGTCACTTCCAGAAGGGACCCGCTGCCATGAGCGATCTCGCCGACTTCGCCCGCGAGACGGGCGTGAAGTACTTCCTCATCAACTTCACCGATCTCCGCGGCGTGCAGCGCTCCAAGCTGGTGCCGGCAACCGCCATCGGCATGGTGGAGAAGAACGGGGCGGGGTTCGCAGGCTTCGCAACCTATCTCGACATGTCGCCGGCCGACCCGGACATGTTCGCCGTGCCGGACGCCTCCACCGCGATCCAGCTGCCGTGGAACCCGGACGTGGCCTGGGTCGCCAGCGACCTGGTGATGGCCGGCAAGCCGGTCGCCCAGGCGCCGCGCGGGGTGCTGAAGACCCTCATCGCCGCGGCGGCGGAGCAGGGCATGCGGATGAAGGCCGGCATCGAGGCCGAATATCACCTCATCGACGAGAGCGGCCGCAACCTCTCCGATCCGCGCGATGTCGACGCCAAGCCCTGCTACGACCAGTCGGCGATCATGCGCCGCTACGAGGTGGTGTCGGAGATCTGCGACGCGATGATCGCGCTCGGCTGGGGGCCGTACCAGAACGACCACGAGGACGCCAACGGCCAGTTCGAGATGAACTGGGACTTCGCCGACGCGCTGGTGACGGCCGACCGCCATGCCTTCTTCAAGTTCATGGTGAAGTCGATCGCCGAGAAGCACGGCCTGAGGGCGACCTTCATGCCCAAGCCGTTCACCCACCTGACGGGCAACGGCTGCCACTCCCACGTCTCGATCTGGAGCCTCGACGGCAAGACCAACCTGTTCGAGGGCGACGCCCATCCGCTCGGCCTGTCGAGCCTGGCGCTTTCCTTCGTCGGCGGACTGCTCAAGCACGCCGAGGCGATCTGCGCGCTGACCAATCCGACGGTCAACAGCTACAAGCGCATCAACGCGGCGGTGACGGCGTCGGGCGCCACCTGGTCGCCGAATGCGGTCACCTGGACCGGCAACAACCGCACCCATATGGTCCGCATTCCCGATCCCGGCCGGTTCGAGTTCCGGCTCCCCGACGGCGCCGCCAACCCGTATCTGCTGCAGGCGGCGCTGCTGGCGGCGGGACTGGAGGGCGCGGCGACCGACGCCGACCCCGGCGAGCCGCTGCTGGACGTCAACATGTACACCGACGGCGGCTCGGTGGAGGCGCGCCGGCTGCCGCTCTACCTCCTCGACGCGATCCGCGCCTTCGATGCGGACGGGACGCTGAAGGGCCGGCTCGGCGCCGACTTCTCGGCCTCCTACGTGAAGATGAAGATGGCCGAGTGGAACGACTACTCCCGCCACCTGACCGACTGGGAGCGCGGCGCGACGCTGGACTGCTGAGGCGCTTGGCGGCCGGACAGCCCTTGGCGGGAACGTCTCAGTCCCGGCTGTCCAGGTGCTGGATGCGGCGCAGGTCCGGGAAGGCCTTCGCCCAGATGGCGGCGATCGCCATCGTTCCCACCCCGCCGACGGCCACCGCCGCAACGGTTCCGATCAGCGCGGCCATGACGCCGGCGCGGAATTCGCCGAGCTCGTTGGAGGCGCCGACGAACACCATGTTGACGGCGTTCACCCGTCCGCGGACGTCGTCCGGCGTCCACAGCTGGATCAGCGTCTCGCGGACGAACACGCTCACCATGTCGAGGGCGCCCATCATCGCGAGCGCCACGATCGACACCCAGACCGTCTTGGAAAGCCCGAACACCACGGCGAACGCGCCGAACCCGAAGACGCAGATGAACATCATCATGCCGGCATGGGTGCGGATCGGGCGCATGGCCAGGAACACGGCGATGCACACCGCGCCGACGCCCGGGGCCGAGCGCAGCAGGCCCAGCCCCCACGGCCCGAGATCGAGGATGTCGCGGGCATAGACCGGCAGCAGCGCCGTCGCGCCGCCCAGCAGAACGGCGAAGAGATCGAGCGAGATCGCGCCCAGCACCACCTTCTCGCGGCGGATGTAGCTGAGACCGGCGACCACCTCCGACCAGCTGACAGGAGTCTTCACGGTCTTCTGGTCCGGTTGGCGGATCATCAGCACGAGGCAGGTCGCGGCCAGGAACATGGCGGCCGCCGTACCGTAGGCGGCAAGCGGTCCGACGCCGTAGAGCAGGCCGCCGGCGACCGGCCCGACGATGGCGGCCACCTGCCAGGCGGATGAATTCCAGGCGATGGCGTTGGCGAGGTCGGACTGCGGGATCAGGTTGACGACCAGCGAGCTCTGGGCCGGATTGAAGAAGGCGCGGGCACTGCCGAACACCAAGAGCGCAGCGAAGACCGGCAGGACGCTGCCGGCGCCGCGCAGGGTGTAGACGATCAGGAAGATCGCGCAGACGGCCTCGGTGGCGGCGGCGATCGCCATGATCGAGCGCCGCTTGTAGCGATCGGCCGCGGCGCCGGTGACGAACACCAGCAGCAGCGCCGGGAGGAACTGCAGCAGTCCGACGAAGCCGAGGTCGAGCGGATTGCGGGTGATGTCGTAGACCTGCCAGCCCACCGACACGCTGACCACCTGCACGGCGAAGGTCGAGCTGAACCGCGCCGCCCAGTAGAGGGCGAAGCTGCGATGGCGGAAGGCCGCGAACCGGGAGGCCGGTCTGGCGCTGGCGTCAGGTGGGAACATTGTCGGTTCGCTCGGCGATGCGGAGACGGTCTCCGCATCCTACGCATGGGGAGGACACCGCGCCGAAACGACGGACGGTGGGGGCTTGGGCTCAAGCGGATGCTGCCGCCTTGTAGGCAATCTGGAGCCGACCCGCAAAGCCATGTTGGCGGGTGGCCGCTCAACCGTCTCCGGGTGACGCGATGATCGACAGGTAGCGCGCCTCGGCCGTCAGGAGCTCGGCCGGGCCGTGGGGGGCGATCGCATCGAAGAACAGCGAGTCGCCCGCCACCAGCTGGAAGGACCGGTCGCCGTGCCGGTAGGTGACCTCGCCCTCCAGCATGTAGATGAACTCCACCCCTTCATGCTGGAACTCGGTGAACATCGCCGACCGTTCGGTGAGCGTGATCAGGTAGGGCTCGACCGACACGCTCGAGCGGATCATGTGGCCGAGCAGCTGGTAGGTGTGACCGGCCCGGGTGCCGCGCCGGTCGATCTCCAGCCCGCGGCCGGCCGGCACGTAGGAGACGTCGCGGCTTTCCTCGAAGGAGCGGAAGAACGCCGACAGCGGAAGGTTGAGCGCGCTGGCGAGCGTCGTCAGCGTCGACAGCGACGGGGAGATCTGCCCGTTCTCGATCTTCGAGACCATGCCCGGCGACAGGCCCGTCGCCTGGGCGAGGTCCGCGAGCGTCATCTGCAGCCGACGCCGCTGGCGGCGGACTTCGCGACCGATATAGCGTTCGATGGATCGGGGCTCCCGATCCGGCTGACGATCGTCGACGGAGTCCATGACGCGGTGAGATCGCTCCTGACGCGGAATGCGCCCGCTCAGCCGATGCGAGGAACGGGCGCCAGGTGTCTGAGATCGAAAGTCAATTCCGCAACGGACCGGACCGTGCCGAACGTCGCTTCGGGCTCAGACGGCCTTCGGATAGACGACGGGCTCCTTGCGGCGCCAGCTCGATACGCACGGGATCTTCGTCCGGTCGCAGCGGTCCGCATAGGTCCGCGCGATGTCGGTGACCTCCGCCATCAGGCCCTTCTCCAGGGTGATCGGCGACAGCCCCATGCCGAGAAAGCGGTCGTTGGTGACGTGGAGGTCGTTCTCCTCGGCCTCGTTGCGCGGATTGGGAACGAACTCGACGGGGACGTCGGTCATCTCCGAGATCATCTCGGCCAGCTTCCGGATCCGGTGGGTCTCGGTCATCTGGTTGAGGATGTTGACGCGCTCGCCGGCCTGGGGCGGGTTGTCGATCGCCAGCTCGATGCACTTGCAGGTGTCGCGGATGTGGATGAAGGCGCGGGTCTGTCCGCCGGTGCCGTGCACCGTCAGCGGGTAGCCGATCGCGGCCTGCATGAGGAACCGGTTGAGCACGGTGCCGTAGTCGCCGTCGTAGTCGAAGCGGTTGATCAGCCGTTCGTCCATCGAGGTTTCGTCGGTCTGCGTCCCCCAGACGATGCCCTGATGCAGGTCGGTGATCTTCACCCCGTCGTTCTTGTTGTAATAGTGGAAGAACAGCTGATCCTGGGTCTTGGTCATGTGGTAGACCGAGCCGGGATTGGCCGGATAGAGGATCTCGTGATCGATCAGGTCGTTGCCGGTGTCGATCTTGATCTGCAGATAGCCTTCCGGGATCTTCATGCCGGCGGTGCCGTAGCCGTAGACGCCCATGGTGCCGAGATGGACCAGGTGCACGTCCAGGCCGGATTCCACGATGGCGCAGAGCACGTCGTGGGTGGCGCAGAGATTGTTGCGCACCGTGTAGCGCTTGTGGTGCGGCGACTTCATGGAATAGGGCGCGGCGCGCTGCTCGGCGAAGTGGATGACCACGTCGGGCTTTTCGGTCTGCAGCAGGGTCAGCAGCCGGTGGTAGTGCTCTCCGACGGAAAACGATTCGTGGCGGATGCTCTTGCCGGTGAGTTCCTTCCAGACGCGCAGCCGCTCGCCCAGCGGCCGGATCGGCGTCAGCGATTCGACCTCGAGCTCGACGTCGATCTTTCGGCGGGAGAGGTTGTCGACGATGACCACGTCGTGGCCCCGGTTCGACAGATAAAGGCTGGTCGGCCAACCACAGAAACCATCGCCACCAAGGACCAGGACCTTTGCCATAATGCGTGCACCCGCTTGCCTCTGCCCCGTCCCGATCGACATGGCGGCCGATGGTGACGAGGCGCTCTCATCTGTGATGCCGGGATCGGCGTGCACCCTGCGGGCGCTGACGACGGTTCCCGGGTTCGGCCGGTCGCAACCCGCCGCTTCGAGCGCTTCCCGACCAGGCGAACGCTCCTGACGGACACGAAACGGCTCCGAGCACACCAACCGAGTGGGTTGATTTTGCTAAGTGGCTTAGCGCATCCGTCTAATCGACGCCAGCCGTTGACGCGCCGATCATGCCGGGCCGGCCGGCCCCGTCCGCGACAGCAGCAAAGCCGCCGTCCGCATCTCGATTTCGCGGCGTTCGCGGCGGCGCATCGCCTCCGCGTCGGCACCCCAGAGGGAGATGTTCCAGTCCTCGTCGACGTGGGCCGCCGCCCACGCCTCGTCGACGGTCAGCATGCCGTCCTGCACCGCCAGGGCGATCAGGACCGAGCCCGTCAGCGTGGTCATCGAATGCAGGGCGGCGAGGGCGAGCGGATCGTGCGCCGGCAGGCGGTCGCGGACGGCGGCGAGCGTCGTCTCGGGCTGGGCGACCGGCATGACGCCTTCGGCCAGCACGAAGCGGGTGCCGAGCGTCGTCTCCGCCCACGCGAGGATCGGATCCCAGGCCTCCGTCTGGCGGGCGACGAGGCCGTCGGGCATGCCGGCGCGGTAGCAGAGCAGGTCCGTCCCGGCGAAGGCGGCGATGTCGGCGGCGACCGCATCCGGCATGTCCGCCACGCCGTCGATGGCGGAGTTGAGGAGGCGGGTCATCGGCATGTGCGCCGGGTTGATCTCGGTCTGCTGGGCGTCCCATTCGGCCGCGACCACAGCGGCGACGTCGGCGTCCGCCACGGCCAGCGGCCGCCGCTTCGGCGTGCGCACCGGCCGGCCGTCGAGGACGATCTCGAAGCCGCTCTCCACGGCGCGTGTTCCGACGCTCTGGTAGAAGCGCTTCGGGAGTTCCGGCCGCATCATCTTGCGGGCGAGCCCGACGGGATCGTTGGCGGCGGGCGGGGTCTGGTCGGCGGTCATCGAGCCGTCCTTTCGCTGAGAAGCTCCGCGACCGCGCCGGGCACGTCCGCGAAGCTGTCGATGATGCGGTCGGCGCCGGCGGGCACGAGCGTCTCGACCGGATGATAGCCCCACGAGACCCCGAGCGCCGAGACGCCCGCCGATTTCGCCATCTGCATGTCGAAGGTGGTGTCGCCGATCATCACGGTGGCAGCCGGGTCCGCGCCGGTCTCCGTCAGGGCGCGGAAGATCATGCCCGGGTGGGGCTTGGAGGGGGCGTCGTCGGCGGTCTGAAGGGTGGCGAAGTGGCGGTCCAGGCCGAACCGCTCGATGATCGCGTCAACGCCGCGCCGCGACTTGCCGGTCACCATGCCGAGCAGCGTGTCGTCGCGGGCGGCGAGGTCATCGAGCACGCGCGCGACGTCCGGGTAGAGCGGCTCGTGGTGGGCGGCGTCGGACCGCAGGTCGCGGAAGGATGCCTTGTAGGCCTCGACGACGAGGGGCACGGAGCCGACGAAGTCCGGGCCGACCAGCTGCCCGATCGCCTGGGGCAGCGACAGCCCGACGATGCCGAGAATGGCCGCGCGCGGCGGCGGCACCAGACCTTCCGCCCGGAACGCGTGCTCCATGGCGGCGACGATGATGTGCTGGCTGTCGACGAGGGTGCCGTCGCAGTCGAGCAGCACCAGCCGGAGTTCGTCCGAGGGACGGGTCGGGGAAGCCTGCCTGACGGGGAGGCGGGGATCGGTTGTCGACGTCACGATGTGTCCTGTCCCTGCCGCATGCACGGGAGTGCGCTCGCGGCCGCGGGCGTTATGTGGAGGTCGGCCTGCTGCCGGTGAAGGGATAGACCCGCGCGGTGTCCGGGATCAATCCAGGGCGCGGCTGCCGGCGACGACGATGCGCGCGGCGATCGCGGCATAGTCTTCCCGGCTGACCGGGCCGGACGGCCTGAACCACAGATAGTGCCAGTTCAGCATGCCGAACAGGGACATGGTGACCGGCTTCAGGAGCCGCGGGTTGGCGCCGAGGTCGGGGTTGGCCTCCGCCAGCGCCTCGGCGAACACGTCGACCAGGTCGCGCTCCATCCGCTTGAGGATGTCCTGCTTGTCGGCGGGCAGGCGGCTGAGGTTGTTGATCTGCACCTTGTGCTCGGCGTCGGCGTCCCGGTAGGCCTCGAGGATCACCGTGCAGAGCCGCACCAGCCTGTCCTCCGGGTCCGGCCCCGCGTCGACCTCGCGGACCGCCGCGACGAGCTCCTCCAGATGGGCCTCGATCACGTCGAAGAGCAGCTGCTCCTTGTTGGTGTAGTAGTGATAGAGGAGCGCCTTGGAGACACCGCACGCGAGCGCGATCTGGCTCATCGACGCGCCGTCGAAGCCGGTGTCGGCGAAGGCGCGCGCCGACGCCGAGAGGATCGCATTGCGTTTGTCGTCGTAATCGACAGCACGCGGCCGCGCCATGTCACCGTTCCTTCACCCGCCGCCGCGCAGCTGCGGCAGCCGTCGCACGACACTCGCTGCCGCATCCATGACCAGACCGTCCGGGCACCCGGACGCGTCCGGATCGCGCTCTAGTCCTTCGGCCGGCGGTCGACGACGCGCCTGGCCTTGCCCATCGACCGTTCGAGGCCGCCGGGATCGGCCACCACGATGCGCGTCGACACGCCGATATTGTTCTTGATGTGGGCCCGGAGTTCGGCCGCGTGGGAGGTGCGGCTGGTCTCGTCCGCGAGACCCTGGCGGGCCTCGACATGGACGGTCAGCTCGTCCATGCGACCCTCCCGGGTTACCTCAATGAGGTAGTGCGGAGCAAGGCCGGCGCAGCGCAGCAGCTGTTCCTCGACCTGGGTCGGGAACACGTTGACGCCGCGGATGATCAGCATGTCGTCCGAGCGGCCGGTGATCTTCTCCATCCGCCGCATCGAGCGCGCCGTGCCCGGCAGCAGCCGGGTCAGGTCGCGGGTGCGGTAGCGGATGATCGGCAGGGCTTCCTTGGTGAGCGAGGTGAAGACGAGTTCGCCGACCTCGCCGTCGGCCACCGGCATGCCGGTCTCGGTGTTGATGACCTCCGGGTAGAAGTGATCCTCCCAGATGTGCAGGCCGTCCTTGGTCTCCACGCACTCGTTGGCGACGCCCGGCCCCATCACTTCCGACAGCCCGTAGATGTCGACCGCGTGGATGTCGAACGCCGTCTCGATCTCCTGGCGGACGGAGTTCGTCCACGGCTCCGCACCGAAGATGCCGACCTTCAGCGACGAGGTCGCCGGATCGATGCCGCGACTGCGGAACTCGTCGAGGATCGCCAGCATGTAGGACGGCGTGACCATGATGATTTCGGGCTGGAAGTCCTGGATCAGCTGGACCTGGCGCTCGGTCATGCCGCCGGAAATCGGCACCACGGTGCAGCCGAGCTTTTCCGCGCCGTAGTGGGCGCCGAGGCCGCCGGTGAACAGGCCGTAGCCGTAGGAAATGTGGCAGATCATGCCCGGCCGGCCGCCCGACGCGCGGATGGAGCGCGCCATCACGGTCGCCCAGGTGTCGATGTCGCGCTTGGTGTAGCCGACCACCGTCGGTTTGCCGGTGGTGCCGGAGGAGGCGTGGATGCGCGCGACCTGTTCGCGCGGCACGGCGAACATGCCGAAGGGATAGTTGTCGCGCAGGTCCTGCTTCGCGGTGAAGGGGAACTTCGCGAGGTCTTCCAGCGACGTGAGGTCGTCCGGATGGACGCCGGCGGCATCGAAGGCGCGCCGATAGTGCGGCACGTTCTCGTAGGCGTGGGCGAGCGACCACTTCAGCCGCTCAAGCTGCAGCGCCGAGATCTCGTCGCGCGAGGCGATTTCGATCGGGTCGAGCGTGCTGCGGTCCGGACTCAGATCCAGCATGGCATTTCCTCCAACTGGCCGGGGCGGGGAAGGGACGTCGGCTGTCCCTTGCCCAGCGTCACCGGCTCGAAACGCTGTCGCATGCGGCTATTGGGCTGCCGCTGGTGCGTCCGTCCCGTCCAGCAGCCGGCCCGCGATGGTGCGCGACTGGCCGCGGAACTCCGCGACCGTGGTGCCGGTCTGGTCGGTGACGGTGATGTCGTAGATGCCCGAGCGCCCCTCGCGCCAGCGCTCCGCCGCCGTCGCCGTCAGCCGGTCGCCGAGCCTGACCGGTTTCAGGAAGCTGATGGCGCAGGACTGGGCGACGGTGCGCTGGTCGTAGGTGTTGCAGGAGAAGGCGAAGGCCGAATCTGCCAGAAGGAACATGAAGCCGCCGTGGCAGATGGCGTGGCCGTTCACCATGTCCTCGCGGATCGTCATGGTCAGCACCGCCTTGCCGGGCTCGACGGAGACGATCTCCATGCCGAGCCCCTGCGAGGCCTTGTCCTCGGCCCACATGGCGTCGGCGCAGGCGCGGGCCGTTTCCTGAGCGTCCATGATGTCCGCCCTCAGCCCTGGCGACCGGTGAAGGCCGGCGGCCGCTTTTCCATGAAGGCGCGCACGCCTTCGGCGTAGTCCGGATGCCTGCCGGCGGTGCGCTGGAAGTCGCGCTCCAGGTCCAACTGGGCATCGAGGTCGTTGGTCTCGGAGGCGTCGAGGATGCGCTTCTGCAGCGCCAGACCGTCGGTCGGCGCCTTGGCGAAGCTCTCGGCCATGCGGACGGCCTCGTCCATCAGCGCATCGTCATCGACCGCCTTCCAGATCAGTCCCCAGGCTTCGGCCTTTTCCGCCGGGATGGGTTCGGCCAGCAGGCACATGCCGCGGGCGCGCGCCGCGCCGACCAGCCGGGGCAGCACCCAGGTGCCGCCGGAGTCCGGCACGAGGCCGAGTTTGGCGAAGGCCTGGATGAACTTCGCCGAGCGGCCCGCAAGCACGATGTCGCAGTTGAGGGCGATGTTGGCGCCGGCGCCCGCCGCCGTGCCGTTGACGGCAGCGATGATCGGGAAGGGCAGGGCGTGCAGCTTGCGGATCAGCGGGTTGTAGTAGGTCTCGATCGTGTGGCCGAGATCGGGGGCCTGTCCGCCCTCCGGCCGCACCCGGTCGGACAGGTCCTGGCCGGCGCAGAAGCCGCGGCCGGCACCCGTCAGCACGACGGCGCGGCACGACCGGTCGGCCTCGGCCTCGTCGAGGGCGGCGGCAAGCGCCTTGTGCATCGCTTCGTTGAAGGAATTGAGCTTGTCGGGCCGGTTCAGCGTGATCAGCCGGTAGCCCTCGCGCACCTCGGAAAGAACCGGGGTCTCGTCCATGGCGTGTCTCCCAAAACAAAGGTCGGTCATCGGAGGGCCGGACATAGCATGCCGATCTCCGTGCCGCTTCTTCGTCCGAAAATCAGGGCTTGACTGACCGGACGGTTAATCAATTAGTATGAGCCAAAAGAAGGGCTGTCAACGCGATCGACATCGAGACGCGGCGGCCCTCCACACCGGCGGCGGCAAGCCCCCGGGGACGCATGGGAGAGACGCATGTCCGAGCTGTTCGACCGCCATCGCGAGACCCTCCAGCATGCCGTCGAGGCGGCGCGGACGCGCGGCTACTGGACGCCCTATCCCGAGATGCCGTCCGGCAAGATCTACGGCGAGACCGCCAAGGCGGACGGCGAGGCGGCCTTCCAGGCGCTGCTGAACGCGCCGTTCGAGATCGACCAGCCGACGACCGGCAGCCAGCTCGGCAAGGAAGAGAGCCCGTACGGCTTCGCGCTCGGCACCACGTACCCTGCGACCGATCCGGTCGCCCTCGTCGCCGCGGCCAAGGCCGCCGGCAAGGCGTGGGGCGCTGACTCGGTGGAGACCCGCGTCGGCATCTGCCTGGAGGTCCTGGACCGGATCAACAAGCAGTCGTTCCTGATGGCCAACGCCGTCATGCACACCTCCGGCCAGGCCTTCATGATGGCCTTCCAGGCCGGTGGCCCGCACGCCCAGGACCGCGGCCTGGAGGCCGTCGCCTACGCCTACGACGAGATGAGCCGCATTCCGGGCGCGGTGCGCTGGGAGAAGCCCCAGGGCAAGCAGCCGCCGGCGGTGCTCGACAAGACGTTCAAGGTCGTCCCGCGCGGCGTCGCGCTGGTGATCGGCTGCGCGACGTTCCCGAATTGGAATTCCTATTCGGCCTATTTCGCCGATCTGGCCACCGGCAACGCCGTGGTGGTCAAGCCGCACCCGATGGCGATCCTGCCGCTGGCGCTGACCGTGCGGATCACCCGCGAGGTGCTGGCCGAGCAGGGCTTCGATCCGAACGTCGTCGTGCTCGCCGCCGACGAACCCGAGACGCCGATCGCCCAGTCGCTGGTCAGCCATCCGGACATCGCGATCATCGACTTCACCGGCTCGCGCGCCTTCGGCGAATGGATCCGGTCGAACGCCGCCGGCAAGCAGGTGTTCACCGAGGAGGCGGGCGTCAATTCGGTGGTCGCGCTGTCGACGGACTCGTTCCGTGGCCTGTGCGGCAACCTCGCCTTCTCGCTGTCGCTCTATTCCGGCCAGATGTGCACCGCGCCGCAGAACATCTTCGTGCCGCGCGAGGGCATCGAGACCGACGAGGGCCACAAGAGCCCCGACGACGTTTCCAAGGGCATTGCCACGGCGCTCGACAAGCTTCTCGGCGATCCCGATCGGGCGCTGGGCATCCTGGGCGCGGTCCAGAACCCGGACACCATCGACCGCATCGACCACGCCCGCGCGCTCGGCAAGGTCGCGCACGAGTCGGCCCCGGTGACCGGCGGCGCCATCCCGGAAGGCGCCCGCACCGCCACGCCGCTGCTGGTGCAGATCGATGCGGCCGACGAGGCCGCCTATCTGGAGGAGCGCTTCGGCCCGATCGCGTTCGTGGTTGTCGCCGACGACGCCGAGGACGCAATCTACCGGGCTGCTGCATCGGCCAGGTCGAAGGGGGCGATCACCGCCTCGATCTATTCGACCGACGAAAGCCAGATCGCGCTTGCCGCCGATGCCTTTGCCGAGGCCGGGGCACCGCTGTCGGTGAACCTCACCGGCCAGATCCTCGTCAACCAGTCGGCCGCGTTTTCCGACTACCACGTGACGGGGGCGAACCCGGCCGGCACCGCGTGCCTGACCGATGCCGCCTTCGTCGCCAACCGGTTCCGCGTCGCCACGGTCCGCCGACAGGGGGCCTAGATCCCGCCGAAGGTGACGGGATCGAAGAGCGCCGGGAAGAGTGCTCGACCAGCCTGACCAAGAAAATCGAACGGGAGGAACACATGACCAGACTTCAACGCTTTGCGCGCCTTGCTACGGCGTCCGCCGCCGTGCTGGCGCTTGGACTGTCGGCCGCCTCGGCCGCCGATCCGATCAAGATCGGCTCCGTGCTGGCGGTGACCGGCCCGGCGTCCTTCCTCGGCGATCCCGAGGACAAGACCCTCAAGATGTACGTGGAGAAGATCAACGATGCCGGCGGCGTGCTCGGCCGCCCGCTGGAGCTGATCGTCTACGACTCCGGCGGTGACGCCAACAAGGCGCGCACCTTCGCCACCCGCCTGATCGAGGACGACGAGGTCGTCGCGATCGTCGGCGGCGCGACCACCGGCACCACGATGGCCATGGTCCCGCTGGTCGAGGACGCGGAAATCCCGTTCATCTCGCTGGGCGGCGCGGTGGTCATCATCGATCCGGTGAAGAAGTACGTCTTCAAGACGCCGCACACCGACCGCATGGCGTGCCAGAAGATCTTCGAGGACATGAAGGCCAACGGCTACACCAAGATCGGCATGATCTCGGGCACCGGCGGCTTCGGCAAGTCGATGCGCGAGCAGTGCCTCGACGTGATCGGCGAGTACGGCATCGAGGTGGTCGCCGAGGAGACCTACGGTCCGGCCGACGCCGACATGACGCCGCAGCTCACCAAGATCAAGAACACCGAGGGCGTCCAGGCGGTGGTCAACCCGGGCTTCGGCCAGGGCCCGGCGATCGTCACGCGCAACTACCGCCAGCTCGGCATCGACGTGCCGCTCTACCAGAGCCACGGCGTCGCCTCGAAGAGCTTCATCGAGCTCGCCGGTGACGCCGCCAACGGCGTCCGCCTGCCGGCTGCGGCCCTGCTCGTCGCCGACAAGCTCGACGACGGCGACCCGCAGAAGAAGATCGTCGTCGACTACAAGACCATGTACGAGGACAAGACCGGCGAGGACGTGTCGACCTTCGGTGGCCACGCCTATGACGGCCTGATGATCCTGGTCAACGCGATCGAGAAGGCCGGGTCCACCGATCCGAACGCCATCCGCGACGCGATCGAGGGCACCACGGGCTTCATCGGCACCGGCGGCGAGGTCAACATGACCCCGGAAGACCACCTCGGTCTCGACGTGTCGGCCTTCAAGATGCTGGAGATCAAGGACGGCGACTGGACCATCGTCGAAGCCAAGTGATCTCGTAACACCAGACCTCAAGCGCCGCCGGTCGGGCCATGCCCGTCCGGCGGTGTTGAAGGTTGCAAATGTGCCCCTCCCGCGGGCGACAGGCGACGCCACGTTCGCCGGGTCGACGTGACACCTGGGCGGACCGATGTCGGAATTCCTGCAGTTTGCATTCTCGGGCCTGACGGTCGGCGCGGTCTACGCGCTGGTCGCCATCGGCTTCACGCTCATTTACAACGCCTCCGGCGTCGTGAACTTCGCCCAGGGCGAGTTCGTGATGATCGGCGGCATGGCGACCGTCTTCATCGCGGCCGCCGGCATTCCGCTGCCGCTCGCGGCCGCCTGCGCCATCGTCGTGGCCATCGTGGTTGGCCTGCTGCTGCACCGGCTGGCCATCGAGCCGGCCCGGGGGGCGGATGCCGTCACGCTGATCATCATCACCATCGGCGCCTCGATCTTCCTGCGCTCGGGCGCCAGCATCGTCTTCGACAAGCAGTTCCACACGCTGCCGCCGTTCACCGGCGATGCACCCATCGTGGTCGGTGGCGCGGCGATCCTGCCCCAGAGCCTCTGGGTGCTGGGCGGCGGCGTCGTCATCGTGACGCTGTTGTGGGCGTTCCTGACCCACACCATTCTCGGCAAGGCGATCCTGGCGACAGCGGCGAACCGGCTGGCGGCGCGCCTGGTCGGCATCAACGCGAGCTACGTGGTCGGGCTATCGTTCGCCGTATCGGCGGCCATCGGCGCGATCGCCGGCATCCTCGTCTCGCCGATCACGCTGACGCGCTACGACGTCGGCACGCTGCTGGCGCTCAAGGGCTTCGCCGCGGCGATGGTCGGCGGCATGGGCAGCCCCATCGGCGCCATCGTCGGCGGCCTGCTGATCGGCCTGCTGGAGGCCTTCGGCGCCGGCTACATCTCGTCCGACTACAAGGACGCCATCGCCTTCATCGTCATCCTCGGCGTGCTGTTCTTCATGCCCACCGGCCTGTTCGGCCGCCCCAGCGTGGAGCGGGTGTGACGATGGCGCGCGTCTTCTCCCATCCCCTGATCACCCCGCTGCTGATCGCGCTCATCGTGCTGGCGTGCGGATTCGGGCTCGGATCGAGCTTCTATCTCCGCGTCGCCGCGCTGGTGTGGATCTCGGCGCTCGCCGCGATCGGGCTGAACCTCTTGATGGGCTTTGCCGGCCAGGTGAGCCTCGGCCATGCCGGCTTCTTCGGGATCGGCGCCTATGCGGTCGCCGTCGGCCCGAACGTGCTGCCGGTGTCGCCGCTGGCAGCCCTTGCTCTGGGCGTGGTCCTGGCGGCGCTGATCGCCTATCTCGTCGGTCGCCCGATCCTGCGGCTGAAGGGTCACTATCTGGCCGTCGGCACGCTGGGGTTCGGCATCCTCGTCTACATGGTGCTGTCCAACGAATCGGGCCTCACCGGGGGGCCGGACGGCATGACGGTGGCGCGGCCGGAACTGTTCGGCATCCGGCTCAAGGGCGTCGACACCTGGTACTGGATCAGCGGCGCGGTGCTGGTGCTCGGCGCCTGGATCGCCGGCAACCTGGTGCGCTCGCCCACCGGCCGGGCGCTCCGCGCGCTGCACGATTCGGAGGTGGCCGCGCGGGTCGTCGGCATCGACGTCGCCCGCTACAAGCTGGTGGCGTTCGTGGTGTCGGCCGTCTACACGGCGCTCGCCGGCGCGATGCTGGCGCTGTTCAACGGCTTCATCACGCCGGACGTCGCCGGCTTCATGCATTCCATCGAGTTCGTGGTGATGGTGGTGCTCGGCGGCATGGGCTCGATCTTCGGCTCGCTGGTCGGCGCGGCGATCCTAGTGGCGCTGCCCCAGGCGCTGTCGGCCTTCCAGGAATACGAGCACCTGGTGCTGGGCCTGATCCTCATGGTGTTCATGATCTTCCTGCGCAAAGGCATCGTGCCCAGCCTGGTCGCCCTTTTCGGCGGGAGGGGCCGATGAGCGCGCTTTCGGTCCGCGACATCGGCATTTCGTTCGGCGGCGTGAAGGCCGTCGACACCGTCTCGTTCGACGTGGAGGAGGGCTCGATCTTCTCCATCATCGGCCCCAACGGGGCGGGCAAGACGACGCTGTTCAACCTGATCTCCGGGGTCTACGTGCCGATGACCGGCAGCGTGTCGCTGTTCGGCGAGGACGTGACGTCGGTGGTGCCGGAAGGCCTGGTCGCCCGCGGCCTGTCGCGGACCTTCCAGAACCTGCAGATCTTCTTCCGCATGACGGTGGCGGAGAACGTCATGGTCGGCCGGCACCTGAAGGAGGCGCGGGGCATTCTCCCGCATCTGCTGGCGCTGCCGTCGGTCGTCCGCCAAAACCGCGACAGCCGCGCCGAGGCGATCCGCCTGCTCGACCGCATCGGCCTGGCCGGCCGCGCCGACGACCTGGCGGCGAACCTTCCCTACGGCGAGCTCAAGCGCCTGGAGATCGCCCGGGCGCTGGCCACCCAGCCGAAGGTGCTGTTGCTCGACGAGCCGGCCGCCGGCTGCAATCCGCGCGAGACCGAGGACATCGAGCGCCTGATCGAGGCCATCGCGGCCGACGGGGTCACGGTGGTGCTGGTGGAGCACGACATGAAGCTGGTCATGCGCATCTCCAACCGGCTGCACGTGCTGGACTACGGCCGCACGCTGACCGAGGGCAACGCGGAGGAGGTTCGCTCCAACCCGGACGTCATCCGCGCCTATCTCGGCACCCATGGCGCAGAGGAGGCCGCGCGTGCTCAGCGTTGAGGGCCTGACATCGGGCTACGGCCGCATCGAGGCGCTGCACGGCGTCTCGGTGCAGGTCAACGCCGGCGAGATCGTCTCCCTCGTCGGCGGAAACGGCGCCGGCAAGACGACGCTCCTGCGCGCCGTCTCCGGCGTCCAGCCGGTGACCGGCGGACGCGTCCTGTTCGAGGGCACCGACATCACGCGGATGTCGCCGCACCGGCGCGTCGAGCTCGGCATCGCCCAGGTGCCCGAGGGACGGCAGATCTTCAGCCCGCTGTCGGTGGAGGACAATCTCCGGCTCGGCGCCTATCGCCAGAAGCACGGCGCGGCGGAGGTCTCCAGGGATCTCGAGCGCATCCACGCCATGTTCCCGATCCTCGCAGAGCGCCGCCGCAACGCCGCAGGCGGCCTGTCCGGCGGCCAGCAGCAGATGCTGGCGATCGGCCGGGCGCTGATGGGGCGGCCGCGTCTGCTGCTCCTCGACGAGCCGTCGATGGGGCTCGCCCCGATCCTCGTCGACCAGATCCTCCAGGCGATCGTCGACCTCCGCAAGGACGGCGTCACGGTGTTTCTGGTGGAGCAGAACGCGTTCGCGGCGCTCTCCATCGCCGACCGCGGCTACGTCATCGAGACCGGCACGATCGCCAAGGAAGGCACCGGCCAGTCGCTGATCGCCGACCCCGCGGTGCGCGAGGCCTATCTCGGCGTCTGACTTGGGTCGGGGAAGGGGCCGCGACCGCGCGCGGTTCGTTCGAGCCTCGCGCTACCGCGAGCTCGACAGGACTTCCTCGGCCGTCGGCTCGATGGAGCCGTCGTCGTCCGCGGCCGTTTCATCGACACCGCGTGGCGCGGCCGGCGGCAGGAGATCGTCGTCCCATTCGCCTTCCTCGCGCTGGCGGTTCCACATCTGGGCGTAGATGCCGCCGCGCTCGATGAGCTCCAGGTGGGTGCCGCGCTCGACGATGCGCCCCTGGTCGAGCACCAGGATCTCGTCGGCCCGCACGACGGTCGACAGGCGGTGGGCAATGACCAGGGTCGTGCGGTTTTCCGAGACGCGGTCGAGGGCCGTCTGGATGTCCTGTTCGGTGCGGCTGTCGAGCGCCGACGTTGCCTCGTCGAGGATCAGCACCGGTGGGCCTTTCAGGATCGTGCGGGCGATGGCGACGCGCTGCTTCTCGCCACCCGACAGCTTCAGCCCGCGCTCGCCGACCTCCGTCTTGTAGCCCTTCGGCAGCGTCTCGATGAACGGGCCGATCTGCGCCATGTCGGCGGCGGCGTGGACCTCTTCCTCGCTCGCGTCGTTGCGCCCGTAGCGGATGTTGTAGGCAATCGTGTCGTTGAACAGCACCGTGTCCTGGGGAACGATGCCGATCGCGGCCCGCACCGACTTCTGGGTGACGGAGCGGACGTCCTGGCCGTCGATGGTCACGCGGCCGCCGGTCACGTCGTAGAAGCGGTAGAGCAGCCGCGAGATGGTCGACTTGCCGGCACCGGACGGGCCGACCAGCGCCACCGTATGGCCGGGCGGCACCTCGAAGGAGATGCCCTTCAGGATCTCCCGGTCGGGATCGTAGTGGAACAGCACGTCCTCGAAGCGGATGGCGCCGTCGGTGACGACGAGGTCCGGCGCGCCGTCGGCGTCGCGGATCTCCGGCTCCACGTCGAGCACCTTGAACATCGCCTCGATGTCGGCCAGCGCCTGCTTGATCTCCCGGTAGACGAAGCCGATGAAGTTCAGCGGGATGGACAGCTGGATCAGCAGCGCGTTGATCATCACGAAGTCGCCGATGGTCTGGGTTCCGGCCATCACGGCGCGCGCCGACATCACCATGCAGACGGTCATGCCGATGGCGAAGATGACGGTCTGGCCGAGGTTCAGCCAGGCCAGCGACGTCCAGATCCGGATCGCCGAGCTCTCGTAGCGCTCCATCGACTGGTCGAAGCGGTTGGTCTCCATGACCTCGTTGTTGAAGTACTTCACCGTCTCGAAGTTGAGCAGCGAGTCGATCGCCTTTGAGTTCGCCTCGGTGTCGGAATCGTTCATCTCCCGGCGGATCTTGATGCGCCAGTCGGAGGCAATCAGCGTGAAGGCGATGTAGGCGGCAACCGTCAGGGCGATCACCAGCAGGTACCAGAGGTCGAACTGGTAGGTGACGACGGCGGCGACCAGCGCGAACTCCAGCACCGTCGGCAGCGAGTTCAGGATGGTGAACCGGACGATCGTCTCGATGCCCTTGGTGCCGCGTTCGATGACCCGCGACAGGCCGCCGGTGCGGCGCTGCAGGTGGAAGCGCAGCGACAGCTCGTGCAGATGGACGAAGGTCCGGCGCGCCATCCAGCGCACGGCGTGCTGGCCGACCCGGGCGAACAGCGCGTCGCGGATCTGGTTGAAGGTCATCGCCAGCACCCGGGCGACGCCGTAGGCGATCACCAGCAGGATCGGCACCGCGAGGAAGCCGGGCACGCCGGCGCCGCCTTCGGACTGCGGCGCGGTCAGCGCGTCGGTCACCCATTTGTAGGTGTAGGGCGTCAGCACGGTGATGACCTTGCCCAGCACCAGAGCGAGGACGGCGACCACGACGCGCTGCTTGAGGTCGGGACGATCCGCCGGCCACATGTAGGGCCACAAGGCCCGGATGGCGCGGAAGGTCTGGCCACGGTCGGCCGTGACGCGGCTCATATTGTCTTTGTTCGCTGCCATGCGCTCGCGCTGCAGAACGAGGAAGGGCCCGGGCACGCTGGTGCGCGCTGCCGGGCCATCGACCGTTATCGGGGCGGGGCTGAAAGCGCATTCCGCCATGGTCGGCGGGGATGCGTGTGAAGCCGTTCTAAACAAGGATATACGGTGCGCGCCCGCCGCATCAAGGAAGCCCCGGCGGCGAATGCGCCGCCGGGGGTCATTCCGCGGGCGTCGGGTAGGGCGGTTCCGCGTGCGCAGCCGGCTTCGGGCGGCGGCGGATCCGGCCCCACAGCGACCCGGCCTTGCGCCGCCAGACGCTCGGCGCGGCCAGCGCCACCGGGACCACCACGAGGGTCAGCAGCGTCGAGAAGCCAAGCCCGAAGATGATGGCGGTGGACAGCTGCACCCACCACATCGAGGTGATGCCGCCGATGGCAACCGTCCGGCTGAAGAAGTCGAGATTGATCTCCGTTGCCATCGGGATCAGCCCGGCGATGGTGGTGATCGTCGTCAGCATGATCGGCCGCAGCCGCTGCGCCGCCGTCTTGAGCACGGCGATGAGCGGATCGTCGACGTCCTCGCGCATGCGGTTGTAGGTGTCGATCAGCACGATCGCGTTGTTCACCACGATGCCGGCCAGCGCGACGACGCCGGTGCCTGTCATGATGATCGAGAACTTCTGCCCGGTGAGCGTCATCCCGATCAGCACGCCGATCACCGACAGCACCACCGTCGAGAGGGTGATCGCCGTCTGGTAGAACGAGTTGTACTGGGTCACCAGGATGATGAACATCAGGAACAGCGAGCCGAGCATCGCCTTCATCAGGAAGGCGCCGGATTCCTGCTGGTCCTCGTCGGCGCCCCGGAACGTGAACGAAACGCCGCTCGGCCAGTCCTGGCTGTCGAGCCAGCCCTGCAGTTCGGCGATCTTCTGGTTCAGGTCGTAGCCCTCGGCCTCGATCACGTCGGCCTTGACCGACATGGCGTAGAGCCCGTCCTTGCGGGTGATGGACGACACCCGCTGGGCCGGGTTCACCTTCACGAAGTTGGCGATCGGCACCATGCCGCTGGCGGTCTTCATGCGCAGGCTCTCGAACTGGTCGAGGGTGCGCTGGTCCTCCGGGAAGCGGACGCGGATGTCGATCTCGTCGTCGGAATCGTTAGGCCGGTAGTTGCCGATGAGGACGCCGGTGGTGACCAGCTGGACCATCGAGCCCACCGAGGCGATCGCGGCGTTGTAGCGGCCTGCCTCCTCGCGATCGATGTCGAGCTGCCATTCGATGCCGGGCAGGGGACGGTCGTCCTCCAGGTCGCGCAGGCCCGCGACGGTCTCCACGTGGGCCCGCACGCGGCCGACCATCTCCTTGACCTTGTCGTAGTCGTTGCCGGCGATCTGGAGCTGGATGTCCTTGCCGGTCGGCGGGCCGCCCTCGATCTTGCGGACCTCGGTCTTGATGCCGGGGATCTGCGCGGTGCGGTTGCGGATCTCCTCGAAGATTTCGGCCGCGCTGCGGCGGCAGCAGAAATCGCCGAGGTCGAGCTGCAATTCGCCGATCACGTCGGCGGGCTTGTCGTTGACGCCGTCGATCTTGAAGCCTTCGCCGCTCGATCCACCGCTCGGGTGGGCGTTCATCACGAGGTTTTCGACGCCGTCGGTCGCCAGTACCTCGCGCTCGACCTGGGCGACGAGCGCCCGCGCCTCGGCGGCGGACATGTTGCCGCGCGCCGACACCAGCACCACGGCGACGTCCGGTTCCTCGTCGACGAAGAACTCCACGCCGGTGGCGTGCTGGGCGAAGGTGACGATGACGAACGCGCTGACGCCGACCACCGCGCCGAGCGTCACCAGGTTGCCGACGACGGTTCCGGCAAGCCAGTGGAGCGCGCGCACATACATGCCGGTCAAACCCGGAATGGAATCCGGGTCCAGGCTTTCGGAGGCGGATAACCGCTTGGCCGCCTCCTGCTCGGCCGGCGAGGCCTGGCCGCGGCCGAAGATGCCGCCGGCCACCGGCAGGAAGATCATCGCGGTCACCAGCGCCGCCGACAGGACGATGATGACCATGATCGGCAGGTAGCTCATGAACTCGCCGGCGACGCCGGGCCAGAGCAGCATGGGCAGGAAGGCGGCGAGCGTCGTCGCGGTCGACGAGGTGATCGGCCAGAACATCAGCCGCGCGGCGCGGATGTAGGCCTCCTTGCGCGGCATGCCCTCGACGATCTTGCGATCGGCGTACTCGACGATGACGATGGCGCCGTCGACCAGCATGCCGACCGTCAGCACGAGCCCGAACATGACCATCATGTTCACGGTCATGCCGATGGTCGAGAGGATCAGGAACCCGAGCAGGAACGTCGTCGGGATGGCCAGGCCCACGAGCAGCGCCGAGCGCACGCCGAGGGCCGCCACCACCACGATCATCACCAGGCAGATGGCGGTGATGATGGAGGATTCCAGCGAGCCGAGGACCTCGAAGATGAAGCTCGACTGGTCCAGCAGGTAGTCGACGCGGATCGAGGACGGCCACTCGGCGATCTCGCGATCGACCACGTCGCGGACGGCCTGGTTGTTGTCGATGATGTTCGTGCCGAGGCGCTTCACCACCTCGATGGCGATCGCCGGCTTGCCGTTGACGCGGGTGTAGCTGGACGGATCCTTGAAGGTCCGGCGGATGTCGGCGATGTCCTCGAGCGTGACGACGCCCTCGGCGTTCTGCTTGATGGGCAGCGAGAAGACGTCCTCGCGGTTCTCCAGCAGGCCCGGCACCTTTACCTGGAAGCGGCCCTGGCCGGTGTCGATGAAGCCGGCGGGCACCAGCTGATTGTTGCTGCTCAGCGCGGTGAGGAGCTCGTCCTGGGTCACGCCGTAGGATTCGAGCGCCGTGCGGTCGATGATGACCTCGAGAAGCTCTTCCCGGTGGCCCGAAAGGTTGGCCTCGCGGACGCTCGGGATCGCCTCGATGTCATCCTTCAGCTGGCGGGCGAGGCGATAGAGCGTGCGTTCCGGCACGTCGCCGGACAGCGCCACCGTGATGGTCGGCACCAGCGAGAAGTTCGTCTCGTGGATGATCGGCTCTTCGGCCTGAGTGGGCAGGTCGGCCTTGGCCTGGTCGACCTTGTCGCGGATGTCGGCGAGCGCCTTGTCCTTGTCGAAGTCGGCCTCGAACTCCAGCACGATGCCGGCGTGGCCCTCCGAGGCGATGGCGGTGAGTTCCTTCAGCCCGTCCAGGCTGCGGAGATCCGTCTCCATCGGCCGCACCAGCAGACGCTCGGCGTCCTCCGGCGAGATGCCCTGCTGGACGATCGACACGTAGAAGACCGGGACGTCGATGTCCGGGTTGGCCTCCTTCGGGATCGACACGTAGGCCAGAATCCCGGCGGCGACGCTGACGATCATGATCGTCAGCACCGTGCGCGTGCGCCGGATGATGCTTTCGAGGGCGTCGATCACGAGGGGACTCCGGGCGTGGCTTCGACCGGCGTGACGACTTCCCCGTCGACGACGTAGTCCTGACCCACGGTGATGACCGTCACCGTGTCGGGCAGGCCCGTGACCCAGACGCCGTCCGGGCCCTGGTCGACGATGGTGACCGGGTGGAACGCGACGGTCCCGTCATCGGCGATCGTGCGCACGCCGACGGCGCCGCTGTCGGCAAGGGTCAGGACCGCGGGCGACAGCCGGTGCACGCTGATGGCGGTGAGCGGAATTTCGGCAAGGGCGGTGACGCCGTCGCGCAGCAGGCCGTCCGGGTTCGGAACCTCGATCTCGACGGTGAACGTGCGGGTGTCGGGGTCGGCCGCCCGGGAGATGAAGGCGATCCGCCCCTCGACATTCTCGCCGGTGACGAGGGAAACGCTGGCCTTCATGCCGGACTGGAGCTTGCCGATGTCGCGTTCGGAAACCTGGCCGGTCACGGTGATCGGGTCGACGTCGATGATCGTCACACAGATGTCGCCGATGGCGAGCATGCCGCCGATGTTGGTCATCGGGTCCTCGACCGTGCCGGTCACGGGCGCGGTGATGGTCGTCCGGTCGAGCTCGAGCTGCGCTTCGGCGACGGTCGCCGTCGCCGCGTCCAGCTCGGCCTTGGTGGCAGCCACACGGGTTGCGGATTCGAACTGGCGCTCGCGGAGCTTCGTCGCGGCATCGAAGTTGAGCTGCGCCTTGGCCGCTTCCGCCTGCGCCTTCAGCAGCTGCGCCTGGCGGGCGCCGCGGTCGAGCCGGCAGAGGACGTCGCCGGCCGACACCTCGTCGCCGGCCGAGACGAGCCGTTCGGCCACCCGCCCGTTGGTCTCGGCGCGAACGGCGACGCGGGCCTCGGCCTCGGTCCGGCCGCGGATCTTCAGGGAGGTCCGGCGGTCCTCGGCAGTCAGCGTGCTGACCTGGACGCGGAAGGGCTCGGCCTCCTTCTCGGCCGTCCGCTCGGCCGGCGGCGGAACCGCGTTGGGGGAATCAGCCTGGCCGCCGACCACCACGTCGCCGGTGCTCATCCAGCCGGCGATCGCAGCGGTGATGACGATGGCGGCGACCCAGGAGCCGTTGATCTTGAAACGGATGGTGGTGACCTCTCTTGGGTCGATCAGGCCGTGACGCGCTGTGCGGAAGGAGCGGCGTCGTCGGAGGCGAAGGATTCAAGCTCGGCGCGATGGGCGATGAGGAAGTCCAGCGACGCGGTCATGCAGTTGCAGCCGTATCGGGCGATCCACTGGATGCCGCCCGGCTCGCACGCCGCCGCGATGTCGCCCAGGCTCTTCAATTCGCTTTCCAGCTGTTCGATGCGCGCGTCGATCGCCCGGACGATCTGGTCGCGGGAGAGCAGACCGGCGTTCATGGCGACCAGCAGGAACGGCGAGCGGAAGACATCGGGATCGGTCTGACCGGAGAGTTCGGCGATCAGCGCGGCGCGCCCGTCTTCGGTGATCGAGTAGACCTTGCGGGCCGGTTTGCCCGGATGCGTCTCCTCGCGCACCGTCACGTAGCCGTCCGCCTCCAGCCGTGACAGCGCCGGGTAGATCGAGCCGAAACTCGCGTCGACGAAGTAGCTGTACTCGCCTTCCACCGACATCTTCTTGATCTCGTAGCCGGTGGCGTCCCCGTGCTGGAGAATGGCGAGGCAGAGTGTCCTGACGTTCATCTCGATCCCATGTGCCGGCGGGGAAGGGGCGCGGGCCCCGTATCGTATGTTCGATCGGTATATTCACGTCCGATATATGTCGGGCGTCTATATGACGGGGCGATATAGTTTCTGCAAGCCGGTTTCCGACGGCCGGACGCAAAAAAATCGCGCTGCGGCAGCATCGCCACATGCTCCCGCCGTCCTGTCCGTCCCAGCGCGGCAAAGTCGCCCCTACCCGAAGGGCATGCGGCAACCTATTTTCAGCAGAGACAACAGGGAGACGTCGCGATGGACCACTCGAACGATCAACTGGTTCGGTTTCTCGTTCGGCACTGGCTGGTGGGAGCAGGAGCGACGGTCGTCATCGTCGCGACGTTGTTCGCCGCCGACATCGGCGGCTTGCGGGGGCTCGTGATGAGCACCCAGCATCCGGTGCTGCCGGTCGCCATGCTGTTCTGCGGATTTCTCGTGACCCTGACCAGCGCCTCGATGGGCGCCGCGCTGATGAGCCTCGGCGACGACCGCGCGCCGAAGGGTCCGCGCGGCCGGGGGCTCTTCGCCCAGCCGGAGCTCATTCCGATCCCGGTGCGCGCCCGCCGCCGCCCGTAACGGCCTCGCGCCTCGCCGGTTGCGCACGCGCACGGCGTGCGCGGAAGACGACAGAAGCCGCCCGGACCGTATCGGTCCGGGCGGCTTTTTTTGCGTTTCGGGCCATGAGCCCGGCATGCTGCGGCGGTGGAGCTGCCGGGCGCCCGGCAGCGGCGCCTCAGGCGACGTCGAGAAATGCCGACCGGCTCGCCGCGATGTCGTCGAGCGACGGGATGCTGCGCTCGTTGCCGAGGTGCTGGATGGCGTGGGCCGAGGCGGAGCGGGCGAAGTCGAAGTGTTCGCCCCAGCTCTTTTCCGGATTGGCCATCGCCGAATACATGTAGGCGCCGTGGAAGACGTCGCCGGCGCCGTTGGTGTCGACCACCTTGTCGTGGGGCACGCCGAGGGCGGCCATCCACTCCGGCGCGCCGTCGTTCTCGTACCAGACCAGCCCGCGCTCGCCGAGGGTGATGCCGCCGACCTTCACGCCCTTCGAGCGCAGATAGTCCAGCATGCCGGTCTGGGAGAGGCGCATCTGCTCGCACATGCGCTCCGAGACGACCGCCACGTCGATGAATTCCAGCAGTTCGTCGGTGTTCGAGCGCACCGCGCCGCCGTCGAGCGACGTCAGGATCCCCGATTCCCGGCAGATCTTCGCGTAGTGAAGCGCCGCGTCGGCCATGTGGCCGTCGAGATGGAGGCCCTTGCAGCCGTGGAGGTTCAGGTTCGGGTAGGGGTGGAGATAGTCGTCGTCGCGGCAGCGGACGATGGCGCGCTTGCCGTCGTTCGGCATGATGAACGACAGCGAGGATTCGCGCACCTTCCGGCTGTGGATGGTGATCTGGTACCGGTAGGCCATTTCCCGGAACATGCGCGACAGCCAGTCGTCGGACATCTGGCAGACCACGTCGGGCACGACCCCGAGCTTTGCGGACGTGAACGCCGCGGTCACCGCGTTGCCGCCGAAGGACACCGAGTAGTCGTCGGCGATGGTCTTTTCATCGCCGCTCGGGATCCGGTCGGTGAGGAAGGTGATATCGATATACGCCTGCCCTATGAACAGAGCGTCCATCCGCCATTCTCCATGGGTTTGGATTGTCTCGCCGGCGCCGGGCTCGCCCCGCGTGGCCATTTGGCAACAATCCGTGAATCGACGCCATCACAGCAAATGCGCTATGGATTGTTGAACCAAATATTTGAATTTACCGTATGGTTCTAAAGTCGTATTTCGTCAACGTGGCGAAGGGAGTCATAGGAGCAGTTATGCGAATTCTCGTTGTTCCGATCATTGTCGGGCTCATGGTTGGTGCGTGCACCGAAACGCAGACGCAGCGCGGCGCGACCGGCGCACTGATCGGTGGCGGCCTCGGCGCTGCGACCGGCGCAATCGTTGGCGGCGGCGACGTCGGCTCGGCGGTGGCGGGCGGTCTGATCGGTGCGGCGGTCGGCGGCGCTGCCGGCGTGGCGACGGCTCCGAAGGAAGATTGCTACGTGCGCAATCAGTACGGCGAGCTCGTCCGCGTTTCGTGCTGATCGCATCGCGGCATCGTCGAAAAGGGCGCCTTCGGGCGCCCTTTTTGTTTGCGGAGGGATCGGCTCGGGCGCCCGTCTGCCCGTGCTGCGCCGACATCCGGGCGTCGCGGGAAGCGCCGAGACTGGGCGCGGCCCGCAAGGTGCCGGTCGCCGACCGGCCCGCCCGGACGTGACGGCCCATCTTCCCTGTCCAGAAGGAACCAGCTGATGTCCCGCCTGTCGACCTTCCTCCTCTCCGCCGCCGTTGCCGCGGCGCTCGCCGGGCCGGCCGCCGCCCAGAGCTTCGACTGCGCAAACGCCGCAAAGCCGGACGAAAAAGCGATCTGCGGCAGCCGCGAGCTGGCCAATCTCGACGTCAAGATGGCGACCCTCTACGAGGTGACGACCAGCCTCGTCGCGATGGGGTCGCGCGGCGCGATCCAGGACGACCAGCGGGCCTTTCTGGAGACGCGGGGCGCCTGCGGCGCGGACGTCGCCTGCATCCGCTCGGCCTACCAGTCGCGCATCGCCGCGCTCGAGGACGTCGTCAAGCGGATCGCCGCGAACGGGCCTTACTGACTGATTCCACTGGACTTTTTGGCGCGTGCGCGCGGCGTGCGCAGGGCGGTGCGTGCGCGCGGCCCAAACTGCGCATTCGGGTTGATTTGCGGTGCGCTCCTGCGCTTTTTGGTCATTCGGCGCTGTGCGCACGCGTGCGCACGGGATCGAACGCGGTGAGGACGAGATGGCGAACAGCAAGGCGGGGATTATCCGGGTCGGCATCGGCGGCTGGACCTTCGCGCCCTGGCGCGGGGTGTTCTACCCCGACAAGCTGCCGCAGAAGCGGGAGCTCGAATATGCCGGCGAGCACCTGACCTCGATCGAGATCAACGGCACCTACTACGGCAGCCAGAAGCCGGCGAGCTTCGTCAAGTGGCGCGACGAGACGCCGGACGGCTTCGTCTTCTCGCTGAAGGCGCCGCGGTTCGCCACCAACCGGCGGGTGCTGGCGGAGGCGGGCGAGTCCATCGATCGCTTCTTCGCAAGCGGCGTGATGGAACTCGGCGACAAGCTCGGGCCCATCAACTGGCAGTTCGCCACCACCAAGGCGTTCGACCCGCAAGACTTCGAGGCGTTCCTGGCGCTGCTGCCGAAAGAGGTCGACGGCCGGGCGATCCGGCACGTGGTCGAGGTCCGGCACGCGAGCTTCCAGGTGCCTGAGTTCGTGGAGCTTGTCCGCAAGTACGGCGTCGCGGTGGTGGTGGCGGGCGATTCGGAGTTTCCCCTCATCGCCGACGTGACGGCGCCGTTCGTCTACGTGCGGGCGATGGGGACGGTGGAGGGGGAGGAGACCGGCTATTCCGCCGCGGCCCTCGACCGCTGGGCCAAGCGGGCGACGGCCTGGGCCGGCGGCGGCGCGCCCGACGACCTGGAGACGATCGGCACGCCGGCCAAGGCCGCTGGAGGCCGCGACGTGTTCCTCTACGTCATCTCCGGCCACAAGGAGGCCAACCCGGCCGCCGCCATGGCGCTGATCGAGCGGCTGGGCTGAGCCGGGCGCGGGGGCGCCGGCTCCGGCGACGCCCTGCCGATCTCCACCGACGTCGGCGTCGGTCAGTTGCCCGCCGATGCCTGGGGCTATGGCGGGCGGACCCAGGCGGGGCGCAGGGGGAGCGTTGAGGGTTGCGAGTTGACCGTCGAGCGCGGGCGGGCGGCAACGCCGCGACCGGCCCTGCCTGGCCACCTCAGTCTTCGGGCGACTGACGCACGAGTTCGCCGCGCGCGTTGAGGCCCACGCCGCGCCCGAGCTGGCGGCGGTTGGCAAAGAACGCCTCTTCCCGGTCGCCCGGCGTGGTCAGGGCGTCGGCGAAGGCGTCGAACCAGACGTCCTGCTCGTCTGCGCCGAGGTCGTCGGGCGCAAGGCGGGCCGCGAGCGCGGCCTCGATCCGCCGATAGTCGAAGTCGCCGGATGTCTCCACCGTGCGGCCGACCTTGATCCAGTGGGTGATCTGGCCGGCGATCGACCGGCTCTGCAGCTCGGCCTCCCGCCGCACCACCGCCATCACCTCATCGGACAGCTTGATCGATTGCGCCATGGCTCCACTCCCGGTGGCAAAATGCCACCCGGTGAAGATAGTCACTGAAGAAGCGGGCATCAAGCGGCTGCGGACGGTGGGACAGGTCGGGCCGCGGCGCTGCTGCGCAAACAAAAAGGGCGCCGACCGCGGCCGGATGAACCGGCGGATCGACGCCCTTTGCGGGCCGCTCGGGCGGCGGATGGCGCGCGGAGCGCTGCGACTCCTTGCGGGCGCCCTTGAAGGTGCCGGTCTCGGCGTCACGCTTGGTCCGGACGACCCGTGGGTCGGTCGCACCGAAGATCCCCATTGCGTGTTTCCACCGCGCCGGGTCTGGTGCGGTCTGGGGCATCTCATTCGCGTTTCAGCGCCCCCCGATGGCTGCCGGGAGGGGGAGCGATGGGGCTGCTGTTCAGAGACGACCTGCACGACGAGTTCGGCACCTGGCCGCTCGGCTACATCCCCACCGGCGGCGCCGATTATGGCGAGGTCCGCGCGGTCGCGGCGGCGGTTGGCGATGGCGACGACGCGGCCTTCTGCGACGCCTGGTGCGCGGCTGCCGACCGCCTTGCCGCCGAGGCGGCGGAGAACGAGGCGGCCGGACGGCGCGCCAGCGC
Source organism: Amorphus sp. MBR-141 (assembly GCF_053628695.1). Lineage (NCBI taxonomy): Bacteria > Pseudomonadati > Pseudomonadota > Alphaproteobacteria > Hyphomicrobiales > Amorphaceae > Amorphus > Amorphus sp. MBR-141. The sequence goes on from NZ_JBRJGW010000012.1 coordinate 106,287, forward strand.
GCGCGACGGCTGGCTTCGGGCGGCCTGCTTCTACGGCGCCGCCTATCACCCGATCTTCGGCGCCCCGGTGAACCCGCGGCTTCTGGCCGCCTTCCGCCGGCAGATCGCGGCCTTCGACCGGGGGCTAGCGCTCGGCGAACCGGCGGTGACGCCGATGGGCATTCCGCTCGGCGATCTCACCATGCCCGCCTATCTGCTGCGGGCCGAGGGGCGGGCCGACGAAACGCGGCCGCTGCTGATCCTCACCAACGGCTACGACGGCACCGTCACCGACATGTATTTCGCCTCGGCCGTGGCGGCGGCGCGGCGCGGCTATCACGTTCTGGTCTTCGATGGTCCGGGGCAGGGCGGCCCGCTCTACGAGCAGGGGGTGCCGCTCAGGCCGGACTGGGAAACCGTGATCGCCGCCGTGGTCGACGCGGCGCTGGAGCTGCCGGGGATCGATCCGCGGCGCATCGCGCTCTCCGGCTGGAGCCTCGGCGGGCATCTCGCCGCGCGGGCCGCGACGGGCGAGCACCGGCTGGCGGCGCTGATCCTCGACCCGGCGCTGTGGAGCATGCTCGCCGGCTTCATCCCCCTTGCGGCGAAGCTCGGCATCGCGGTCGACGCCTCCACCAATCTCGCCGAGCTTGACGAGGCGACCCTGTCCAGGCTGAACGCGGCGATCGAGGGCAACCGCCAGCTGCGCTGGAGCTTCGTGCAGCGCGGCTACTGGGTGCACGGGGTCCGGGACCTGCGCGGCTATCTCGCGTCGGCCGCGCTGTTCACCCTCGACGGCCGGTCCGGCGAGATCCGCTGCCCGACGCTGCTGGCGGCGGCGGGCGACGACACCCGCTCGGCGTCGGCGCAGAGGGTGATGGACGGGCTACGCTGCCCGAAGACGCTGATCCGGTTCACCAGTGCCGAGGGGGCGGGCGACCACTGCGAGATGATGAACCGCTCGCTCCTGAACCGCCGCACGCTCGACTGGCTCGACGCTGCGCTGGGGGTTGGCTGACCGACGGATTGTACGCCTCGGGTCCGGTTCCCCAGCCGACGGAGAGCAGTACGGCCGTTATCGAGGTGTCGTCGATCAACAGATCGCCGTCGTCCCCGAGCGCGAGATCGCAGCACCGGGCCTCACGGTCGTAGACGAGGGCCGAGGTCGAAGAACATTGCGCAACGCTAGCGTGTGCGCGAAGCTCCGGTCAGGCCGCCAGGGCGGACGAAGGGGGCGGAGATGAACGAGCTTCAGGAGTTGATCGTCAGAGCGATCCAAGCAGCCCATCACGCGACGGAGCCGAGAAGTTGGAGCGATGTCCTTGTCAGCTATTCGCAGTCTGCTTCGTTTTGGAGCGCCACTGCGGCTTGCGGCTCACTAGTGACGGCAGTTGTCATAGCGCACATCACTCGGCGAGCGCTGCAACAATCCAGTATCCAGTCAAACCGAGACCACCAGAGATCTGTGGAGCTAGTCTGTCTCGCCGAAGAGCGGAGTTGGCGCGAATTACTGGACAGATGGATGAACTGTATCCATGGGAAGAAAACTTATGGAGAGCTTAGTTTCTCCGAAAAAATTCAGCACTCCTCACTCGTGACACATCGGCTCGCGTTTCTCGACAAGCTGGAGAGTGTGGGCTCGCTGCCGCCAGCAGAGGGAGAGTTGACCTGGCTTCCAATCGACCGAATGAATATTTTTAGCAACAAACGGGCAATGATAGCTAATGCCAAGTGCGATCGCACCAAGCTCGATATAGAGCAGGCAGCACTTCGGCACGAGAAATGGCGAAACGAACAAAGGGTGATGGGCGCGCTATACGACGACGAATTCGTTTCGATATTTCCGTAGAGGTTAACTGCGAAGTCGTCTTTAAAATATAACCTATTGCGATATTTTTTTGCCCTCAGCCCCACTCTCTGCGCAAGTTGTCAAGTCTTTGTTGGATCAAATTTCTGGTCTGCTCGATCACACCTCGATCCGCTACTTCCCTGTCAGGAAGCGAAGCCGGCCCCATGTATATCGACCTCGCCACAGCCTGCCATGTAGCCGCGCCGACTTCTGTTGATCGGTACCAACGGCCGGCTTTCTCAAGCCAAAACCTGACGCTCGGTGATAGACCTGGCGGAACTCCTTCCGGAGTTTGTATCGCATCGCTACGAAGCTCATTTGCCTGAACGATCAGATCCTGCCCTTCAGAAAGAATCCGGTGCCGAACAAGTGCCCAGAGCTTCTCGATTCTTTCACGATCGGCCTGTAGCTCTGCAATTTTTTGATTGAGATTCCTGTTTTGCTTCTCCACGTCTGTGATCGCACCAAGCAGTTCTTGTGTGCGTGGTATCATGTTTTCAAGACTGTACAATTGTTGTTCGATCACGGTCATCTTTGCGGGCAAGCCAGATACGTCCCCTAGCTTCTCGGCGTCGATAGCTTGCTCGATCCTCTCAACCTGAACTTTGAGCTTCGCTACCGCGGGTACCAGGGTCCGGACTCCGGCATAGCCAAAGGCGGCGATATAGATCAGCGGAGCGACCAAAATCAAAGACGCCAAGGCGAGGTAGATACGAATGGCGAAGGGACTTGTGAGGGCGAGGTATGCGGGTCCTCCGGTGATGTCCCAAAGGGATCGAAGATTTTCAGATGCGATCTCCGGCGGAACTGCGGCAAGCGAAATTATCCACGAGGGCAGTCCGACAACTATGCCGACGACGACCCCGACCACAATCTGATTTCGATGTTCGCTCCAGAAGCTCATCCATCTTCGATATTGCGAAATGAGAAGAGTTGGGAGTCGGATTCGGCGGATTTCAATAACACTCCCACTTCGCCGCCCCCCGAAATAAGCGCCGCCCCGCACGCTGCACGGTCCCCAAGCCGGGCGATAGTCGCCCCTCGCACTCCCACTTGGAAGACCCCTTCCACGATGGGTTGAGGCCCGTGTAACGGGCATTCGAGAATGTCGCCGACCCGGGCGATCGGCTCGCCTTCGCAGTCCCACTCGGCTCCCGACGAGACTACGCCGCCATGGTTGGAGCCGTCGCCGAGGCGGATGATCAGCGGCACTATTCGAGCTTCCCCGAGCTGTCCTTCAGCGAGACCGACCCGCCGTCAACCGAGACACCGGACGAAGCTGGCCGGTGTCAGGAACTTGGTGCGGTCCGGGGGCAGTTCGTCCTCAGGCTCGGCGCTCGGGCGAGGCCGACGGAGAGCAGCACGGCCGTGATCGAGGTGTCGTCGATCAGCAGATCGCCGTTGTCCTTGAGCGCGAGATCGCAGCACCGGGCCTCACGGTCGTAGACAAGTGTGAGGTCGAAGATCATTGCACAACGCTAGCGTGTGCGCGAAGCTCTGGTCAGACTGCCAGGGCGGGCGAAGGGGGGAGGCTGATGAATAGTCTTCAGGAAATATTTCTCAGGATAATCGAAGCTGCGAATTTGGTGACGGAGCCCCCGATCACCTGGGAAATCGTGGAATCATACTTTTCATCGGTAACGTTCTGGGCGGCAGCCGCGGCTTTGGGCTCGCTCTTGTCGGCATTTTTTTCTTTGCTTGCCAGCCGCAACGCGACGCGGACGACGGCCGAACTTCACTACAGCGAACGTATCTACGAACTGTCGCGTGAATTATTTGATCTAATTGGAGAAATAGATAACGACGATGCTAAGCTATGTCATTTGGAGGCGAGAAAAAAATATAAAGTCGTTGGCACCTTTACGGAGCGATTGCACATAAGGCGCGATCAATGCGCAAGAAATTTTGCGGTGAAGGGTGCCAATGACTGGTACCTCTACGAAGGTTACCTTGCCTCAACGATGCTTGCTAATAAGAATAGATCCTCGGCGGGGAATCGGAAATTCCGAAAGATTTTAAAAGAAGCGGCCAGGAAATACGAAGAATGGGAAGCGATAGAGCAAAATGCTGGTCGTGCTGGCGGCTCAGATAATCTGCCTCTATTTCGATTTGAAATTACCCAAACTCCCGCTTCGCCGCCCCCGAATTAAGCGCCGCGCCACACGCCGCATGATCGCCGACCCTGGTGATCGGCTCGCCTACGTGGTCCCACTCGGCAGCCTCCGACGAGACCATGCCGCGCGCGAGTTCCGCGTTCTGCCGTTTTGGCAGTCCCGACGGCTTGTACGGAGAACTGCCGCTGCGCTCCGACCCCGCGTATGGCTTTGGGATCGCGACGGTATCCGCCTAGTCCCGGAAAATCCCGCCTCGCCCCCGCGTATACCGATCGACGTTGGGCGTAACATCAGGTTCGCATCCACCCCACAAACGCAGAACGGCCGGGCATTGCTGCCCGGCCGCTCGTTTTTGTCTCGCTGGCTGACGGATCAGCTGCACCCGCTCGTCGACCCGCAGGTGTCGCACTTCAGGCAGGTGCCGTTGCGGACCATGGTGAAGTTGCCGCATTCGCCGCAGGCTTCGCCCTCGTAGCCCTGCAGGCGGGCCAGCGCGACTTTGCTGGCCTTCTGCTTGCGGGCGTTCTTCTGCTCGGTGGCCGGGTCGCCGTCGTGCAGGCCGTGGACGTCCTGGCGGACCTCCTCTTCTTCCTGGACCTCGACGTCGATCTCCCGGTGGAAGGCCGTCTGCACGTCGGTGCGGATGGCGGTCACCGTCGCCGCCACGTGGGCGGTGGCGCCGCTGCCGGCCGAGCCGCGCGGCTCGCCCTTCACCACCTGGAAGCGCTGGGTCTGGCCGCGCACCAGGCCGTGGGAGACCGGGGCGATGTTGTTGGGCTTGTCGCCCTCCACACCGCGGCCGATGGTGGTCGAGCCCATGTCCTCTGGCTGCACGTGGGCCAGGTCGTGGCGGTCGAGATAGGAGACCGCCAGCTCGCGGAACACGTAGTCGAGGATCGACGTGGCGTTCTTGATCGCCTCGTTGCCCTGGACCATGCCGGCCGGCTCGAAGCGGGTGAAGGTGAAGGCGTCGACATATTCCTCCAGCGGCACGCCGTACTGGAGGCCGAGCGAGATGGCGATGGCGAAGTTGTTCATCATCGCCCGGAAGGCCGCGCCCTCCTTGTGCATGTCGATGAAGATCTCGCCGATGCGGCCGTCGTCGTATTCGCCGGTGCGCAGGTAGACCTTGTGGCCGCCGACGATCGCCTTCTGGGTGTAGCCCTTGCGGCGGTTCGGCATCGGATCCCGGTCGCGCACCGCCCGCTCGACGATCCGCTCGACGATGCGCTCGGCGGCCATTGCCGCCCGGGCCTGGGCCGGCTGGGTGGCGGCCATCGCCTCGGCCTGCTCCTCCGCCTCGTCCTCGTCGTCGGAGAGGATCTGGCTGTTGAGGGGCTGGGAGAGCTTGGAGCCGTCGCGGTAGAGCGCGTTGGCCTTCAGGGCGAGGCGCCAGGAGGTCATGTAGGCCTGCTTGCAGTCGTCGACCGTGGCGTCGTTCGGCATGTTGATGGTCTTGGAGATCGCGCCGGAGATGAACGGCTGGGCGGCGGCCATCATGTGGATGTGGCTGGCGACCGACAGGTAGCGCTTGCCGATGCGGCCGCACGGGTTGGCGCAGTCGAAGACGGCGAGGTGTTCGTCCTTCAGGTGGGGTGCGCCCTCGACGGTCATCGCGCCGCAGACGTAGATGTTGGCGGCCTCGATCTCGGCCTTCGGGAAGCCGAGCTCGGCGAGCACGTCGAAGGACGGGTCGTCGAGCTTGTCGGCGGCGATGCCCAGCGTCTCGGTGAGGAAGGCCTCGCCGAGCGACCACTTGGTGAAGGCGAAGCGGATGTCGAAGGCGGCCTTCAGGCCGGCCTCGATGGCCGCGATCTTCTCGTCGGTGAAGCCCTTCGCCTTCAGCGCGTCGTGGCCGAGGGCGGGCGAGCCGACCAGCGTGCCGTTGCCGACGGCGTAGGTGATGACGTCGGCGATCTCGGCCTCTGCGTAGCCGAGGCCGCGCAGGGCCTGGGGCACCGCCTGGTTGATGATCTTGAAGTAGCCGCCGCCGGCCAGCTTCTTGAACTTCACCAGCGCGAAGTCGGGCTCGATGCCGGTGGTGTCGCAGTCCATCACCAGGCCGATGGTGCCGGTCGGCGCGATCACCGTCGACTGGGCGTTGCGGTAGCCGTGGACCTCGCCGAGCTCCAGCGCCCGGTCCCAGGCGGCGCGGGCATGCGCGACGAGCGTCTTGTCCGGGCACGACGCGTGGTCGAGGGGCACCGGCAGGGTGCTGAGCGCCTCGTAGCCGGTGGTCTCGCCATGGGCGGCGCGGCGATGGTTGCGGATGACCCGCAGCATGGAGTCGCGGTTGTTGGCGTACTCGGGGAAGGGCCCGAGGTCGCGGGCGATCTCGGCGGAGGTGGCGTAGGAGACGCCGGTCATCACCGCGGTGATGGCGCCGCAGATGGCGCGGCCCTCGTCGGAATCGTAGGGGATGCCGGAGGTCATCAGCAGGCCGCCGATGTTGGCGTAGCCGAGGCCGAGCGTGCGGTAGTCGTAGGAGAGCTTGGCGATCTGCGGCGAGGGGAACTGCGCCATCATCACCGAGACCTCGAGGACGAGGGTCCACAGCCGCACGGCGTGCTCGAAGGATGCCACGTCGAAGACGCCGTCCTCGGCCCGGAACTGCAGGAGGTTCGCCGAGGCGAGATTGCAGGCGGTGTCGTCGAGGAACATGTACTCCGAGCACGGATTGGAGGCGCGAATGTCGCCGCCGGCCGGGCAGGTGTGCCAGTCGTTGATGGTGGTGTGGAACTGGATGCCCGGATCGGCCGAGGCCCAGGCGGCGTGGCCGATCTTCTCCCACAGCTCGTCGGCCTTGATGGTCTTGGCGAGCTTGCCGTCGGTGCGGCGCATCAGGTTCCAGTCGCCGCCGGCCTCCACCGCGTTGAGGAACGCATCGGTGACGCGGACGGAGTTGTTGGAGTTCTGGCCGGAGACGGTGAGGTAGGCCTCGGAATCCCAGTCGGTGTCGAAGATCGGGAACTCGATCTCCGAGTAGCCCTGGCGGGCGAACTGCATGACGCGCTGGATGTAGTTGTCCGGCACCATCGCCTTCTTGGCGGCGCGGATCTCGCGCTTCAGGGCCGGGTTCTTCTCCGGCAGGAAGCAGTCGTCGCCCGGGCCGTCGCAGTTCACGCACGCCTTCATGATGGCGGCGAGGTGCTTCTTCACGGTCCTGGAGCCGGTGACGAGCGCGGCGACCTTCTGCTCCTCGCGGACCTTCCAGTTGACGTAGGCCTCGATGTCCGGGTGGTCGACGTCGACGACGACCATCTTGGCGGCGCGCCGGGTGGTGCCGCCGGACTTGATGGCGCCGGCGGCGCGGTCGCCGATGCGCAGGAAGCTCATCAGGCCGGACGAGCGGCCGCCGCCGGAGAGCGGCTCGCCTTCGCCGCGCAGCATGGAGAAGTTGGAGCCGGTGCCGGAGCCGTACTTGAAGAGGCGCGCCTCGCGCACCCACAGGTCCATGATGCCCGAGTCGTTGACGAGATCGTCGGTGACCGACTGGATGAAGCAGGCGTGCGGCTGCGGGTGCTCGTAGGCGGTCTTCGAGCGGGTCAGCTCGCCGGTCTCGTGGTCGACGTAGAAGTGGCCCTGGCTCGGGCCGTCGATGCCGTAGGCCCAGTGCAGGCCGGTGTTGAACCACTGGGGCGAGTTCGGCGCCACCTTCTGGGTGGCGAGCATGAAAGCGAGCTCGTCGAAGAAGGCGCGGGCGTCCTCCTCGCCGTCGAAGTAGCCGCCCTTCCAGCCCCAGTAGGTCCAGGTGCCGGCGAGACGGTCGAACACCTGGCGGGCGTCCATCTCCGGTCCGGCGCGCTTCTCCTTCGGCAGCGCGGCCAGCGCCTCGGTGTCGGCGGTGGAGCGCCACAGCCAGCTCGGCACGGTCTCTTCCTCGACGCGCTTCAGCGCCGTCGGCACGCCGGCCTTGCGGAAGTACTTCTGGGCGAGCACGTCGGTCGCCACCTGGCTCCAGGCGGCCGGCACGGCGATGTCTTCCAGGCGGAACACCACCGAGCCATCGGGATTGCGGATCTCGCTCGTCGACTGACGGAATGCGATGCCGTCATAGGCCGACTGGCCAGCCTTCGTGTAGCGTCGTTCGATCCGCATCGCTCAGTGTCCTCTCAAATCTGTCAGGCGCGACCGGGGCGCCGAAATGTCACCCGGCGCCACACCGGGGAAGGGTATCAAAAACCCAGCCCGGATGGAATCGCCGATTCCTTATGTAGTACGCACCCAGGGTCATTAACACTATATGAAGTGTCGCCAGGCCTCGTTGCGACGCGTCGATGCCCCGTCTGAAAATCGCACGCACCATCCCCGGCCGCCGGCACATGACGCGCCGTCGCTGCGATAATCTGCTAGGAAGAGGGGGCGCCCGCACTGACCGTTCGGATCGGGCTGTCGATGGCTTGAGAGTAGTGCGAGTCGGAACCGACGGTCAAGGCGCCCGACGCTAGCTATTGTATGTCCATCCCTATTTTCGACCATATGTTGGTGCGGGCTGTGAATAGCGGGGACGAACCCCGGGAGGCCCGCGGAACCCCGCGGTTTCCGGGCCGTTTATGGCGGATGCGCGCACTCTGGATGGCCTGGATCGACGCGGAGAGATGGACAAGGCTGTGCGGTGCTTCGTGGTGATCAATCCGCGGTCGGGGACGGGCCTCGACCACGAGGACTTTCCGGCAAAGGTCCGGGAATGGTTCGCGGCGGCGGACGTCGACGCCGTCTATCCGAGCGCGGGGGCCACCGACATCGCCGCCCAGCTGCAGGAGGCGCGCGACAGCGGCATCGGCCTCGTGGCGGTGGCCGGCGGCGACGGCACGATCATGGCCGGGGCCGAGGCGTTTGCCGGCACGGACACGGTGCTGGCGGTGATTCCGGCCGGAACCATGAACGTCCTCGCCCACGAGCTCGAGGTGCCGCTGGCGATCCCCGACGCCATCCGGCTGATCTCCGAAGGCGAGGTGCGCGCCATCGACGTGGGCGAGGTCAACGGCCACATCTTCATCGGCAGCTCGATCCTCGGCGCGCCGTCCCGCCTGGCGCGGCGGCGCGAGCGGTTCCGCGGGAAATCCACCGGCAGGTCCTATGCGCGGCTGCTGCGCGCCGGCATCCGCGCGCTGGTGCGCTATCCTGCCGTGGGCGTCACCATCCACGCCGGCCACGAGCACAAGCCGGTGCGCACGCGGGCGCTGGCGGTGGTGGTCAACGACTACGCGGAAGGGTTCGGCAAGGTGCTGACCCGCTCCTCTCTCGACGGCGGCAAGCTTGTCCTTTATGCGCTGAAGCCGATCACGCCCTGGCACCTGATCCGGCTGCTGGTGGCGATGGTGATGGGGCGGTGGCGGCATGACCGCTACCTGCAACGCCTGACGGTGGAGACGGTGAAGATCACGGCGCATCGCAAGCGCATTCGACTGATGAACGACGGGGAGACTCTGCTGGTCTCGCCGCCGCTCGACTATCGCATCAGGCCGAAGGCGCTGCGCGTGCTCGGCCCCCGGTCCGTGGAGACAGACGTGCCGACAGCGAACGAGGAACCCACCCTGGAGGCAACCGCCTCCAGATGACGGTTCTGGCCCATATTTCCGATCTGCATTTCGGCCGTATCGACGAGAAGGTGGCCGAAGCGCTGATCACCGACCTCGTCGACCATGCGCCGGACATGATCCTCGTCTCCGGCGACCTGACCCAGGGCGCCCATTATTCGGAGTTCCTCGCCGCCCGGCAGTATCTCGACAGCCTCGACGTGCCGTGGCTGTCGGTTCCGGGCAACCACGACATCTCGCCGTACCGGCTGTTCGAGCGCTTCACCGATCCCTTCAAGGCCTACCGGACCTTCATCCACCGGACGACCGAGCCCGTCCACGTCGGCGACGACGTCGTCGTGGTCGGCGTCAACACCGCCAGGCGGATGGCGTTCGAGCTCAACTGGGCGCACGGGCGCATCAGCCGCCGCCAGATCAGGCGCGTCGAGCAGGAGCTGGCCCGGGTGCCCGACGCGCGGGTGAAGATCGTCGTCGCCCACCACCCCTTCCAGGCGCCCGAGAACGAGCCGGGGACGCGGCTGGTGGGGCGCTCGTCGGAGGCGCTGGAGCGATTTGCCGGCGCCGGCGTCCGGCTGGTTCTGGCGGGGCACCTTCATCGGGGCTATATCCGGGTGGTGACACCAACCGAAGTGACCCGTACCGGAGATCTGAAGGTGGTTCAGGCGGCATCGGCGATCTCGACCCGGCTCAGGGGCGAGCCGAACGCCTACAACATCATCACCGTGGACGGCGGCGAACTCGACATCCGCACCCGAATATTCGAGGGTGGCCGGTGGTGCGCCTCCGACGCCGAGGTCCGGCTGCCGGCGCCCGGCGAGACCGACACGGCAACCCCCGGCTGACGGCAGCCGCCACGGCCACCGATGCTCGGCCGGCCCGGCTCCGTGCCGCTTCGTCACGACCGGGACGCCGGTCAGGACCACGCCGCCGGCGACGCAAGGGTCGCCGGCCCGGCATCAAACAAGGGACTGTCTCCACATGGACGCTGCCCTCGAGACCAGGCCCGCTTCCGGCGGGCTCGAGGCCGAAATCGCCACCCGGCGGACGTTCGCGATCATTTCGCACCCGGACGCCGGCAAGACGACGCTCACCGAGAAGCTTCTCTACTTCGGCGGCGCGATCCGGCTGGCCGGACAGGTGCGGGCGCGCGGCGAGCGGCGGCGCACCCAGTCGGACTGGATGGCGATCGAGCAGCAGCGCGGCATCTCGGTGACCAGCTCGGTGATGACGTTCGAGCGGGACGGGATCACCTACAACCTGCTCGACACGCCCGGCCACGAGGACTTCTCCGAAGACACCTACCGGACGCTCACCGCGGTCGATTCCGCCGTCATGGTCATCGACGCGGCGAAGGGCATCGAGACGCAGACGCTGAAGCTGTTCGAGGTCTGCCGGCTGCGCGACGTGCCGATCATCACGTTCATCAACAAGGTCGACCGCGAAGGCCGCGATCCCTTCGAGCTGATGGACGAGATTTCCGAGAAGCTCGCCCTCGACGTGTCGCCGGTGACCTGGCCGATCGGCATGGGAACCCAGTTCCGGGGCTGCTACAACCTGCTCGACAACACGGTGCTGAAGCCGAAGAAGGAAGGCGCCGGCTTCTTCGACGTGGAGGAGCGCGTCAACGGGGTGATGGACCCGAAGTTCGAGGAGATCGTCGGCGACGACGCGATCCTGGAGAATTTCCGGTCGGAAGCCGATCTCGCCAGCTCCGCCTGTTCGCCGATGGACCTGGAATCGTACCGGGAAGGCCACCTGACGCCGGCCTATTTCGGCTCGGCGCTGCGCGACTTCTGCGTCTCCGACCTGCTCGACGGGCTTGCCGCCTGGGCGCCGCCGCCACGGGTGCAGCCGGCCGAGCCGGAGCCGGTTTCGCCGACCGAGGAGAAGGTGACCGCCTTCGTCTTCAAGGTGCAGGCGAACATGGATCCCAACCACCGCGACCGGATCGCCTTCACCCGTATCTGCTCGGGCCGCTTCAAGCGCGGCATGCGCCTGAACCAGGTCGGCACCGGCAAGACGCTCGCCGTGCAGGCGCCGATCTTCTTCTTCGCCCAGGACCGCGACATCGCCGAGGAGGCCTATCCCGGCGACATCATCGGCATTCCGAACCACGGCACGCTCAGGGTCGGCGACACGCTGAGCGAGCGCACCGACGTGAAGGTGACGGGGCTGCCGCGCTTCGCGCCGGAAATCATGCGCCGGGTGCGCACCGGCGACCCGATGAAGGTGAAGCAGATCCGCCGCGCCCTGCACGACCTCTCGGAAGAGGGGCTGGCCCAGGTGTTTCGCACCAAGCTCGGATCGGACTGGATCGTGGGCGTGGTCGGCGCGCTGCAGCTCGATGTGATGATCGATCGCATCAAGGCGGAGTACAAGGTGGAGATCGGCTTCGAGGCGTCGCCCTATTCGGCCGCGCGCTGGATCCACGGCCCGAAGGAGAAGGTGGAGGACTTCCTGTCGAAGAACTCCTCGCAGATCGGCGAGGACAACGACGGAAGCCCGGTCTATCTGGCCAAGAGCGCCTGGGAGCTCAACTACACCGCCGAACGCTGGCCGGAGCTGACGTTCGGGTCGACCAAGGAACTGGTGTAGCGCTCAGGGCCGCGACGCGCGGTCTCGCCGAAGGGCGGCCCCGGCGCTGGACATGGGAAAGGGCGGACGCCATAGTCCGCCGCAATGCATCCGACTGACCCGAGCCGGCGGGCGAGAACCGGCCACGTTCGACAGAGGCCAATGCCGTGCTGAAACGTTTTTTCCTCGACATGTTCACCTGGTGGAACTCGGCGACCATCGGTACGCGGCTTCATACGAGGATGGCCGGGGAATTCGTCGGCGAGGACGAGTTCGGAAACCGCTATTTCCGCACCCGCGGCGGCAAGATCGATCCGACGCTCGGCTTCCAGCGGCGCTGGGTGATCTACAACGGCCTCGCCGAGGCGACGAAGATCCCGGCCGGCTGGCACGGCTGGATCCACCACAAGGACGTGCCGGCCCCGAGCGAGACGACCTACACCGCGCGTTCCTGGGAAAAGCCGTTCAAGCCGAACATGACCGGCACGCCGGCCGCCTACCGGCCGAAGGGCTCGATCCTGCAGGAAGACCCGCACCGCCCGGCGGCCACCGGCGACTACGACGCCTGGACGCCCGGCCAGTAGGCGGGCCCTCGGCTCTCGACATCCGAGGGCGAAACGCCGCGATCTGCCATTCCCTCCGCTCATTCCCGCGAAAGCGGGAATCCATGGGGCCTGACCGGCAGCCCCTGCGTGGCAGGGCGCCAGAGGCGGGAGCAGCGCACCAGAGTCAAACGCCTGAGCGTTCCCATCACCGCCAGTGGCGAAAGCCGACCCCGTATGGATTCCCGCTTTCGCGGGAATGAGCGGAGTGTGAGGAGCGGCCGCTGAAACGTGGCCGGCAGGTGCCCTGCGGCGGATAAGGCGCGAAATAACCGCGCATTGCCAATGCTTTGTCGCCAAGAGCTAAAGCCCGCCGCGGGTCACTTCCGATCCAGCCGGGCGATCAGGCTGGAGGTGTCCCAGCGCTTGCCGCCCATTGCCTGGACGTCGCCGTAGAACTGGTCGACGAGGGCGGTCACCGGCAGCTGGGCGCCGTTGCGGTTGGCCTCGGCCAGGCAGATCGCCAGGTCCTTGCGCATCCAGTCGACGGCGAAGCCGAAGTCGAAGGTGCCGTCGCGCATCGTCTGCCAGCGATTCTCCATCTGCCAGGACTGGGCAGCACCCTTGGAGATGACGCCGATCACCTTCTCCACGTCGAGGTCGGCCTTGCCGGCGAAGTTGATCGCCTCCGACAGGCCCTGGACGAGCCCGGCGATGCAGATCTGGTTGACCATCTTGGTGAGCTGGCCGGCGCCGGCCGCGCCCATGTGGCCGACCATCTTGGCGTAGGCGTCGATCACCGGCCGCGCCCTGGCGAACACGTCCGCGTCGCCGCCCACCATCACCGTCAGCGCGCCGTTTTCCGCGCCCGCCTGGCCGCCCGATACGGGGGCATCCAGGAAGGCGCAGCCGCGCCGGTCTGCCTCTGCGGCGAGTTCGCGGGCGATCTCGGCCGAGGCGGTGGTGTTGTCGATGACGACGGTGCCGTCCTTCATCCCCTGGAAGCAGCCGTCGTCGCCCAGCGTCACCTCGCGCAGGTCGTCGTCGTTGCCCACGCAGATGAACACGAAGTCGGCGCCGTCGGCCGCTTCCATCGGCGTCGGCGCGGCCGTGCCACCGAACGCGGCCACCCACTTCTCGGCCTTGGCGGCGGTGCGGTTGTAGACGGTGAGGTCGTGCCCGCCGCGGGTCTTGAGGTGTCCTGCCATCGGATAGCCCATCACTCCGAGCCCGATAAAGGCGACCTTGGCCATGACGCGTCTCCTGCTTGCGATGTGTGACGACGCCGGATCGTCCGGTCCGGCGGGTGCGTGTCGGGGGAGCCTAATCGGTGGCGGGCCGGCTGTCAGGCATAGGGGGCAAGCGCATGCCCGAGATCGTCCAGCAGGTCCTGGACGTGTTCGATGCCCACCGACAGCCGCAGCAGGCCGCCCGGCATGTTGGTCATCGGATCCTCGACCGACCGGCGATGCTCGATCAGGCTCTCGATGCCGCCGAGCGAGGTGGCGCGGATGATCCGCTTGAGGCGGCCGGCGGTGCCGAGGGCGGCCTCGGTGCCGCCGCGGACGTCGAACGAGAGCAGGCTGCCGTAGCCGCCGGTCATCTGGCGGCGGGCGATGGCGTGCTGGGGATGATCGACGAGCCCCGGATAGCGGACGGTCACCACCGCCGGGTGGCCGGCCAGGAAGCCGGCGATCGCGCTGGCGTTGGCCGAGGCGGCATGAACGCGGACGCCAAGCGTGCGCATGCCCCGGATCAGCAGCCACGCCTCGAAGGGGCCGAGCACGGCGCCGGCATCGTGCCGCTCGCGGCAGATCGCGGCCCAGAGGGGCGAGTCGACGTCGTTGGTGGCGATGACGCCGGCCAGCACGTCGGAGTGGCCGTTGAGCGACTTGGTGGCGGAGTGGATGACGTAGTCGGCGCCCAGCGTCAGCGGCGTGGTGACGATCGGGGTGGCGGCGGTGGAATCGACGGCGAGCCTGGCGCCGTGGGCATGGGCGATCTTCGCGGCGGCGGCGATGTCGAGGACCGTCAGCCACGGGTTCGACGGGCTCTCGCCGAAGACCAGCGTCGGCGTGCCGTCGGCCAGCGCCTCGGACAGGGTCTCGAGCCGGTCGGCCTCGAACCAGCGCACGTCGACGCCCTTGTCGGCCAGCGCGCGGATCGCGAACATCTGGGTGCCGTAGTAGATGCCCTTCTGCATGACCACCGGGCCGCTCGCGGCGGCGCGCAGCAGCGTCGCGATCGCCGCCATTCCGGAGGCGAACAGCCGCGCCACGGCGGCCTTCTCCAGGGCGGCGATGATCTCTTCGGCTTCGCGCACGGTCGGCGCGTCGTCGCGGGCGTAGATGTTGCCCGGGACCATCGGGCTGTAGTCGGCCCCGCGCACGAAGGTGGTCGAGGGCTGGATCGGCGGCACGACGCCGCCGGTGACCCGGTCGATCCGGCCGAGCGCCTGCACGGCGACGGTCTCGGGGTAGGGCGCTCTCTCAGGTCTGCGGTCGGGCATGTCGGAACCTGCATGGGTGGTGGCGTGCGGCCGACCGGTGGACAGGCGCGCTTGGGGGACACTCGGGCAGTCAGTCGGCGCCTGAGCCTTTGCCGTTCGGATCGACGCGACCCGACCGCAAAGGAAGTGCTCAAGGGTTTGAGTCTGGAGCCGTTTCTGATCGATCCGGTGTGACCACCCGATCGGAAGGCCCTAGTCGACGGTCGCGTCCGGTCGTCCGGCGGCGGCCTCCTGGTCGGTGGCGCTCGGTTTTGCCGATTGTGTGGAGCGGTTCAGGTGGCGGGTCAACCGCCGTTCCAGCACCGTCCAGATGCGGCTCACCGTCTCCACGATCGAGAGGTAGAGGAGGGCGGCCCACATGTAGGCCTGGAAGTCGAAGGAGCGCGAGAAGGCGCGCCGGGTCTCGCCCATCAGGTCGTAGACGGTGATGATCGAGGCGATGGCCGAGCCCTTCACCATCAGGATGATCTCGTTGCCGTAGGGGCGCAGCGCGATGATGAAGGCCTGGGGCAGGATCACCCGCAGGAAGATCACGGCACGCGGCAGGCCGAGCGCCCGGGCTCCCTCCAACTGCCCCTTCGGCACGCTGCGGATGGCGCCGCGCAGGATCTCCGCCTGGTAGGCGGAGGTGTTGAGCGCGAAGGTGAAGACGGCGCAGGTGAAGGCGTCGCGGAAGATCCACCAGGCGCCGATGGATCTGAGTTCGGCGCTGAAGCTGCCGGCGCCGTAATAGAACAGGAACGCCTGGGCGATCAGCGGCGTGCCGCGGAAGAAGTAGGAGTAGCCGAAGGCGATCGCCCCGATCACCGGGTTCTTCGACATCCGGCCGAAGGCGACCGGGATCGACAGCGCCGCGCCGATCACCAGCGACAGCACCACCAGCTGGATGGTGACGACGAAGCCGTCGAGCAGCTTCTGGCCGTAGCGGCCGAGGAAGGCCATGCCGGAGGCGTTGATCAGGAAGTAGGCGGTGGCGAGCCCGAACACGATCCACAGCGCCAGGAGCGCGTTGCCGAGAATACGCGCCGAGGTCCAGGGGCGGGCGGGCGTTCCGGGGCGGGCGAGCGACAGGAGGCCCATCAGCGCGTCATCCCCCGCTCGGCCCATCGCTCGATGCGCGAGATGCCGACCGACGAGATGATGGAGAACACCAGGTAGATCAGGCAGGCGACGCCGAAGAACAGGAAGGCCTCCTTGCTGACCCGCGCGGCGACGCCGGCCTGGCGCAGCACGTCCTGGATGCCGATGACGGAGACCAGCGCGGTGTCTTTCAGGAGCACCAGCCAGAGGTTGGAGAGGCCGGGAAGCGCCAGCCGGATCAGCTGGGGGAAGATCACCAGCCGCATGGTCTTGCCGCGCGGCAGGCCGAGGGCGGCCGCGCCCTCGTACTGGCCGGTCGGGATGCCCTTGAAGGCCGACAGGAAGACCTCGCTCGCATAGGAGGAGAAGACGAGGCCGAGGGCGATCATGCCGGCGACGAAGCCGCTGATCTGGACCTGCTGGTCGGTGAACAGCGAGGCTGCCTGCTGCAGCAGCATCTGGGCGCCGAAATAGATCAGGAACAGCGTGAGAAGCTCGGGCAGGCCGCGGAACACCGTGGTGTAGATGCCGGCGGCGGAGCGCAGCGACGGCTCGCTGGAGTTCTTGGCGAGCGCCACCACGAAGCCGAGCAGCAGCCCGAAGGGCAGGGTGGCGAGCGCCAGCCCGGCCGTGACCAGGGCGCCCGCGGCGATCTGGGCGCCCCAGCCTCCGGGACCGAACGAGAGAAGATGGAGCCAGTCGGGCATGGGGGCTTGCGCTCTCGTGAGGGCCTGGCTTGTCGGAAAGCAAGAAGCGGGCCTGTGCGGTCCCGGCCGGGGCAACGGCCGGCGAAGGCCGGTTCAGCCGGCCTCGGCGCCGCGACGGACCGGCGCCGAGGCGGGCCCGTCGCGGCGGATCGAGGGCCGGGCGTCAGTCGCCGTAGACGTCGAACTCGAAATACTTGTCGTTGATCTTCTTGTAGGTGCCGTTCTCGCGGATCGCGGCGATCGCCTTGTTGAACATCTCGACCAGGTCCGTGTCGCCCTTGCGGATGGCGATGCCGATGCCTTCACCGAAGATGGCGGGATCGACCGGCAGCGTCGAGACGATCTTGCAGCAGGTGCCGTCCTTGCCCTTCACCCATTCGTCGATGACCACGACGTCGTCGACCGCGCCGTCGAGGCGTCCGTTCTGGAGGTCGAGCTTGTACTCCTCGGCGGTCGGGTAGAGCTTCAGGTTGGCGTCGGGAAACTTCTCCTCGACGTAGTTGGCGAAGGTGGTGGAGGCCTGGGCGCCGATGGTCTTGCCCTTCAGGCTGGCGGGGGTGGCCTCGGTCAGCGTGGAACCCGTCGGCACCACCAGGGCGGGGGGCGTGCTGTAGTACTTGTTGGTGAAGGCGACCTCCTGCTTGCGCTCGTCGGTGATCGACATGGAGGCGATGATGGCGTCGTACTTGTTGGCCTTCAGCGCGGTGATCATGCCTTCCCAGTCCTGGGTGACGAAGGTGCATTTGACCTTCATCTCGTCACAGAGCGCGTTGGCGATGTCGATGTCGAAGCCCTCGAGCTTGCCATCGGAGGTCAGCGTGTTGAACGGCGGATAGGCACCTTCGGTGCCGATGCGGACTTCTTTCCAGTCCTTGGCGATGGCGGGGCCGGCGGCCAGGGCGGTCGCGATGGCGGCGGAGACGAGGAGGCGGCGGAAGGTCATGGATCACTCCACGGGCTCTGGAAGGAAGAGGGGCCGCACGTTGGTCGCACGATCCCCGTCGAGGAGCCTCCGCCACCGGGCCGCGGGCCCGGCCGCGGCGGCCGAGCGTCGAGTTTCCTTTAGATAATCACAGGATGCAACGGGACCGTCATGCGACCGTCACCGGGCGGCTCAGTCGCCGGCCGGCAAAGGCGGGATCGCCTTCAGGTAGGCGGCCACCGCCTCGCGATCCGCTGCAGGCACATGCGCCCAGTTCTTCTGGACCCCGGCCATCGCGCCGCCCACCACGTCGTAGTCGGGGGTGAAGCCGGATTCCAGGTAGTAGGCGATGTCGGAGGCGCTCCAGCCGCTGATCTCCTTGCCGCCCGGCGTGATGTCCGGAACCGTTCCGGTGCCCTCGAGCGCCGGCGCGCCGGCGAGCCAGCGGCTGGTGTCCATGCCGAAGAACAGGGTGCGCGGCGTGTGGCACTCGCCGCAGTGGCCCGGCCCGGTGACCAGGTAGGCGCCACGATTCTCGGTCTCGGAGAAGGCGGGATCGGGCGTGAAGCCGGGGTTGGCCACGTAGAGGCGCTTCCACAGGCCGATGCCGCGCCGGATCGAGAACGGAAACGGCAGGGCGGTGGCGGCGACGCGGTTGTCGACGGCCGGCAGCGTGTCCATGAACGCCTTCAGGTCGATCAGGTCTTCCAGCGCGATGTGCTGGTAGGAGGCGTAGGGAAAGGCCGGATAGAAGTGCTCGCCCTGCGGTGAGACGCCGAAGCGCAGCGCGTTGACGAAATCGACGGTCGACCAGCCGCCGATGCCCGTCGCCTCGTCCGGGGAAATGTTGGGGACGGTGAAGGCCCCCAGCGGCGACCCGAGCTCGGCGCCGCCGCCGAGCTTCATCAGGTCGTCGCCCTTGGCCCCGGGCGCGGCGTGGCACGACGCGCAGCCGCCCGCCCAGAACAGCGTCTCGCCGTTGCCGAGGTCGGGCGTGTGGTCGGGCAGGTCGGCCGAGGCGAGCGTGGTGGGCGCGGTCAGCACCCAGAACGCCGCCGCGCCGATGAGCACCAGTGCGATCAGGACGAGGAGGATGCGCCGCATGCTTGCTCCGCGGTTGCGTCAGTCTTGTCCGTTCGGATCGGCCGGATCCGTACCGGAACGCACGTGTCCGAACCAGCCGGTCTGCTGGCCAAACCCAGACCCTTGCTGGCCGAACAGGGGGGCAGTTCGGGTCGGCGCGCCTGGCCGACAGGTTGCCATGGCGCGCCAGCCGAGCCGGTCTCAGTCGGTGCGGAACGTCTCGTGGCAGCTGCGGCAGTTGCCCGCGGCCTTGCCGAACGCCGGCTTGAAGGCGTCGAGGCCACCGGCGGCCGCCATCTTCGCCGCTTCGGCATCGGTGGCCAGCGAGGCGGCGTGCGCTTCGAAATCGGCCTTGTCTTCCCAGATGGCGGGCGCGGCCTCGGTCTTGCCGCCGGTCTTGGAATCGTCGGGGAACAGCATCGGGAACTGGGTTCCGACGTCGACGAGCGTCTGCATGGCGGCTTCCGCGGCGGCGGCATCCCAGGCGGTCTCGCCCTTGACCATCTGGCCGGCGGCCTTGGTGGCGCGGCCGGCGGACTTCATCAGCTCCTGGCGCTTCTCGATGGCCGCCGTGCCCGTGAGGGCCTGCTGCGACCAGCTGGCTGTCGTCGACAGCGCGAAGGAGGCGCCGAGCGCCACCGCAAGTCCGATCGCCAACGTTCTCATCTATCAGTTCCCTCTTGCTGCCTTAGAATGCGTCCAACTCTAACAGAGGCAATGCGCTGGACACATGGCGATCCGAGCCGGCGCAGCGAGGGAGTCCGGACCCCGACGATCACGTTTGCGAGAAGCTGCCCTGCGCAGCTTGGCCTTTCTCGACGCGGCGAGCTGCGCTATGAGGCCAGCAGATTATCGATATTTTCCGATGGAGGCCGTTTCGGGCGTCACCCGTCGGGGCCGGATCAAGGAGAGATAGAATGCGTACGATCGGACACTTCATTGGCGGCAAGACCGTTGCCGGAACCTCGGGGCGGACCTCGCCGGTCTACAACCCGAACACCGGCGAGGTGCAGGCCGAGGTGTCGCTGGCCACCAAGGCGGAAGTCGCCGCCGCAGTCGCCAACGCGGTCCAGGCGCAGCCGAAGTGGGCCGCGACGAACCCGCAGCGCCGCGCCCGCGTGATGATGAAGTTCGTCGATCTCCTGAACCAGAACATGGAGGAGCTGGCCGAGCTGCTGTCGTCCGAGCACGGCAAGACTGTGCCCGACGCCAAGGGCGACATCATCCGCGGCCTCGAGGTCGCCGAGTTCGCGATCGGCGTGCCGCACCTGATGAAGGGTGAGTTCACCGACGGCGCCGGCCCGGCGATCGACATGTACTCGCTGCGCCAGCCGCTCGGCGTGGTCGCCGGCATCACCCCGTTCAACTTCCCGGCGATGATCCCGATGTGGAAGTTCGCGCCGGCGATCGCCTGCGGCAACGCCTTCATCCTGAAGCCGTCCGAGCGCGATCCGTCCGTGCCGATCCGGCTGGCGGAACTGATGATGGAGGCGGGGCTTCCGGCCGGCATCCTCAACGTCGTCAACGGCGACAAGGAATCGGTCGACGCGATCCTCACCGATCCGGACATCAAGGCGGTCGGCTTCGTCGGCTCCTCCGACATCGCCCAGTACGTCTACGCGACGGCGGCCGCGCACGGTAAGCGCGCCCAGTGCTTCGGCGGTGCCAAGAACCACATGATCGTCATGCCGGACGCCGACATGGAGCAGGCCGCCAACGCGCTGATCGGCGCCGGCTACGGCTCGGCCGGCGAGCGCTGCATGGCCATCTCGGTGGCGGTGCCGGTGGGCGAGCAGACGGCCGACCGGCTGATGGAGACGCTGGTCCCGAAGGTGAACGCGCTGAAGATCGGGCTCTCCAGCGATGCCGACGCCGACTACGGTCCGCTCGTCACCAAGGCGGCGCTCGACCGCGTGCGGGGCTACGTCGATCTCGGCGTGGAAGAGGGCGCCGAGCTGGTCGTCGACGGCCGTGGCTTCACCATGCAGGGCTACGAGAACGGCTTCTTCATGGGCGGCTGCCTGTTCGACCGGGTGACCCCGGACATGCGCATCTACAAGGAAGAGATCTTCGGCCCGGTGCTCTCCGTCGTCCGCGCCAAGGACTACGAGGAAGGCCTGGCGCTCGCCAGCGACCACGAGTACGGCAACGGCGTGGCGATCTTCACCCGCGACGGCGACGCCGCCCGCGACTTCACTGCGCGCGTCAACGTCGGCATGGTCGGCGTCAACGTGCCGATCCCGGTGCCGCTGGCCTACCACACCTTCGGCGGCTGGAAGCGCTCGGGCTTCGGCGACCTCAACCAGCACGGCCCGGACTCGATTCGCTTCTACACGAAGACGAAGACGGTCACCTCGCGCTGGCCCTCGGGCATCAAGGACTCCGCCGAGTTCGTCATCCCGACGATGGGCTGAGCGACCACGGCCGGTCGCGGGACCCGCGTCCCGGGCATCGGCACCGACCGATCAGGGCGCGCACCGGAAGCGGTGCGCGCCCTTTTTTCGTCCGGAAGTTAGCCGGCTCATCATCCGGAAACCGGCCGTTGCCGGGAGGCGCCGGTCGTCGCGGCAGTTTGAGAGGGGCTGCAGGAGCCGGGCGGGACGGAGGGACGCGGCCTGGAAATCCCGCGGATGCGGGGAAACGGGTGGCCGTGCAGACCCAGCATTGACGCGGGGGGTTTGCGTGACGACATCGGGGGCACTACAAAACGACAGCACGACACGACAACGGTTTCGCGCCACCCTCGGTGCGCTTCACCGACTTTCCCACACCGGATTGGACCAACATGCCTCAGGCCTACGTGACAGAGCCCCGCCTCGACGACGACGAGGACGAGGAGAAGATCAAGGCGCAGCAGTCGATCCCGGTCGACAAGCACCTGTTCGACGCCCGCACCGTGATGGTGATCGGGCAGGTGTCGATGGACATGGCCCGCGACGTGACCCAGCGCCTGCTGGCGCTCGCCCATGTGTCGAACGAGCCGATCAACCTGATCGTCTCCTCGCCGGGCGGCCACGTCGAATCGGGCGACATGATCCACGACACGATCCGCTTCATCGCGCCGAAGGTGAACATCCTCGGCATGGGCTGGGTCGCCTCCGCCGGTGCGCTGATCTACGTGTCGGTGCCGAAGGAGCGGCGCTACTGCACGCCGAACACCCGCTTCCTGCTGCATCAACCGTCCGGCGGCGCCGGCGGTGCGGCGACGGACATCGAGATACAGGCGCGCGAGATGATCAAGATGCGCGACCGGCTGAACAAGATGTTCTCCGATGCCACCGGCCAGCCCATCGAGCGGATCGCCAAGGACACCGACCGCGACTACTGGATGGGTCCGGACGAGGCGATCGCCTACGGCCTCGTCGGCAAGGTCGTGCAGACGGCCACCGAGATCGGGTGACGGGCGCCATGCGTCCCGCCTTCCTCGCCGCGGCCTGCATGATCGGCATCCTGCCGGTCATGGCGGGCCCGGCGGCGGCCCAGTCGCCCAGCCCCTACGACATGACCTATTCGGCGCGGGGCGACACCGTGCTTCGTTCGGCGATCGAGGCCGGTGCCGGACCGGTCGCCACGCTTCCCAAGGGCGCGGACGGCATCGTCCTGCGCTGGTGCCGCCCGGAGATGCCGTTCGGCAAATGGCAGTTCGGGTCGCCGGCCACCTGGCGGGCGCTCCTCGACGAGCGCGCCTGCGAGATCGGCTGGAACGGCAAGGTCGGCTTCGTCGACGGCACGGCGCTCGCCCCCGAGCGCTGAGGCCGGACGCGCCTCGGGCCGGCGCCGCGGCGCGGGTCCGCGAACGGGTTCAGAACTCTGGACGCCATCGCCCTCCCGGGGGCGTGGCGGTGGATACCGAGGCAAGCAGCACGGGGCGGCGCCCGTCGACGGACCCGCCCGGCGCTTCCGATTCTCAAGACCAGACGAGGTCCTTCATGCACATGGTCACCGCCGCGGGGGTGGACATCCCCGCCATCGGATTCGGCACATGGCGCCTCAAGGACGGCGAGTGCGAGCGCATGGTCGCCGCTGCGCTGGGCGCCGGCTTCCGCCACATCGACACCGCCGAAATGTACGACAACGAGGAAGCGGTCGGCCGCGGCATCCGCGCCGCCCGGGTGCCGCGCGAGGACGTCTTCGTGACCTCGAAGGTGTGGTCCTCGCACCTGCGCGACGGCGCGCTCCAGCACGCCGCCGAGGAAAGCCTCAAGCGGCTCGGCCTCGACTATCTCGACCTCTATCTCATCCACTGGCCGAGCAACGACGTCTCCACCCAGGAGGCGATCGGCGCGCTCAACGAGGTGCGCACCCGCGGCCTGGCCCGGGCGATCGGCGTCGCCAACTTCCCCGTCAAGCTGGTCGAGGAAGCGGTGGCGGCGAGCGAGGCGCCGCTCGCCACCAACCAGGTCGAGTACCACGCGCACCTGGACCAGGCGCCGGTGCTGGAGGCCTGCCGCCGACACGGCCTGTCGGTGACGGCCTACAGCCCGCTCGGGCGCGGCACGATCCTTAACGAGCCGGTGGTGGCGGAGATCGCCGAGGCGCACGGCCGCACGCCCGCCCAGGTGCTGCTGCGCTGGCTGATCCAGCAGGACGGCGTCATCGCCATCCCGAAGACCGCCAGCCCGGAACGGCTGGAGGAGAATCTCGGCGCCGACGGGTTCAGCCTGACCGACGACGAGATGGCGAAGATCTTCGCGCTGAAGCGCCCGGACGGCCGCATCGTGCGGATGGCGGGTGAGCCGGAGTGGGACACCTGAAGTCGGGGTGAGCTAGCGTCCCATGCCCGACCTTCTCTCCGAGCTCGTCTTCTTCGTGCTGCGGCCGTCGAACCTCTTGGTGCTGATCCTGTTCCTCGGGCTCGGCTGCCTGGTGGCGAACTGGCGGCGCATGGGGATCGCGCTGGTGGCGCTCGGCACGGTCGGCTTCGTGTTGGCCGGCTTCGCGCCGCTGTCGACGCTGCTGCTGCATCCGCTCGAGGAGCGCTATGCCAGGGGCACGCCGCCGGAAGGCGGTCCGACCGGGATCCTGGTGTTCGGCGGGGCGATCGACGCCGGCATCGCCCGCACCCGGCAGATCCCCGAGGTGAACGAGGGCGCCGACCGGCTGATCGCGGTGGCTGACCTGGCGCGGCGCTATCCGGGCGCGCTGGTGGCGATCTCCAACGGACCGCCGGGCAGGGACGGCCGGACCGGCAACGCCGAGTTCGCCGCCGGGCTGTTCGAAAGCTTCGGCGTGGCGCGCGACCGGATCCGCATCGAGGACCGGGCCGGGTCGACCTGGCAGAATGCCGTGTTCCTCAAGCTTCTCCTCGACCCGCGGCCGGGGCAGAGCTGGATCGTCGTGACCTCCGCCTGGCACATGCCGCGCACCATGGGCGTGATGGAGACGGCCGGCTGGACGGGGCTGGTGCCGTGGCCGGTCGACTACCGGACCGCCGGCGGCGCGGACCCTTACGGCTGGACCCAGTCGATGGCGTTCGGGCTGTTCAAGACCAACCTCGCGGTGCGCGAGTGGCTGTCGCTGATCGCCTACCGGCTGACCGGCAAGACGCCGGCGCTGGTGCCGGGCCCGGCCGGGTAGGCCGCCCGGGCCGCGCGACCCATCAGCGCCGCGCGTGCGACGCATCACAAAGCTCCATTGGACGGCGCGGCCATTGCGCGGGACACTCGCCGCCGGACACGACGGTGGGGAGAGATGCGGATGAGCGTCGTACTGGTGATCGGCAACAAGGCCTACTCGAGCTGGTCGCTCCGGCCATGGCTTCTGATGAGCGAGCTGGGGATCGACTTCGACGAGATCCT
This sequence comes from Amorphus sp. MBR-141, assembly GCF_053628695.1. Lineage (NCBI taxonomy): Bacteria > Pseudomonadati > Pseudomonadota > Alphaproteobacteria > Hyphomicrobiales > Amorphaceae > Amorphus > Amorphus sp. MBR-141. The sequence continues at coordinate 130,984 of NZ_JBRJGW010000012.1, forward strand.
GATCCCCCTCGACCAGCCCGACACCAAGGCGCGGATCACCCGCCATTCCCCGTCGGGGCGGGTGCCGTGCCTGCTGATCGACGATCTGTCGGTGTGGGACTCGCTGGCGATCATGGAGACGCTCGCCGAGCGCTTTCCCGATCGCGGCGTCTGGCCGGCGGACCCGGACGCGCGCGCGGTCGCCCGGTCGGTCTCGGCCGAGATGCACTCCGGATTTGCCGCGCTGCGCTCGGCCTGCCCGATGAACCTGCGCAAGCGCTTCGCCTTCCGCGACTGGGGCGGGGCGGAGGGGCTGAGGGACGTCGCCCGCATCCAGGAGCTCTGGGCCGACTGCCGCGCCCGATTCGGGGCGGGCGGGCCGTTCCTGTTCGGCGCGTTCTCCGCCGCCGACGCGATGTACGCGCCCGTCGTCGCCCGCCTCGACCGATACGGCTGGCAGGTGACGCCGGAGACGCGCGCCTACATGGACGCGGTGCTGGCGCTGCCGTCGTTCGCACGCTGGGCCGCCCAGGGTGTCGACGAGCCGTGGATCCTCGACCACGACGAGGTCGACGCGCCGGCGCTCTGATCCGGGCCGGACCACGGGAGGCGCGGCGCCGCTCGTGCGCTTTCGCCCGTTCGCGGGCCCTGGCGCGGATGAGCCGGCCGACTTCGCGGCTTGCATGGATGCGGTCGGGGGGGCAAGAAAGCGGCCATCGAACGTCGCATCCCTCCCGATGCTCCTGCGACATCGGCCCAGCCGCGGAACGTGTCTCCCATGCGCATCACCATGATTGGCGCCGGCTATGTCGGCCTCGTCTCCGGCGCCTGCTTTGCCGATTTCGGCCACATCGTCACCTGCGTCGACACCGATCCGGACAAGGTCGCCCGGCTCAAGCGCGGCGAGATCCCGATCTTCGAGCCGGCGCTGGAAGAGCACGTGGTGCGCAACCAGACCGAAGAGCGGCTGTTCTTCACCACCGAGGTGGCCGAGAGCGTGGCGCAGGCCGACGTGGTGTTCATCGCGGTCGGCACGCCGTCGCGGCGCGGCGATGGACGCGCGGACCTGACGTTCGTCTACGCGGCCGCGGAAGAGGTGGCGCGGCACGTGGACGGCTACACGGTGGTCGTCACCAAATCGACGGTGCCGGTGGGCACCGGCGACGCGGTGGAACGGATCATGCGCGAGGCACGACCGGACCTCGACGTGTCGGTGGTGTCGAACCCGGAATTCCTGCGCGAAGGCGCGGCAATCGAGGACTTCAAGCGTCCCGACCGCATCGTCATCGGCGTCGAGGATGAGCGCGCCAAGGAGGTGATGGCGGAGGTCTACCGGCCGCTGTTCGTCAACCAGGCGCCGGTGATCTACACGGGCCGGCGCACCGCCGAGCTGATCAAGTACGCCTCCAACGCGTTCCTGGCGACCAAGATCACCTTCATCAACGAGATGGCGGACCTGTGCGAGCGGACCGGCGCGAACGTCCAGGAGGTGGCGCGCGGCATCGGTCTCGACAACCGCATCGGCACCAAGTTCCTGCACGCCGGCCCCGGCTTCGGCGGCTCCTGCTTTCCCAAGGACACCCGGGCGCTGGTGGAGACGGCGCGCGAGTACGACGTGCCCTGCCGGATCGTGGAGAGCGTCGTGGCGGTGAACGAGGAGCGCAAGACCCGCATGGCGCGCAAGATCGTCAAGGCCTGCGGCGGCTCGGTCGCCGGCAAGACGGTGGCGCTGCTCGGCCTCACCTTCAAGCCGAACACCGACGACATGCGCGAGAGCCCGGCGATCGCCATCGCCGATGCGCTGCGCGAGGCCGGTGCCATCGTCCGCGGACACGATCCGGAGGGGATGGAGCAGGCGAGGGCGGTGCTGCCGGACCTGGACTACGCCGACACGGCCTACCAGTGCGTCGAGGGCGCCGACGCGATCGTGCTGGTCACCGAGTGGGACGCCTACCGGGCGCTCGACCTGCCGCGGCTGAAGGAGCTTGTCCGGGTGCCGGTGTTCGTCGACCTGCGCAACGTCTACCGCCGCGCCGAGGTGGAGCGGCACGGCTTCACCTACGTGGACGTCGGCCGCGGCTGACGTCCGAGGGGGCCCGCCGGTCGGGCTATCCGCCGATCTTGGTGCAGACGACCAGGATGCGCGCCGGCTCGGCGCCGGCCGAGGCGTAGAGATGGCCGCGGCGGCTGTCGAAGTAGACGCTGTCGCCGGCCGCCAGAACCTCCGGCGGGCGGTCCTCGAAATAGACGGTCAGGCTGCCGTCGAGGACCAGCAGGAATTCCTCGCCGGCGTGGCTGACGAAGCGTTCGAAGTTCATCTTCTCGTAGGGCTGCAGCGTGCCGAGCATCGGCACCATCGCCTTGTTCCAGACGTCCGCAAACAGCATCTCGTAGACGTAGTTCTCGGTGACATGCAGGGCGAACTCGCCCCGGCGCGACACCGCGACCTGACCCGGCTGGAAGCGCGTGCCGTGTTCGGTGAAGAGCTCGGCCAGATCGACGCCGAGCCCGTCGGCGAGCTGGGTGAAGCGGTCGTAGGTGAGCGCCATGCGGCCGCGCTCGACCTTGGAGACGGTGGAGACCGCGAGGCCGGACCTGGCCGCCACGTCGGCGAGCGTCAGGCCCTGTTCGTGGCGGATCGCGCGCAGGCGCTCGCCCATCCGGATGCGCCGGTCGTCCGCCTGAGCCTTGGTGTCGATGGTGTCGCCCATGGGCGAAATCTATGGCCCGGGACGGCAGGCGTCCACCACGGATTTTCCGATCGGAAAAAATCCATTTTCCAATCGGAAAACCTTTGCTAGGCTTTCCGGATGATCGATGCAGCGTCCCGTCATCCGCATTTCGACATCGCCGTCATCGGCGCCGGCATCGCGGGCGCCTCGGTCGCCGCGGAGCTTGCGGCGGCGGGCCGGCACGTGCTGCTGCTCGAGCGGGAATCCCAGCCCGGCTACCACACCACCGGGCGGTCGGCGGCGCTGTTCACCGAGACCTACGGCCCGCCGGCGATCCGGGCGCTGTCGCGTGCCTCCGCCCGCTTCTTCGACCATCCGCCGGCCGGTTTCTGCGCCAATCCGATCCTGTCGGAGCGCGGCGTGCTGATGATCGCGCGGGCGGATCAGATGGAGAGCCTCGAGGCGCACTTCGCCGCCGTCGGGTCGAACAACGGCGTGCACCTTGTCGGCCCTGCCGAGGCCCGCGAGCGGGCACCGCTGCTGCGCGCGGACTACGTGGCCGGCGGCATGGTCGAGCCCGGTGCGCGGGACATCGACGTGCACGGCCTGCACCACGGCTACCTGAAGGCGTTCCGGGCGGCTGGCGGCGAGATGCTCACCAACGCGACGGTCCGGGACCTGTCGCGCAGCGGGACCGTCTGGGCGATCGACCTGGGCCAGCGGACGATCCACGCCGATGTGGTGGTCAACGCCGCCGGCGCCTGGGCCGACGAGATCGCCGCCCTTGCGGGCGCGGCCCCCATCCGCCTCGTCCCGAAGCGCCGGACGGCGGTGATCGTCGCCGCGCCGAAGGGGATCGACCCGTCGCCCTGGCCGATGGTCGTCGACATCGACGAGGGCTTCTACATGAAGCCCGACGCGGGGCGCCTGCTGATCTCGCCGGCCGACGAGACGCCGTCGCCGCCGTGCGACGCCCAGCCCGACGAATACGACGTTGCCGTGTGCGTCGACCGGATCGAGACGGCGTTCGACGTTTCGGTACGGTCGATCGAGAACAAGTGGGCCGGGCTGCGCTCGTTCGTCGCCGACAAGACGCCGGTCGCCTGCTACGACCCGGCGGTTGCCGGCTTCTTCTGGCTGGCCGGGCAGGGCGGCTACGGCATCCAGTCGGCGCCGGCACTGGCCCGATCGGCCGCAGCCCTTGTCGAGGGGCGCCAGCTGCCGCCCGACATCGCCGACGAGGGGGTCGCCGAAGCCGACCTCGCCGTCGCCCGGCTGGACATCGCGGCATGATCGCGCTCGTTCCGGTCGCGGCGGTCATCTTCCTCGCGTCCGGGCTTGCGCTGGCCTACGTCATCGGCGGCTCCGCCGTCCTCGCCTTCGTCGCCACCGACAACGGCCGCTACCTGGCGATCCTGCCGCAGCAGATCTTCTCCAAGATCGACGTCTTCGCGCTGATGGCGATGCCGCTGTTCATCCTGGCGGGCGAGGTGATGAACCGCGGCGGCGTCACCCGCGCGCTGATCGACCTGTCGATGTCGCTGGTCGGGCGCCTGCGCGGCGGCCTCGGCCACGTCAACATCATGACCAGCGTGTTCTTCGCCGGCATTTCCGGTTCGGCCGTGGCCGACGCGGCGGCGCTCTCCAACACCCTGGTGCCGGCGATGCGCGAGCGCGGCTACTCCGCCGCCTATGCCAGCGCCATCACCGCCGCCTCGTCGATCATCGGGCCGATCGTGCCGCCGTCGATCATCCTGATCTTCTACGGCGCGCTGATGCAGACGTCGGTGACGGCGCTGTTCCTGGCCGGCATTCTTCCGGGGCTGCTGCTCGCCTGCGCGCTGTTCATCGTCAACGCCATCTATGCCTGGAAGGACGACCATCCGCGGCTTGGGCCCGGCGAGGCGCCGCCGCTGCTGCCGACGCTGCTGCGCTCGGCGCCGGCGCTGATCCTGCCGGTGATCATCGTCGGCGGCATCGTGCTCGGCTGGATGACGCCGACGGAGGCCGCCGCCGTTGCCGTCGTCGTCGCGCTGATCGCCGCCAACTTCTACGACGGCCTCACGCTCGCCTCCCTGGGGCAGGGGCTGCGCCGCACGGTGACGCTGTCCGGCTCGATCTTCATGATCATCACCGCCATCTCGGCGCTCGGCCACCTGGGCGCGCTGGAGCGGCTGCCGGAGGCGATCTCGTCGACGGTGACCGGGCTGGGTCTCGGGCCGGTCGAGTACATGATCCTGCTGAACGTGCTGTTCCTGCTGGCCGGCATGGTGCTGGACGTGCCGGTGGCGCTGGCGCTGCTGGTGCCGCTGCTGGCACCGGTCGCGCTCGCCCAGGGCGCCGATCCCGTCCACCTCGGCATCGTCCTGTGCTTCAATCTGTGCATCGGGCTGGTGTCGCCGCCGTTCGGGGGCTGCCTGCTGGTCGTCTCGGCGGTGACGAAGACCAACTACTGGCAGCTCGCGCGGGCCGTCATCCCGTTCGTGCTGGTCGAAATCGTGGTGCTCGGGCTGCTGGTCGCCTTTCCGGAGATCAGCCTCGCGGTGCCGCGGGCGTTCGGAGTTCTCGGCGGCGGATAGGCGGTGCGGGAGAGCCACCATCCACCGGTCGCCGGAGATGCGCTTCAACAAGAGGGGAACTGAACCATGCATCTGTCCCGTATTGCGCTCGCGGCCGCTTTCGCCGCGTCCATGACGGTCTGCGGACCGGCATTCGCCCAGGTCAAGGTGGCGCTCGACAGCCCGCCCGACCTGGAAGGCTCCGGCAGCTACGTCTGGGCCCATGCCTTCGTCGAGTACCTCAACAGCCACGGCGTCGAGGCGGCCGAGTTCCAGCGCGGCGCGCTGGGCGGCGACGACGAACTGCTCGATCAGGTCTCCCAGGGCCTGCTCGAGGTGTCGATGTCGCCGCTGGCGATCACCGCCTCGATGGACGACCTCATCTACGGGCTGCGCCTGCCGTACTTCTTCAACGGCATCGAGCAGGTCGACAAGGCGCTCTACGACGGCGGGATGCTGGCGAAGATCAACGAGAAGCTCGCGTCGAACGGCGTGCGCGTGCTCGGCGTCGACGCGGTCGGGCAGGGCGTCGGCATCTTCAACACCAAGCACCCGGTGACGACCATGGCCGACATGTCGGACCTCAGGATGCGCGCCCTCGACGAGAGCCAGATCGCGCTGTTCAAGGCGTGGGGCTCCACGGGCACAATCGTGAGCTGGGCGGAGGTGCCGAACGCGCTGCAGACCGGCGTCGCCGACGGCTACCTGAACCCGCCGATCGTGCCGCTGCTGTTCGGCCACACCGACTTCATCAAGTACTTCACCGACGCCGACATCACGCCGTCGCTGCGCGTGGCGATCGCCTCGGAGGACTGGTACTCGGGCCTGTCCGACGCGGACCGCAAGACCGTCGACGACGCCGTGGAGGCCGCCAACAAGGCCAACCGCGACTGGCTCGCCAACCAGGGCGGCGTCTACGACAAGCTCAAGGCGGCCGGTGTCGAGATCACCGAGCTGACGCCGGAGGCGCGCGCCGAATTCGAGAAGGCCTCGCAGACGACCTACGAAGGCGGTCTCATCACCGCCGAGCAGGTCGAAATGTGGACCACGGCGAAGGGCGAGTGAGCCGGTGCGGGCGGTGACGGGACTCGTTCGTTTCTCGGACGTCCTCAACAGGCTGGCCCTGGCCGGGGCCGTCATCGCGCTGGTCGTGATGGCGGGCTCGGCCTTCTATCAGGTCATCGCCCGCTACATCTTCGACGCCCCGCCGATCTGGACGGAGGAGCTGGCACGCCGGGCGATGGTCTGGGCCGGCATGCTCGGCGCCTCCGTCGCCTTTCATGAGCGCTCCGACCCGACGCTGTTTCCCGGCGTCGCGCGGACCGCCGGTGGCCTCGGCCGGGTGCTCGCGCTGGTGCGCGCCGCCGGCGTGACGATCTTCGCGATCCCCATCCTCTATTACTCGCTGTTCGGCCCGAACTGGGCGATGGCCCGGGGCTTCCTTGGTCGCAGCCTCGGGCGCGAGGCGGAAATGCTGTCGATCCCGATGATCTGGTTCACCGCGGCGGTGCCGGTGGCGTTCGTGATCATCATGGTCCACGTCACCGCCACGCTGGCGCTGCACCTTTCCACCGGCGCGCCGCCGCCGGAGCATCACCATCCGGAAGACGAACCCGCATGAAGCTGTTCATCGCCAGCCTCCACACGGAGACCAACTCGTTCTCGCCGCTGCCGACCGGGGCCATCAGCTTCGAGGAAGGCGGCATCGCCCACGGCAACGCGTCGCGGCTGCCGCTGCAGTACTGGTCCGGCCCGGCGCGCATCTGGCGCGAGGCGGCCGAGGCGAAGGGCTGGGAGGTGGCGGAAAGCCTGTCGGCGAACGCCCAGCCGGGTGGGCCGACGGTGCGCTCGGTCTACGAGGCGTTTCGCGCGGAGATCATCGAGGACCTGAAGGCGGCGATGCCGGTCGACGTGGTGCTGCTGTCGCTGCACGGCGGGATGATCGCCGACGGGTACGACGACGCCGAGGGCGACCTGATCGCCCATTGCCGGGCGGTGGTCGGGCCCGACGCGGTGATCGGCGGGCTGCTCGATCCGCACAGCCACCTGACCGAGGAAATGCTCCAGAAGGCGACCGCGCTGGTCGCCTACAAGGAATATCCCCACGTCGACATTCCCGATCGCGCGCGGGATCTGTTCCAGATCGCGTGCGACGCGGCAGAAGGCCGGACGAAGCCGGTGATGCGGGACTTCGACTGCCGCATGATCCACGCGATGCACACGCCGTTCGAGCCGATGCGGAGCTTCGTCGACGGGCTGTTCGCGCGCGAGCAGGAGCCCGGCATCCTGTCGCTGTCGCTCATCCACGGCTTCCCGTGGGGCGACCATCCGCGCGTCGGCGCGCGCATGCTGGTGACCACCGACGGCGATCCGGAACGCGCCGCGGCGCTTGCGGAGGAGATCGGCGGGGAACTGTTCGCGCTCCGGCACCAGATCGCGCGGCCCTATCCGGACATCGCGGGCGCCCTCGACCGGGCGGTGGCTGCCCCCGAAGGGCCGATCGTGCTGGCCGACGTCTCCGACAATGCCGGCGGCGGCGCGCCGTCCGACGCGACGTTCCTGCTGAAGGCCATCCTGGATCGCGGGCTGACCGGCGTGGTGACCGGCATCTACTGGGATCCGGTCGTCGTGCGCATCTGCCGGGAGGCGGGCGAGGGGGCGCGCCTCAAGCTGCGCCTCGGCGGCAAGTGCGGTCCGATGTCCGGCGATCCGCTGGATCTCGAGGTAACCGTGAAGAAGCTCGCGAGCGGCCTCACCCAGCGCTTCGGCGAGCTCGCCTCCGGGCTGGGCGAGATGGTGTGGCTGCAGGCGGACGGCGTCGACATCGTCGTCAACGACAACCGCTGCCAGACCTTCCACCCGGAGGCCTACACCGGCCTCGGGATCGATCTCGCCTCGAAGAAGATCGTCTGCGTGAAGTCGTCCCAGCACTTTTATGCCGGCTTCGCGCCGATCGCGCGCGAGGTCATCTATGTTGCCACGCCCGGCTCCATCACGCCGGACTACGGCAACATCCCGTTCACGAAGCGCGCGCCGACCTACTGGCCCAAGGTGGAGAATCCGTTCGCATGACGAATGTGCTGATCGAAAGCCGCGACGCGTTCGCGGCCGAGCACCCGGAAGCGCGCGTGACGCTGAACGGGCGCGAGTGGGGCGTCGTCGAGGTGGGCTCCACGGGGCCGGTGCTGCTGCTGGTGCCGGGCACGCTCGGGCGTGGCGACATCTTCTGGCAGCAGATGCGGGCGCTTCAGGACCGGGCGCGGATCATCGCCGTCACCTATCCGGCCAAGGGCGGCGTCGCGGACTGGGCCGACGACCTGGCGCTGCTGTTCGACCAGCGCGGCATCGCGCGCGCCACCGTGCTGGGCTCCTCGCTCGGCGGCTTCCTGGTCCAGTATTTCGCGGCGACGCATCCCGACAAGGTGGTCCGGCTGCTGCCGGCCAACACGCTGGTCTCGACAGTGGCCGCACGATCGAAGCCGCCCTACACCTCCGACCTCGACACCGCGCCCATCGACGAGCTGCGCGCCGGCTTCGCCATGGGTCTCGGCGCCTGGCGCGAGGCGCACCCCGACCAGGCGGAGCTGGTCGAGCTGCTGCTGGCGGAAGTCGGCGGGCGCATTCCCGAGATCGAGCTGCGCGCCCGGCTGAACGGCCTGAAGAAGGCGCCGCCGCTGCCGCGCATCGATCTGCCGAAGGGCAGCATCGCCACCATCGAGGGCGACGACGACCCGCTGATCACGACGGAGATGCGCGAGGAGGCGCGGTCGGTGCTGCAGCCCGGAACGTCCTACCGCTTCAGCTGGGGCGGGCATTTCCCCTACATCGTGCGGCCGGACGACTACGTCTCGCTGCTGGAGACCGAGCTGGGGCTGCCGCTCACCGGCGAGGGCTGGGGCGACGCGGTGGTCCGCGTCAAATGATCGTTCTCTCCGAACGCGACATCAAAGCCCTGTTGCCGATGGAGCAGGCGATCGAGGTGGTCGCCGCCACGATGATGGCGGTGTCGGCCGGCGGGGCGACCCTGCCGCTGCGCCAGATCATGCCGGTCGGGGGCGGGAACATGCTCGGCCTGATGCCGGGTGCCATGACGGATCCCGCCTGCTTCGGCGTCAAGCTGGTCTGCCTGTTCCCGGAGAACCCGGCGTTCGGCTTTTCTTCCCACCAGGGCGCGATGGTGCTGTTCGAGACGACGCACGGGGCAACGGTCGCGATGATGAACGCCGGCCGGCTGACGGCGGTGCGCACGGCCGCGGCCAGCGCGGTCGCCACGCGCGCGCTCGCCCGCGAGGACGCCGCCACGCTGGCGATCGTCGGCACCGGCGAGCAGGCGGAGTTCCATCTCGACGCCATGCTGGCCGTCCGGCCGATCCGGCGGGTGCGGATCGTCGGCCGCCGGCCGGAGCGGGCCGAGGCGTTCGTGTCGCTGGCGCGGTCCCACCATCCCGACGTGGCGTTCGAGTGGGGCACCGACGTCAGGGCGGCGGTGGACGGCGCCGACATCGTCTGCACGGTCACGGCCGCCGCCGAGCCGATCCTGTTCGGCGACTGGGTGGCGCCCGGCACGCACCTGAACGTGGTCGGCGCCTCGGTGCCGTCGAAGACCGAGATCGACCAGGACCTCGTCGTCGGCTCGGCGCTGTTCGCCGACTACCGGCCGTCGATCTTCGCCCAAGCGGGCGAGCTGATCGGCGCCATCGAGGCCGGCCGGGTGGGCGAGGATCACGTGCTGGCGGAAATCGGCGAAGTGCTCTCCGGCGCGCATCCCGGCCGCACCGATGCGGACCAGATCACGCTCTACCGGTCCCTCGGCATCGCCGCCCAGGACCTGGCCTGCGCCCACTTCTGCTACGGAGCGGCCAGGGAACGGGGGCTGGGCGTCGACGCGCCGCTCGATTGACCCGGAAGCGACGGCGACCCGCGGGCTGAGCCGCCCTGTGGAAAAAGTATGCCGCTTGCCGGCGTCCTTACCCGCAAAGCCGGCTGTCGTTCGTGGTCAGATGACGGCCAGCGTTGCCGGTCGTCTTCGCCAGTGAATCGGAGCATTTCATGTCAATCTGTCGGTGAAATTAATATAAAACCCTCTTAGTCGGCTCAATTAAATGACAAGATATTCGTCAATTTTGTAAATATTTAATAAAATCGTCAATCAGACGAATAAGTAAAGTCGGAAAGACCCGTGATCGAGATGATGCGGGGCTTTTGGATGAATTCTTCGGTAGAGTGGTCAACGATATTCGCACACACATGTGCATCGGACGCAAAGCGAAGCGTCGACTATCCAACCGGCATTTCCTGGGGTGGTTATCTGGTCCCGGCGGGGGGCGAACGACGGCCCGCCCGGGCCGGTGCGCTGCGCATCGTCGCGATGACGAGCTTTACGGTTGGCCTCTCTGCCTTGGGCGCGCTCGTGGAGCGCCACCAGTCTGGCGACATCGATCTGGTCGGAGTGGTGACCGACGAAGCGACCAATCCGGACGCCAAGATCGGTCTGCGCAAGCGATGTTGGAGCTGGATATCCGAACAAGAAAGGTTCGCGCTGATGCGGGCGACCATGGAGATGGCGCTTTCGGCAGGTGCCGAGGTCTATACGGGCGAGCTCAAGACCGGATTTTTCCGGCAGCTCATAGAGACGTGGCGACCGGACGCCATCCTTTGCTGCTGTCTCGGCCAGCTGCTGGACGCCGGAATCATCAATGTGCCAGCGCTCGGCACCTACAATTTTCATCCGTCTGATCTTGGCAACGGATACGGCGCTGGCTATGCGCCCCATGCCCATGCGATTGCGCGACAGGCGGACACCGAATGCTGGACAGTCCATCGCATGACCGAGGTCGTACACAGGGGGCCGATCGTTGCGGTCTCGCCGTCCATCTCCATCCGGGACCCGGACGGGGCCCTGCCGGAAAGGGCGATGGACTACTACGACCGGATGATCGCGGCCATGCCGAGCCTTATGGCGGATTTTCTGCACGCACTGGCCAAAAGACATGCGCTGGATCTGCGCGTGCCGGTTGAGACGCCGTCACTCCATCAGCGAGTTGCGCCTGGGTTTTTGGCGGCGCTGCAGCGACCGGGCGGCGCTGCGTCGCCGGCCAGCTCCGCCTGAATTGGCTCGAAGTTCACGATATTGACCTTCCCCTTCAGATCGCTTCGATCTGAAGGGGAAAGGCTCCAGGCCAACAGGCATTTCTGCTACGGGGCGGCCAGGGAACGGGGGCTGGGCGTCGACGCGCCGCTGGACTGAGGGCGCGGACGGCCGCGAAGCGTCAGGTCCGGGGGTCGGCCGCGGACAGGACGACATCGATGCGGTCGCGGCCCGCCGATTTCGCATCGTAGAGCGCGCGGTCGGCGCGCGCGAAGGTGTCGTCGAGGTCTTCGGCGTCGTCGAGCCGGTCCGTGAGCCCGGCGGAGAAGGATACGGGAACACCGTATTTTTCCGCCAGGCCGGTCCGCGCGAGTGCCCCGCGCATCCGCTCGATGACGGCGGCCGCCTCGTCGAGGGGGCAGCGCGGGAAGATGATGCAGAATTCGTCTCCGCCCAGCCGTCCGACCAGGTCCGTGGGCCGGGAATGGCGCGTGAGGATGTCTCCGACGCGCTTCAGCACGTCGTCGCCCGCGGCGTGGCCGCAGCTGTCGTTGATGACCTTGAACGAATCCAGATCGATGAGCGCCACCGTCGTCGGCGCCCAGGCATTGGAGTGGCCGGTCAGAAGCGCCTGCGCCTTTCCGAGCAGCCAGCGCCGATTGCCGATGCCGATGAGGGCATCCATGTTGGAGAGCGTCTCCAGTTCCAGCTTGGTTGCCCTGAACTGCATGATCAGCGAATTCACGCTGTCCATGAGCGAGGCGGCTTCGTCGTTGCCGGTGTGGGGAAGCTCGTTGAATTCCTCGCTCTGCCGGTAGCGCTCGAGCTCGGTGGTGACGGCGGCGATCGGCGACAGCATGGCCCGCACCGCATAGATCGTCGCCGCCGCGGCGATCACGGTTCCCCCCAGCATGATCAGGATGATGGACAGCTCGGTCGAGATCGGCACGTCCAGGATGATCAGGCTCAGCCCCACGGTGGCGATCAGGGGAATGTGCGTGCCGACAAAGCACAGCATCAGGATCTTCAGATAATAGGACCTGGGCCAGCGGAGTGTCGACAACGCTGCGTAGAGCCGCAGGTTGGATCGCGAGGCAAGCGCCAGCATTGGCCCTCCAAAGATTTTTTTTGACGGCCAGGCTTCCGCGCGTGGTCAGGAAGGCGGTCGTTTCTATACGACCTCCAGCCTTAGGCAGATCACGCAAACGATGCAACACCAGGTAGGCAACCGGAAATTTGCGTAACCGGACGCTGTCCGCGGGGCCGGCGACGACATCCTGCGGAGACCCGGCCGGTCAGCCGTTCGCCGCGCGCAGTCCGGCGATCCTGTCCTTGTCGGTGGCAAACCCCGCCTTGCCGGCATAGCCGCCGACGATCGCCTGGCGCTCGGCGCGCGTCATCACGTCGTCGATGCGATCGAAGCCGCCGGGGGCGCGCTTCTCCGCCTCGTCGATGACCCGTTCCGGGCCGCCCTTGCGGTTGAGCCGCACGACCTCCGCCGTCTTCGGCAGCCGGTCCTTCTCGTAGGCGAACAGGGCCTGGCAGGGGTGTTCGGCGGTGGCCAGCGCATCGGCGAGCGCGCGGGCGTCGAGGATCGCCTGGGAGGCGCCGTTGGAGCCGACCGGATACATGGGATGGGCGGAATCGCCGAGCAGCGTCACCCGCCCAAAGGTCCACTGGGGCAGGGGGTCGCGGTCGGCCATGGGGTATTCGTAGGCCTGCGGCGTGGCCTCCACCAGGCCGACATGGTCGAAGTCCGGGATCCGGAACCGCTTGGCGTAGGGCAGCACCAGCGCGCGCTGGGCGGGCCGCGACCAGCTCTCCTTCGGCGGCGGCGACTTCTCCCCGTCGGCCATCTTGATGTTGACGACCCAGTTCATCAGCTGCCGGCCGTCCTTCTCCGGATGGGCGATCGGATAGAGCACGAACTTGGCGCCCATGCCGCCGCCGATGGCCATGGTGCGGCCGTCGCCCCAGGGCGTCCACATGGCCGCGCCGCGCCACATCAGGACGCCGGTCCAGCTGGGCGGGCCCTCGTTGGGATAGAAGGTCCGGCGGCCGACCGAATGGATGCCGTCGGCGCAGACGAGAACGTCGCCGGTGACCGTCATGCCGGGGCCGCCGGTGACCGCGTCGGCGAAGTGGGCGGTGACCCCGCCCTCCGACTGCATGAAGCCGGCGAGCTGCAGCCCCGTCTGCACCGCGCCCGGGCCCATCCGCTCGACGACGGCGTCGTAGATGAGCTTCTGCAGCCGGCCGCGGTGGATGGAGAACTGCGGAACCGGGTGGCCGGCATCGGTGCCGCGCGGCTCGCGCCACACCTCCTGGCCGAGACGGTTGTAGTAGACGAGCTCGCGGGTCCGCACGCCGACCGCGTCGAGGGCGGGGAGCAGGCCGATCTCGGCCAGCTCACGGATGGCGTGGGGGAGGGTGTTGATGCCGACGCCGACCTCGCGGACCTCCGGCGACTGCTCGTAGACCTCGACGGGCACGCCTCTGCGGTGGAGCATCAGCGCGAGCGTCAGCCCGCCGATGCCGGCTCCGACGACGATGACTTTCATGGACCCCTCCTCCTGAGCCTCTCCAGCGTGGTCCGAAGCGGTCCGGGCGGGGCAGGCTCCACGTCTACACTCGAGAGAAACGTCGCGTCGCTGGGCGGCGCGATGCGCCGGCAGCCCTCCGGCAAGGTGCGGCCGGGCGGTGTGCCGGCCGCCCTGCCGGCGGGAGGCCGGACTACTCGGCTTCCGGCGGCGGCAGGAAGTCGACCTCGTGCTTGGCCGAGACGGCGACGACCTCCGCGGGATCCGCATCGGGCCCGAGATTGTGGAGCGCCCAGAACAGATCGTAAAGACGCGCGGTGGGCGACACCCAGAACAGGCACTTGAATTCGGCGTCGGTCTTGTTGAACAGCCCGTGCGGCACGCCGCGCGGCAGCTTCAGCGTGTCGCCGGGTTCGGCCACGCCTTCCTTGCCGTCGAGCACGTAGTCGAGCCGCCCGGAGAGCATGTAGATGAACTCTTCCTGGGTCGGGTGGATGTGCGGCGGCACGAAGGTGCCCACCGGGAACGTCGCATGCCAGGAGAACGAGCTCTCGCAGTTGTGCTTGGGCACGTAGATCTGGCCGAGAATGTTCCAGCGGATGTTGTCGATGCCGTCGCCGGCCCTGGTCAGGCCGCCCGTCAGGGTGCTCATGGCTTACCTCTCGAAGTGTCGGGGCATGGAATGCAGGCTGGTCCGGCCGGTGCGAGGGCAGGACGGGCAGGGGGGAAACCGGTTCCGCCCGCATCCCGCTCCAGGCCCTCGTCGCTCACGGTCGGCGACGCCGGGCCGATGAGGCCTGACGTCCCGTCGTGATCCGGCACCGTCCGAAACCGGTCTCCTCAGGCTACATCTTGCACTGGGACGCGTAGTTGTCCTGATAGTCTTCGAAGATCTTCTTCTCGATCTGCGTCTCGTACTTGCCGTCGTCGCGCTTGGCGACCTTGACGAGATAGAAGTCCTGGATCGGGAAGTGGTTGTTGCCGATCTTGAAGTCGCCGCGCAGCGATTCGAAGTCGGCCTTCTCGAGCGCGGCGATGATGCCGGCCTTGTCGGACAGGTCGCCGTCGACGGCCTTCACCGCGGCGTCGATCATCTGGGCCGCGTCATAGGCCTGCATGGCGTAGGTGCCCGGGATCCGGCCGAACTTCTCCTCGTACTTCTTCACGAAGGCCTTCGACTGGGGCAGGTCCATGTCCGGGGCCCAGTTGGCGCCGCCGAAGAAGCCTACGGCGGCGTCCTGCTGGGCGGGCAGGGTGGTCTCGTCGACGGTGAAGGCGGACAGGAACGGGATCGTCTCCAGCCCGGCCTGACGATACTGCTTCACCAGGTTCACGCCCATGCCGCCCGGCATGAAGGTGTAGACGGCGTCCGGCTTGGCGGCCGCGATGCGGGCGAGTTCGGCGGAAAAGTCGAGCTGGCCGAGCGGGGTGTAGACCTCGTCGGCGATCTCGCCGCTGTAGGAGTGCTTGAAGCCCGCCAGCGCGTCCTTGCCGGCCTGGTAGTTCGGCGCCATCAGGAAGACCTTCTTGAAGCCTTCGTCCTGGGCGTACTTGCCGAGCACCTCGTGCACCTGGTCGTTCTGGTAGGACGAGACGAACAGGTATTCGTTGCAGCCCGGACCGGCGAGCACCGACGTGCCCGCGTTCGGGCTGATCAGGAACGTCTCGGATTCGGTCACCGGCTTGGCGATGGCCATCAGGATGTTGGAGAAGATCGGGCCGACGACGAAGTTCGCCTTGTCGCGCTCGACCAGTTCCTTGGCCTTGTTCACCGCGACGTCGGGCTTCAGCTCGTCGTCGATGGAAATGACTTCGGTCTCGACGCCGCCGAGCTTGCCGCCCTTGTCCTCCACGGCCAGCAGGAAGCCGTCGCGGGCCTGTTCGCCGAGGATGGCGGCCGGGCCCGACAGCGTGAACATCAGCCCGACGGTGAGCTTGTCATCGGCAGACTGGGCAAGCGCCGTGCCGGTGAGGGTCGCGGCCATTGCGAGGCCTAGAACGGTGGTCCGGATGGATGGCATGGGAACGGGTCTCCGCGGGTGATGCTGTTTCGCTCTGGAACGGCGCCGGCCCGACAACGGACGGGCGGGCCGGATCGGGTCGGCGGTGCGTCGGCATGCGCGGGGGCTGCGTCCGGCGTTCTCCCTGACCGGCGCGCAGGCCCCGACGGCAGCTCCGCGCGGGTGCGGCGACCGAGGGGTCGACGCGGCCGGGATCTGCCGTCGAAATTATTTTATGCCTAAACTATCTCGATCGACAACCGCCGTGATCACCGGCGCGACACGACGCGGAATTGGGCAGTCCGGGCGCTGGCTCCGCGCGGCGCACCGCCGCGGTCATGGACGCGGGCGGCATTCCTCGGGGAGCACCGGTGAGTCAGCCGTCGTTGGAGGCGTTGAGATCTTCGGGATGGATGCCTTCGCACGACGGGAGAGGGGCGTCCTGGGCACGAACGCCGGGGCCGCCGGTCTCGTCGGCGTCGAGAAAGACGACGCCCTCGGCCTCGAAGGCGGTGCGCAGCCGCTCCGCGACGGCCGGATCGCCGTCGCCGCCCTGTTCGAGCCGCTCGATGTCGTTCGCCTGCAGCCCGACGCGGCCGGCGAGTTCCTCCGGCGCCCAACCGAGCGCGGCGCGGGCCATGCGGATCTGTACGGGTTTCATGGAGCGGTCACCGGTCTCGCGCATGGCATCTCCGCAGGAAGGAGCCGAACGGGCTCGCGATCGTCACGTTGGCGGCTTCGATCCCGTCCTGCAGGATCGACGCGCGCCCGGAAGGGGCCGGCAAAGCGGGCATGGCGAACGACGGCCTGCATCGGCATGTCTCAGCCATGTCGCCGTCTCGCCGCCGCCGGCACGATGGTGCCGACCTCGAGGCGATCGATCCTGAGGCGGCCGATCTCGGCCTCGCCGATCCGCGCCCGCCGGACCGAGAGCCGGCCGATGGCAAAGGCGCCGATGGCGACGGCGCCGACGGCAAGCGATCCGAGCGCCAGGGCTCCGATGGCGCCGGTGCCGAGGGCCCCGGCTCCAAGCGCACCCGACCGGTAGGCCCGGTGCGGGAGCGGCAAGGCGGCGGTCGTCGGCAGCCGCCTTGCCGGCCCGCCCGCAACCTCCGGCCGGCCGTTCCGGCGCACGTGCGTGCCGTCCGGATCCCTCATCGGCCCGCCGGGCGCGCCGGGGCGGGGCTCAGTCGATCGTTCCGGACCATGCCGCTCGCTCCGCATTGCCGCGTCCTCATGCCTGGTCGGCCCTCGCCCCCGAAGCCTCCGGCATTCCCCTGATTGTCCTCCACGCTAGTGGTTGCCCACGGCGCGGGCAAGATCGGTCGAAAGCGCCGGGGGACGAGCGGCTGTTACCGAACCGTCGCGGCGTTGTCGCGGCGCCGACATCGATCGGTGCGATCTCCAGGGGAGTTCACGACATCCTCCGGAGACAGCCATGCTGCGCACCCTGCTGACATCCACGATCGTGCTCGCCGCCGCCGCTCCGGCGATCGCCGAGACCCCCACCGTCGCGCTGGAATTCCGCGGCGTGATCGAACTGCCCCAGGATCTCGTCGTCGACGGCCAGACCTTCGGCGGCATTTCCGGCGTCGCCTACGACCCGCAAGCGAAGCTGTTCTACGGCGTCGGCGACGACCTGAAGAACGCCCGCTTCCACACGATCGCGATCGACCTCTCCGACGGGACGCTCGACGAGGGCGACGTGGAGGTGAAGTCGTCGGTGCTGATCAAGGACATCGACCAGCAGCCGTTCCCCGACGGCTCCGTCGATCCCGAGGGTCTGGTGATCCTGGACAACGGCGACCTGCTGATCGCTGCCGAGCCGGTCGGCGACACGTTCCCCGCCTTCATCCGCCGCTACAAGGCCGACGGCACCTTCGTCGCCGCGCTGCCGCTCGACGCCGCGCGCTACGACCCACGCCTGAAGGAGGGCCGCGGCGCGCGCAACTCCGGCGGCTTCGAATCCCTGGTCCTGACCGACGACAAGGCGACGCTCTACGCGGCCTTCGAGAAGCCGCTCGGCCAGGACGCGGCCGCGTACGACCCGAAGACGGAATCGACCGCCCGCATCCTCGTCCTCGATCCCCGGACCGGTGCCAAGCAGGCCGAGTACGTCTACACGGTCGGGACGATGACCATCGCGCCGCAGCCGGCCGACGGCGGCTACGGCCGCGGCCTCAACGACCTGCTGGTGCTGGAGCCGGGCCGGTTCCTGTCCGTCGAGCGGCAGTACGCCCAGGGCGTCACCGGCGGCGCCGGCTCGCGGCCGGTGGAGATCTTCGAGGTGTCAACGGACGGCGCCAGCGACGTGAAGGACGTCGACGCGCTCACCGGCGACGAGACGCCGGTCGCCAAGACGCTGGTGCTCGATCTCGACACGCTGCGCGGCCAGAAGGGGGTCGAGCGGATCGGCAGCCACGAGGTGCTGGCGTTCGGGCCGGAGCTGCCGGACGGCGCCCGGAGCCTCGTGATGATCGAGGACAACGACTTCGATCGCCCGACGCAGATCCTGCTGTTCGCGCTGACGGCGAAGTAGCGGATCGGCTGATCCGGATGCACGCCGCACGGCTGCGGCCGACGGAAAGAACGGCTGCGGCCGGTGGAGAGAGAGACGACGGGCGCCGGCCTGACGGCGCCCCGGGCGCACCCCGGGACGCGAACCCGGCGGGAGCAGGGGGCCGGATGCCCCCTGCGTGGCGTGACGGGATCACGCGCGGGTGCGGGCACCGGGCCGCCTTGGCCCGGCAGCCGCATCACATGGCCGGCATGATGGTGATGTCGCGGATCTCGCCGTCGGCGCCCTCGATGGCACCCTTGCCCTCGGCCTTGCCGCTCTCGAGGTCGACCTCGTAGAGCATGTTGCCGGTGACGAGCCAGGCGGTGTTGTCCATGTCGGCGTCGGTGGCGACGTCGAAGGCGTAGACCGCGCCCGGGTCGGCGATGCCGAACTTGCCGATGGCGGCGAGCGTGCCGTCGTTCGGCGAGGTCTGCCGGATCAGCGCCCCGATGGTGGCGTCGACGTCGTACATCGCCGTCTTGTCCGGCTTGCCGTAGGCGTTGATGTAGGCGGCGGCCACGATGTTCGGAGCCTCGCCGGCGTGCATGTCCTTCTCCTCGAAGGCCAGGCTGCCGTCGACGGTCACCGCCCCGGTGTCGACGTCGACCCGGTGGTTGGTGGTGCCGGTCATGTAGCGCAGCTTGTCGGCCATCGGATTGAAGTCGACGATCACCGGCGCGTCGGTCATCGGCAGCTTCTTGTCCATCGTCGACAGCGTCGTCGCCTTGCCGGTCTTCGGGTCGATGGAGACGACGACGCTGTCCGGCGTCACGCCGATCAGCGTGTTGTTGGAGGGCCGCAGGTCGATGCCGACCAGCTTGTTGACCCCGGATGCTTCCATGGTGCCCGAAACCTCGAGCGTGTCGGTGTCGAACATGACCAGCGTCTTGTCGCCGCTCAGTCCGATGGCGGGCGCGGCGCTGAGCGCGGTGGTGGTGACGAACAGGGCGGTCGTCGACAGGAGCACGAAACGGGTCATCTGAATTTCTCCAGGTTCCGAAGCTGCAGGATTGCGGAGCTTCGACCCTGAAGACACGGCGGACGGCCGGGTGGATGCAGCAGGCGAAACTTTTTTGCATCCGTTCGCCGGGCTGGCGTGTCTGCCGGTCAGACGGAAGAAGGAATCTGGACGGGTGACGAACACACGTGCGATAGAGCGGAGCATGAGCCCGGCCGATCGGACCACTCCCCTCGACAGCGTGCCGATGGCGGAGTCCCGGCTCTCGTCCGCGCTGGAGGCGTGCGCCCGCGGCGACCAGTCCGGGCTGGGCATCATCCTCGATACCGAAGGCGGCAGGCTGCTCGGACTGGCGCGGCGGATGCTGCAGCGCGACGAGCTCGCCGAGGAGGCGCTGCAGGACGCCATGGTGCGGATCTGGCAGAAAGCCGGTCAGTTCCGGGCCGAGCACGGCTCCGCCCGGGGCTGGATCTATGCCGTGCTGCGCAACCGCTGCCTGAACATCCTGCGCGACGGCCGCCGGCTCGCCATCGTCGCGCCGGAAGACCTCACCGCCATGCAGGACGCCCGGCAGGAGGCCGCTTCGCCGGACGTCTGGCAGGGGCTGCCCGGCAGTGACGGCCTGCGCGCCTGCCTCGAGGCGCTCGAGCCGGAAACCCGGCGCTGCATCCTGCTCGCGCACGTCGGCGGCTACAGCCACGGGGAGATCGCGGCCCTCCAGCGCGTGCCGCTCGGCACCGCCAAGTCGTGGATTCGGCGCGGGCTCCTCAGCCTGAGGGAGTGTCTGTCATGACGCGACCGATCGAAGACCTCGCGGAGGACTACGTTCTCGGGCTTCTCGACGCGGCGGAGGCGGCGGAAGTCGAACGGCTGATCGCAACCGACGCCGCCGCCGCGCGCACCGTCGGCCGGGTGCGGGATCGCTTTCTCGCGCTCGACCTGACGGCGCCGTCCGTCGACCTGCCGGAGGATTTCCGGGCCCGGGTCGCGGCCGCGGTGGCGACGGCGGACGGCGGCGATGCGCCGGCCGACGCCCCGGTTCCGGCGGCCGCCAACCAGAACCTTCCGCAGCGCCAGCGCCGCTGGACGACCGCGGCCGCCGCGGCGATCGTGGCGCTCGGCGTGGGCGTCGGCCTCGGCACGCTCGTCAGCACGCCCGAACCGATGGTGATCGCCGTGCTGCTGGATTCCGAGGGGGCCCCGACGGCGGTGGTCGAGGACTTCGGCAACGATACCGCCACGGTGCGGTTCCTGTCGGATCTCGAGGTGCCGGCCGGCCAGGTGATGCAGGTCTGGACGCTGCCGTCGCAGGATCGCGGCCCGGTCTCGCTCGGGCTGGTCGAGGCCGCACGGGCCTCCACGCTGCGCTGGTCCGACCTGCCGGCGCCGACCGGCAACCAGCTCTACGAAATCACCCTGGAGCGGGCAGGGGGCTCGCCGACCGGGCGGCCGACGGGGCCGATCCTCGCCAAGGGCTTCGCCGCCCCGCAGACCTGAGGCCCGCCTGTCCCGCCTTCAGCCGCCGGCGGTTTCGTCGAACCGTTGGCGGGCCGCGCGGACGTCGTCGTGATGGTGGTTCGCCCAGTCGACCAGGGCGACCAGCGGGGTGACGACCGAATGCCCCAGCGGCGACAGCCGGTATTCGACGCTCGGCGGCTTGGTCGGGAAGACGTGCCGGGTGACCAGGCCGTCGCGCTCCAGGGTGCGCAGCGTCTGGGTCAGCATGCGCTTGGAGATGTCGGGCACGGCGCGCCGGATGGCGGAAAAGCGGAGCGGCGCATCGGCCAGCACCAGCAGGATCAGCGACGTCCACTTGTCGCCGATGTGGTCGAGCACGTCCCGTACCGGGCACGTCGAGGCGTCGAACCCGGCGGCCTGCCATTCGGCGAGCCGGGTCGGGCGCCGCGGCTCCACGCCCGGGGCGAACCCGTCGATCGGGAAGGCCCCGGCGCGATCGGGTGCGACCCCGCGGTCGGATGGTGAACGGCGCGGATCCGCCAGCGCACTCACAGCGGGTTCCCTGCAGGTAACCTGGGCACGAAATGATGCCTCCTTCCGGACGATACGACAGGTCTCTATTTGAGACCTTCACTCGGATCAAGTCCAGGATGGAGCACTGACATGACGACATCGAAGCCGACGATCCTCGTCACCGGCGCGAGCGGCGCGCTCGGGCGGCTGGTGGTCGAGCGCCTGCTCGTCGCCGGCCCGGGCGGAGCGGTCATTGCCGCCGCGCGCCGGCCCGAGGCCGTTGGCGACCTCGTGGACCGGGGCGCCGAGGTGCGCGTCGCCGACTACGATCGGCCGGAGACGCTGGCCGCGGCCTTCGACGGGGTCGACAGGGTGCTGCTGATCTCCTCCAGCGAGGTCGGCCAGCGGGTGCCCCAGCATCGCAACGCGATCGAGGCGGCGCGCGCCGCGGGCGTGTCGCTGATGGCCTACACGAGCCTGCTGCGCGCCGACACGTCGCCGCTCGCGCTCGGCCGCGAGCACAGCGAGACGGAGGCGCTGCTGCGCGCCTCGGGCGTGCCGTTCGTGCTGCTGCGCAACGGCTGGTACACGGAGAACCACATGGCCGCGGTGCCGGCGGCCTTGCAGCACGGCGCCCTGTTCGGCGCGGCGGGCGAGGGACGGATCGCCTCGGCCGCCCGCGCCGACTATGCCGACGCCGCCGTCGCCGTCCTGACGTCGGCAAGCGATCAGGCGGGTCGAACCTACGAGCTGGCCGGCGACACCGCCTACACGCTCGCCGAGCTCGCTGCCGAGATCTCCGCCCGGACCGGTCGGGAGATTCCCTATCGCGACCTGACGCCGCAGGCCTACGAGCAGGCGCTCCTCGGGGCGGGCCTGCCGGCCCACGTTGCCTCGCTGCTCGCCGATTCCGACGCCGGCGCCGCCGTTGGCGGCCTCTACGACGACAGCGGCGAGCTCGGGCGCCTGATCGGCCGGCCGACGGCGTCGATGCCGGACATGGTGGCGACCACGCTGATGCAGGCCGGGAAGCAGGCCGGCGCGGCCTGACGGGTCCCGCCGGCCGGCCGTCGATGCGGGCCGGCGGGAAACGTATCTCGCGGGGAAGGCGCCACAGGAACGCCTCAATATCTGTAACTTTGTAACGTGCAGGTGACGCGCAAGGCGGCGAATCCTTCCGCCTTCGACGACCCTTCCCGTGTGCAATTTTGCCAGAGCGTTCCGATGAACCCACGCACCAGCCTTTCGATCGCCCTGCGGTGTGCGGCGCTTGCCGCCGTCCTGTGCGTCCTGCCGCGCGCCGCCCACGCCCACATCATCCAGGGGGCCGCGGGCGGGTTCGGCAGCGGCTTCAAGCATCCGCTGTCGGGGCCGGACCATTTCCTGGCGATGTTCGCCGTCGGTCTCTGGGGCGCCCAGATGGGCGGCCGCTCGATCTGGACACTGCCGGTCGCCTTCCCGCTGATCATGGTCGTCGGCGGCATCATGGGCATCGCCGGCATCCAGCTGCCGGGGGTGGAGATCGGCATCGCGCTGTCGATCCTGGCGCTGGGCCTGGCGATCGCCTTCGACTGGCGGCCGGCGGAGTGGCTTGCGCTCGGGCTGATCGCGATCTTCGCCATCTGCCATGGCCACGCCCACGGGGCGGAACTGCCCTATGCCGCCGACCCGGCCGACTATGCGATCGGCTTCGTGCTCGCCACCGGCTTCATCCATCTGATCGGCATCGGGGTCGGGCTCGTCCTGCACAAGCCGTTCGAGGGCAGGCTCTCGCGGGTGCTCGGCGGCGTCATCGCCCTCGGCGGCCTCTACTTCCTGGTCGCGGCCCTGGCGGCCTGAAGCGATGCGCGCGCTGCGCCTCGCCGGACCTGGTCTGCTCCTCGCCGGAGGGGCCGCCCTTGCGGTGTGGATGGTCCTGGCTCCGCCCGGCGAAACGCTGATGACCCGCTGGATCGTCACCCGGCTTCTCGCGCCGGAGCGGGCGTTGCCGCTCATCGGTCTGGCGATCGCCGTCTCGCTGGCCGGGCGCCGCTCGTTCTTCCCGGGCCTGCTCGCCTTCGCGGCGGGAGGCGTCATCGGCTTCCAGGCGAGAGGGCTCATCCTGAGCGTCCTCGCCGGGCTTCCCCGGGCGATCGAACAGGACTTCATGACCGGCCCCATCCTCTGCCTCGCGGCCGGGCTGGCGCTCGTGCCGGGCGGCCGGCTGCGGCCGGTCTGCACGCCGCTCGGGGCGCTCGTCGGCGGGGTGGCGGCGGCGCTGGCGGTCAAGGTGACGGACCCCAGCTTCCACGACCCGACGTTCCCGCTGGTGGGGACGGTGATCGTCGCCTGGCTGGTCCTCTCGGTCAGCCTGACGGGCCGAGCGTTCCGCCGCGGCTGGTTCACCATCGCCGCGCCGATCCTCGGCAGCTGGCTGCTGGCGATCGGCCTTCTCTACGGCGGCGCGGCGTTTGCCCGCAAGCCGCCGCAGCTGGCGGCGCCCCTCCAGCCTGCACCGTCCCAGCCCATTCCCGGCGCGGCCTCACGCGACGCGCCGCTGTTTCCCGAAACCGGCGACCGCACCCGCGATATCCTTCAGTGGGGGATCGCGCCTCCTGCTGGCGCGCAACCCGGAGGCAGGCCCTGATGATGCCGACCGTCCAGCCTGGCCCACGGCGCGGGCAATCCCGTCCCGGTGGGCGCGACCCGGTGCCCGGGCCGCTCCGCTGCGCCCGCTTGGTTGCCGCGGCCCTGCTTGCCGTGGCCGCCGGCGTCGCCGCGCCGGCGCCGGCGGCGGCGCACCCCGACATCCTGATGTCCTACCGGCTGCTGTTCGACCTGCACGACGGCACGATCGGCACGATCGGGGAATCGTGGACGTTCGACGGGACGTTCAGCCAGGAATTGCTCGCGGACTTCGACCGGAACGGCGACGGGACATTCAGCCCGGACGAGAGCGCCGCGGTGGAGCGCGAGGTGCTGCCGAACCTCGAGGCGGTCCGCTATTTCACCTACGTCGACGTGGACGGCGCCGATGTCGGCGGCCTCACGCCGACCGCCTTTCAGGCGGCCGCCAACAACGGCATCGTCACCTTCGCGCTGGCGCTGACGCTTCCGGAGCCGGTGGATCCGGCGCAGAAGACGCTCAAGGTGGACATCGAGGACCCGGATTTCAGCGTCTATGCCGAGCCGGTGCCCGGCCAGGCCGCGAGCGTGCGCTCCGACGGCTCCAGGTCGTGCGTGGCAGACGTCGGCAGCGGTGCCAGCGCCGCCTCGGCGGACCCCACGCTGATCCAGACCACGATCACCGTCTCGTGCCGGTGACTGGCACCAGCCGCGCGGCGCGGCCTGTGGGCCCAGCCTGGCCTCCCACGAGGCGAGGGGGCTCCGGTCCCGCTCCGAAGTCCGGCGCGGGCTGTGCGCCCGTCCAGCTGCAGGATCCGTCGCTACCTGCTTGACGCTTGCCCGCGGCGCTGACGCCGCTGCTGCCCCGGCAGGCCTGCTCGAGGCCCTCGAAATCCGCAGCCGTGCACCAACAACCGTTTGCGTCATGTGCCGATTGCATCGCCGCAGCAATCACTTAATGGTTGATGCGGGGTCCGGTCGGAAAGGCAGCGATCGGCGGGTGGGGGGAGACGCGCATGAGGGCTGGGGTCCGGCACGGCGGAATGACGACCGGTGGGGCGCCCGCGCCCCGGCCCGCTGGGACCTCAGGAACCGCGCGCTCCCGCATCAGGCGCGTCGCCTCGTCGCTGCTGTTCCAGTCGACGGCGCTCGCCGGCAGCTTCGCCGGCCTGCCCCTGCCGATCTATGCGCGCGCCTATGCCCAGGCGGCCTGCACGCCAGCGTCGACGGACAGCTACGCCAACAATTCGGCCGAGATCCTGCAGACGACGTTCACGTGCACCATCTCGTCGAGTTCGACGGTGACGGACCCGCAATACGCCTACGGCGGTGCGCTGACCTGGTATGCAAACCTCAACTACAAAAACGGCTATTACTGGCCCCCGAGGCACGGGCAGACGGGTCTCAATATCTCAGTCCTGAACACCGCCACGATCGAGGTCTCGCGCCCGACCTTGGTTCGGTCGCTGATATCCTTCAAGGCGCCGTACGGGACCAACTATTACGATTCCAAACGGGCGCACTCCGACGCGATCCGGGTCATCTCCGTCGGCAGCAACTCCAGCTACAGGGGCAAGACCGACAAGATGCCGAACTACCCGGGCGGCATCGGCGGCACGGTCACCATCGTCAACAACGCGCCGATCGCCAATGCGCCGGGCGCCGGCATCTATGCGGCCAGCGCCGGCGGAAGCCCCTACGACTACGCCGATGGCGGCGCGGGCGGCAGCGTCACGGTCACCACGACGGACGACATTGCGGCGCAGGGCTTCGGCATCGTGGCGATCAGCCGCGGCGGCGCCAGCAGCATCCAGACCGGCGGGACCGGGGGCACCGTCGCGGTCACTGTCACCGGCGACGTGGGGTCGATTGCCTCGACCTCCGGCGGCGGCGGCGTCTTCGCCGCGTCCTACGGCGGCAACAGCCGAAAGAACAGCGATGGCGGCGGCATCGGGGGGATGGCCAGCGACGTCACGCTGACCGTCGGCTCGAGTTCGACGCCGTTTGGCGGATCGATCACCACGGCCGCGACGGGCTCGGTGGGCAAGGACTGGGGCTTCCGGGAGCGCACCACCGGCGCCGCGCTTTCCGCCATCAGCTACGGGGGGCAGGGGCTGGTCACCACCAACGGCTCGGGGGTCGGCTTCAACGGCGGTGACGGCGGCGCCGTGACGGTCCGGGTCTTCGGCACGCCCCATACGCTGTTGAAGACCTCGGGCAACGACTCCTTCGCCATCATGGCGGTGAGCTACGGCGGCACCAGCCAGGATCAGTACGACGCCTCCAAGTCCGGCGGCGCCGCCAGCACGGCGACGGTGGCGCTGTCCGGGGACGGCGCGATCGAGACGGCGGGCAACCATTCGACCGGCATCGTGGCCGGATCGCTCGGGGGGCTCGGCAGACTGTCGTCGTCGGCCGAAACGAACGGCGCCGGCAAGGGGGGCGTGGCTGGAAACGTCAGCGTTTCCAATGATTTCTCGATCACGACGCAGGGCTACCATTCCCACGGCATCGCGGCGATCTCCGCCGGCGCCGGCGGCGGCATCTTCGTCTGGCCCGGCCGGAGCGCCTTTCAGTGGGGCGACGGCAATCCCGCCTCCAACACCAGCGGGACGGTCGAGGTCGCCAACACCGGCGCGATCCGGACGCATGGTGCGGATGCCCACGGCATCGTCGCCCAGTCGATCGGCGGCGGCGGCGGCCTGCTGTCGTCGACCGCGACGCTGCCGACCGACGGCAACGGCGTCGTCAGTTCGGACGCGACCAACCAGACCATCGGCGGCACCTCGGGCGGGGCCGATGCGGCGGAGGTCAGCGTGACCAATCACGGGGCCATCACCACCTACGGCGGGTACGCCAAAGGCGGTCAGGTCCCGAGCGGCGCGGATGCGGTCGCGCTCGGCGGCGGCATCGCGATCCTGGCCCAGTCGATTGGCGGCGGCGGTGGCAGCAATACCGGCCAGGGCGCGCTCGGCACCATCGGCGGCACCGGCAGCTCGGGCGGCAACGGGGCGGATGGCGGAGAGGTCCTCGTCAAGAACTTCGGGGCGCTGACTACGTACGGCTCCGAAGCGCACGGCATCGTCGCCCAGTCCATCGGCGGCGGCGGCGGCGCCGGGCGCAATCAGAAAGGCCTGTTCCACGCCGTCGGCGGCAGCGGCGGCAGCGGCGGCGACGCCAGCAAGGTCGACATCGATCACTATGGCCACATCACGCTGAGCGGCGACTATGCCCACGGCATCATCGCCCAGTCGATCGGCGGCGGCGGCGGGATCGGCGGCTCGGCGACCGCGTGGGGCCTGTTCACGTCCAACGCGGTCGGCGGTTCGGGCGGCCCCGGCGGCGCGGGCGGCGAGGTGGCGATCACCACGGAGGCATCGTCGTCCATCTCGACGGCCGGCGTCCACGGCGTCGGCATTCTGGCGCAGTCCATCGGCGGCGGCGGCGGCAGCGGCGGCGCCGCGACGTCGACCTCGGACGGGCTTTTCTTCGACATCGCGCTCGCCACCGGCGGCACCGGCGGCTCGGGCGGGGCAGGCGGCTCCGTCGACGTGCACCACTTCGGCGCCATCACCACGACTGCGACCGATGCGGTGGGCATCGTGGCCCAGTCGATCGGCGGCGGCGGCGGCCACGGCGGCGCGTCCACGGCCAAGGGCGTGGGCGTGGGCATGCCGGTGGAATTCGAGCCGGGAGAAGGGGTCACGCTGGGACTGTCCGTCTCGATCGCCCATGGCGGGTCGGGGGGCACCGCCGGTGGCGGCGGCGAGGTCGCGGTGACCCTGGAGGAAAACAGCTCGCTGACGACGGGCACCAAGGCCACCTCGTCGAGCCTTGCGGGAGGCGACGGTGCGACGGGCCTCCTCGTCCAGTCGATCGGCGGCGGCGGCGGTGCGGGCGGGGATTCCACCGCGGCGGCCGGCATCGCCACGCTCGGCGGCGTCGTCGACAAGCTCAGCGACGGCCAGGCCGAGCTCGAAGGCGACAGCATGACGCTGACGCTCGATTTCTCGCTCGGGGGCAGCGCCAGCGCTGGCGCCGATGGCGGAACGGCGTATGGGCACACCCTCGGCGCGGTCGTCACCTCGGGCGACTTCGCGCACGGCATGCTGGTCCAGTCGATCGGCGGCGGCGGCGGGTCCGGCGGCAGCGGCGAATCCAACAGCATCACCCGCTTCGGCAGTTCCACGTTCGCGATGGGCCAGTCGATCGGCGGCAGCGCCGGCGGCGGCGGCAGCGGCGGCTATGCCAAGGCCGGGCTCGGCACCACCGGCTCCGTGCGGACCTACGGCGCCAACTCGTCCGCGCTCGTCGTTCAGTCGATCGGCGGCGGCGGTGGTGCCGGGGGCGGCGGCGCCGGCGACCTCGATGCCGACACCACGGTCAGCATCGGACTGGGGGCCACGGGCGGCGCCGGCGGCGATGGCGGCAAGGTGTTCGCCTGGAACCACGGCACGATCGTCACCGAAGGGGACGCGTCCCACGGCATCGTCGCGCAATCGATCGGCGGCGGCGGCGGCATCGGCGGATCCGGCACGAGCTCCGTCGGGCATTCCCATGGCTTCGAACTGACCGAGGGCAAGTCCCTCACCGACTGGCTGAAGGTGAACCCGACCTTCTCGGCGTCGCTGCAGCTGACCGCCAACACCGGCGCCAGCGGCGGAAATGGCGGCGACGGCGGCACCGTGATCGTCGGCGATGCGAAGACCCCCGGCAAGACGACGACGTCGGGAACGTTCGCGATGGGCATCCTGGCCCAGTCGATCGGCGGCGGCGGCGGTGCCGCGGCGGTGTCGTCGAACAAGGACAGCGCCAGCATCGGCGTGCTCAGCGCGGGAGGCAACATTGCCGTCCTGAAGGGGGGTACGACCTCCGGCGCAGATGGCAACGGCGGCTCTGTCACAGTCTACGCGTCCAACGTCTACACCTCCGGCTTCGGGGCCATCGGTGTGCTCGGGCAATCCGTGGCCGGTGGCGGCGGGCTCCTCCTGTCCAGCGGTTATGCGACGCATCAGGTGGACGTCACCCTCGGCGCGTCGTCATCCACACTGGGCCAGCACATCGGCGGAAACACGAAGATCCAGACGCAGCCGGGCACAACTGTCGCGACGTCCGGCGACAATGCCCACGGTGTTGTCGCCCAGTCGATCGGCGGCGGCGGCGGTGTGGCCGCCGTTGCGCTCGGAACTGCCAGCGCCGTCAACGACGATACGATTGCCGCCACCGTCGCCGTCACACTCGGCGCCAACGCCACCGCCCTGTCGTCCGACATTGTTGCCGGTCCGGTCGATATCGAACATTTCGGAGCCGTGAACACCGCGGGGGAGGCTTCCGTCGGCATTCTCGGTCAGTCGATCGGCGGCGGCGGCGGGCTTGTGGTCGGCTCTGCGGCGGCGCTCGAGCCGGTATCGTTCGCGACGAACCAGCCCCCGGGCTCCGGCGGTACGGTCTATGTCACCCTTCACGAGGGGGCCTCGATCGTGACGACGGGGGACGGCGGTATCGGCGTCCTTGCCCAGTCGATCGGCGGGGGCGGAGGCATCGCCGCGGACCTCAACTCCAAGCTCAATGTCTATTACGTGGCTGACCAGACCAACTATGCCTATTCGGTGAGCGGGCGGGGATACTCGAGCATCATCAGAGTTTCCGTCCATTCGGAGGCATCGATCTCGACGAGCGGCGCCTATGCGCACGGCATCGTCGCGCAGTCGGTCCAGGGGTCCGGCGGCATCTTCAAGAAGAATGGCAAGACCTATGCCGGGGCGCTGAACCGGGCAGCGACCTATTATAACTACGGCGGAATCTACGTGACGGTCGATGGCTCCGTTACGACAAAGTCCGACTCCGCCTGGGCCGTCTGGAGCCAGGCCTCAACGAGTAGCGTCGCGGTAACCGTCGGCTCCGGCGGCACCATAACGGGGTCCTCCGCCAGCGCCGGAACCGGCGGCGCGATCTTTGCCGCCTTCAGCGGCAGTGGCGGGGCGTCCATCACCAACTCCGGCACGGTCACCGGCAACGTGGTGAAGAACGTCGCCGGCCAGGAGACGTGGTCGAAGGACTACGGCGCCTCGTCCGCAGCCGACGGCGCGGTGCGCCTCAGCGGGACGCCGCTCGCCGGCCAGGCGCTGTTCGTCAACCAGGGCACCGGCACCTTCGCCACCGGCGCGATCGCCGATCTCGACGCGGTGCTGAACGCCGGCACCATCAGCATCGGCGGGGCCGGCCGGACGCTCAAAACGACGGTGACCGGCGATCTCGTCGGCATCGGCACGTCGGATAGCGGCAGCGCCTTCGACGTCGGCGATGCCGGGCTCGACCGCAGCTTCACGCCGGTCTCCTACTTCGAAGGCACCGCCGAGAAATCCTGGCGCACCGCCACGTCCAGCCGCGGCGGCCTGATCGCCGGCCTCGACGTCGACATGGAGACGCGCACCAGCGACCAGCTCGTCGTGCGCGGCGACTTCGCCGGCACCTGGGGCACCATCCTCAACCCCTACGCCATGCTGCCCAACGTCCGCACCGACTTCATCAAGGTCGCCGGCACCGACCTCAGCGATACCTCGATCCTCTCCACGCTGGTCTACCGGTTCACCGATGTCACCACCTCCGACACCGGCTGGAAGGGGTTCGAGGTCAAAAGTGCCCACTTCGAGGACACCGGCGTGGCGATGGGCGCCAACGCCACCGGCGTCTCCCATGGCCTGCAGAGCGCCTGGGACAACCTGGCCGGCGGCGGCGCCACCACCGTCGACGCCGACGACGGCGGGCCGTCGATCGCCCAGGCCTTCGCCGCCTTCCACGCCGCCACGCCGTCGACGCTGGAGCAGATGCTGGCCGTCGTCGCCTCCCAGACCACCGTCGCCGGCCCGGCGGCCGCGCCCCAGGGCGCCGTCACCGCCGCCAACAGCGTCCTCTCCTGCCCCGCCTTCACCACCGGCGTGGCCCTGCAGGAGGGCGAGTGCGTGTGGGGCCGCTTCCTCGGGGCACGGGCGGAGCGGGACCCGACAAACGGCAGCATCGGATACGAGGAACAGACCACCGGCCTCCAGGCCGGCGGCCAGAAGGCGCTCGGCGACGGCTGGTTCCTGGGCGGCAGCCTGACCTACGAGGACTCCTGGTTCCGCAACGACGCCGGCACCGAGAAGGTGGAGGCCAACTCGTTCACCGCCGCGGCGGCGCTGAAGAAGGAGGTGGGCTCCTGGCTGTTCGCGCTGGCCGGCGGCGCCGGCTACACGTGGAGCGAGTCCTCCCGCTACCTGTCGCTCGGCACGCTCTCCGCCGTGGCCGAGGCCGAGCCGAAATCGGCGGTGCTGTTCGGCCGGGCGCGGGCCTCCTACGAGATTGCCTTCGACACGCGCTTCTACATGCGCCCCATGGTCGACCTGGACGTTATCACGGTGCACCAGGAGGGCTACCGCGAGACCGGCGCCGGCGGCCTCAACCTGATCGTCGACGACGCCACCAAGACGGTGTTCGGGGTGACGCCGGGGGTGGAGTTCGGAGCGCGCCTGGACATGGGATACGGCCTTCCGGCGCGGCTGTTCGCCGGCCTCGGCGTGTCGTTCCTGTCCGACGACACCTGGGAATCGACGGCCCGCTTCGCCGGGGTCTCGAGCATGGACCAGTTCACCACGGTCATGCCGATCGCCGACACCGTCGGCCGCCTCACCGCCGGCATCGACCTGCAGAAGCTGCACGGCATGCAACTGAAGCTGCAGTACGACGGCGCCTTCGCCGACAACTACCAGTCCCACGGCGGCTCGCTCAGGTTCGGCTACCGGTTCTGAGCCGGCGGTCGCGCACGAGGCGAGGGCGCCGTGCGACTGACGGTCGCCGGCCTGCGCCGGCACGAGCGCCCGCGCGAAACCGGCCCGTCTGAGTGCCCATGACGGCAGATTCCGCAGGAATCGCACCCGATCGGGAACCAACGGCCGGCTGGTCGATTGCACCTGCATGGATTTCCTGAGCGGGACGCGGGGAAGCCGGGGATCGGCTTTCCGCTCGCATCCCGCTGCGAGCTACGAGTGATCCAGGGGGCGACCACGCGCATGGCACACCGACCGGCATCCGCCCGGCCGACACGTCACAGCTCCAGGCTGCGCCGGAGGGAGCATGCGGCCCGCTTCGCGCTGCCGGTCGCCGGGCTCATACTGGCCGGCTGCGAAGGGCCGCAATCCGCCCTCGATGCGGCTGGCCGCGATGCCGCCGCCGTCGGCAATCTCTTCTGGGTCATGGTCGTCGGTGCGGTCGCCATCTGGGCGATCGTCATCGGCATCGCGATCGCCGCGGTCCTGCGCCCGCCCGGCAGCGCCCGCGCCGCCAACGCCCTGATCCTGGGGGGCGGGGTGGCGTTCCCGGTGGTGGTGCTGGCGGCGCTGCTCACCTTCGGGCTCGGGCTGCTGCCCGACTGGGCGGACAGCGGAACCCGGGTGAAGATCCACGTCACCGGCGAGCAGTGGTGGTGGCGGGTCACCTACGAGCGCGCCGACGGGACCACCGTCAGCGATTCCAACGAGATCCACATGCCGGCCGGCGAGCCGGTCGAGTTCGTGCTCACCGCCGACGACGTCATCCATTCGTTCTGGATCCCGCCGATCGGCGGCAAGATGGACATGATCCCCGGCCGCACCAACCGGCTGGTGCTGACGGCCGAGAAGCCCGGCACCTACCGCGGCGTCTGCGCGGAGTTCTGCGGCACCTCCCACGCGCTGATGGCGTTCTCGGCGATCGTCCACGAACCGGACGGCTTCGACGCGTGGCTCGAGGCCCAGCAGGCCCCCGCCGTCGTCGCCGACGATGACGGTGCCCGGCGCGGTCGCGACCTCTTCCTCGGCGCCGGCTGCGGCGGCTGCCACACCATGCGGGGCGTGGCGGAGATGGGCGATGTCGGCCCCGACCTGACTCACGTCGGCAGCCGCGTCACGCTGGGTGCCGGCATCCTGCCCAACGATCAGGCGACCCTCGCCGCCTGGATCCGCAATCCCCAGCACCTCAAGCCCGGAGCCGCGATGCCGGCCTACGACATGCTGCCCGACGCCGACATCGCGGCGATCGCCGCCTTCCTTGCCGGAGCCAGGTGAGCATGGTGGATCCGACCGCGACCCTCTCCCACGTCGATCAGGGCGACCCGGAGGTCCGCAGGGGCCAGGAGGAGCGCCTCTCGGCCACCTGGGCGACGCCCACGGGATGGCGCTACTGGACGGCGGTGAACAATTCCGAGGTCGGGCTCTGGTACATCTGCACCTCGTTCGCCTTCATGATGTTCGCCGGCGTGCTCGGGCTCATGATCCGCGTCCAGCTGGCGGTGCCGGACAACCAGTTCCTGTCCGCGGAAACCTACAACCAGACCTTCACGCTGCACGGCACGGCGATGATGTTCCTGTTCGCCGTGCCGATCTTCGAGGCGGTGGCGATCCTCATCCTGCCGGCGCTGCTGGGCGCCCGGGACCTGCCGTTTCCGCGCCTCTCGGCGTTCGGCTACTGGTGCTTCCTGATCGGCGGGGTGTTCGTCTGCGGCTCGATCTTCTTCGACGCCGCGCCTGCCGGCGGCTGGTTCATGTATCCGCCGCTGTCGACCAAGCAGGGCGGCATCGGCGTCGACATCTGGCTGCTCGGGCTGTCGTTCATCGAGGTGGCGTCGATCGCCGCGGCGGTGGAGCTGATCGTCGGGGTGCTGAAGTGCCGCCCGCCCGGCATGCACATGAACCTGACGCCGCTCTACGGCTGGTACGTGCTGATCGTCGGCGGGATGATCCTGTTCGCGTTCCCGCCGCTGATCGCCGGCGATTTCCTGTTCGAGATGGAGCGCGCCTTCGACTGGCCGTTCTTCGATGCCGAGCGCGGCGGCGATCCGCTGCTCTGGCAGCACCTGTTCTGGATCTTCGGCCACCCGGAGGTCTACATCATCTTCCTGCCGTCGATCGCGCTGCTGGCGATGATCGTGCCGACCTTCGCGCGCCGGCCGATCTCCGGCTACTCGTGGATCGTGCTGTCGGCGATGGGGACGGGCTTCCTGAGCTTCGGGCTCTGGGTCCACCACATGTTCACCACCGGGCTGCCGTCGGTGTCGCTCGGCTTCTTCTCGGCCGCGTCGGAAGCCGTCGCCATCCCCACCGGCATCCAGATCTTCGTCTTCGTGTCGACGCTGCTGATGGGCCGGGTGACGCGCTCGGTGCCGATGCTGTTCGCCATGGGGGCTCTGGCGATCTTCGTCGCCGGCGGCCTGACCGGCGTGATGGTCGCCGTCGCGCCGTTCGATTTCCAGGCCCACGACAGCTACTTCGTCGTCGCCCACCTGCACTACACGCTGTTCGGCGGCATGGTGTTTCCGCTGATCGCCGGCATCTACTACTACTACCCCATCGCCACCGGGCTGATGCTGTCCAGCCGGCTCGGGGTCTGGTCGTTCTGGCTGATGTTCGCGGGCTTCAACACCTGCTTCCTGCCGATGCACCTGACCGGCCTGCTTGGCATGCCGCGCCGCATCTTCACCTTTCCGGGCGGCCTCGGCTGGGACTGGCTGAACATGCTGTCCTCGGTGGGCGCGTTCGTCTTCGCGGCCGGCTTCCTGGTGTTCGTGTTCGACGTGCTGCGGCCGAAGGGCGAGGCGGGCCGGGCCTCCCGCAATCCGTGGAACGCCGGCACGGTCGAATGGGTGCTGCAGATGCCGCCGAAGCCCTGGGGCTCGCGCAGCATCCCGCGCATCGAGAGCCGGTATCCGCTCTGGGACGATCCGGACTTCGTCGCCAAGTACGACGAGGGGCGCTTCTATCTCTCCGACGCGGAGGAGGGGAAGCGCGAGACCATCATCACCTCGGTGCTGGATGCCCAGCCGATCCAGTGCCTGCGCGTCAGCGGGCCGGCGGTGATCACCATGATCGCGGCGGCGGCGCTCGGCGCCTCGTTCGTGTTCGCGACCTTCCACTGGTGGTGGCTGACGATCGGGGCGTCCCTCGCGGCCCTTGCGGCGATCCTCTACTGGCTGTGGACCGGCACCGCCCAGCATCCGGAGAAGGCGGACAAGGACATCGGCCTCGGCACCACGGTGCCGCTCTACGTCTCGGGTCCGAAGTCGACCGGCTGGTGGGCGATGTTCATCACCATGACCGGCGACCTGACCGCCTTCCTGGGCGTGGTGTTCGGCTACTTCTTCTTCTGGACGGTCCACGAGCAGTTCCCGCCGAACGGCACGCTGGCGCCCGGCTGGCAGTGGCCGCTGGCGGCCGGCGTGCTGCTGCTCGGCGCATGGGCGGCCACCTGGGGCGCCCGCGTGGTGAACGCGCGCGGCCGGGTCGGCCTCGCGCGCCTGCTGCTGGTCGCCGGGCCGCTGGCCGCCATCGCGGGAATCGCGGCGCTGGCGGCAGGGCCGTGGGTCTCCGGCCTCGATCCGACCACGCACACCTATCCGGCGATCGTCTGGGCGCTGGTGCTGTGGACCGGAGCCCACGCCGGCGTCGGCGTCATCATGCAGCTCTACTGCCTGGCGCGCAGCCTCGCCGGCCACCTGACGCCCGCCTACGACATGGATATCTGGAACGTCGCGCTCTACTGGCACTTCATGGCCTTCACGGCGCTGACGACCACGCTGGTGATCGGAGGCTTTCCGTACGTCTCATGACCGACGACAGCCGCAGCGAAGTCGAACGCGAAACGGGCGAGGGCACGGACCTCTGGCGCCTCATCACGGCGCCGACGATCTGGGCCGTGCATTTCCTCGTCTGCTACGTGGGCGCCGCGATCTACTGCGAGAAGGCGGGCCGCGCCGCCGCGCTGGTGCCGGTGACGTGGTTCGTCGGCGCGGCGACGGCGGCAGCCCTTGCCGGCATCGGCGCGCTCGGCTGGTCGCTGTGGAAGGTCAGCGGCTTCTCCACCGTCGGCGGCGACCTCAACTATCTCGGCAACACGCCGGAGGAGCGGCACCGCTTCCTCTCCCACGTCTCGCTGATGCTGTGCGTGCTGTCGGCCGTCGGCGTCGTCTACGTGGCGATCCCGGCATTCGTTCTGGGGACGTGCCGATGACCGCCGCCCTCCGCGACCCGCGCCTTCTGGCCGGCCTCGGCGTGCTGGCCGCCGCCTGGCTGGGGCCGTTGCCGGCGATGGTCGGCGACAGCTTCACCGCCCACATGCTGCTGCACATGCTCGTCGTCGCCATCGCGGCGCCGTTGCTGGCGGCGGCCCTGGCGCCCCGGCTCGAGGGGAGGGCGATCGCCGGGCGGATGCTGCCGCTCGCGCTGCTGGCGAGCCTGCTCGACTTCTTCGTCATCTGGGGCTGGCATCTGCCGCTGCTCCACGAGGCGACCCGGACGAGCGGCTGGGTGCTGGCGGTCGAGCAGGCGGCGTTTCTGGCGGTCGGGCTGTTCGTCTGGCTGACGGCGCTGGCGGCGCCCGCCGCCGCCGCCCAGAGCGCGGCGCTCGCCGGTGCCGGGGCGCTGTTCTTCACCTCCATGCACATGACCCTGCTGGGCGTCCTGCTGGGCCTCGCCCAGACGCCGATCTGCCGGACCTGGAGCGCCAACGGTCCGCTGTTCGGGCTGTCGATCCTGGAGGACCAGCAGGTCGGCGGGACGATCATGCTGGCGATCGGCGGATCGGTCTATCTTGCCGGGGGCCTGGTGCTGGTGGCCCGGGTGCTGCGCCTGCCGGGCGGCGATCTCACGGAGCGGCAGCCATGATGATCCGCCTGCGCCACCTGCTGATGCTGGCCGGCGGCGGCGCGGCCGCGATGGTGGTCGTGCTGTGGCTGGGGCTGGTGCAGATCTCCGCCAGCAGCGGCCACTGGGCGATCACCGACTGGGTGCTGCACGCGGTCATGCGCCAGTCGGTCAAGTTCCACGCCGCCGGTCTCGACGCGCCGGACCTCTCCGACCCGGCCCTGCTGCGGCGTGGCGCCGGCCATTTCGAGAGCGGATGCGCGGCCTGTCACGGCAGCCCGGCGCAGCCGCGCGGCCCGGTGGTGATGTCGATGACGCCGCACCCGCCCGATCTCGCCACCCGCATTGACGACTGGCGGCCGCAGGACCTGTTCTGGGTGGTCAAGCACGGGGTGAAGTTCACCGGCATGCCGGCCTGGCCCACCCAGGCGCGCGACGACGAGGTCTGGTCGATGGTGGCGTTCCTGCAGGCGCTGCCGGGGATGGACGCCGAGACCTACCGGCGCCACGCGTTCGGGCCGGCGGAGCACGAGGGCGACGCGGCGGACCTGTCGACGGCGGTGCGTCCCGCCCGGGCCGATTGCGTGCGCTGCCACGGCGACGACGGGCTCGGCGACCCGAACGGCGCGTTCCCGCGCCTCGACATCCAGCCGGCGGAGGTGCTGGTCGACGCGCTGGCGGCCTATGCGGCCGGGACGCGGCAGAGCGGCATCATGCAGGCGGCGGTGTCGGGCCTGACGGAGGCGGAGCGCCGGCGGCTCGCGGCGTCGTTCGCGAGCGACGCGCCGCTGGCGCCGGCCGCCCTCGATCCGGCCGAGGTCGGCGCCGAGGTGCTGGCGCGCGGCCGGGAGATCGCCCTGCGGGGCATCCCGCGCCACGACGTGGCGGCCTGCGAAGGGTGCCACGGGCCACCGGCGGCCCGGCAGGCGGACTTCCCGCGGATCGCCGGCCAGTATCCCGGCTATCTGGAGGACCAGCTGCGCCTGTTCGCCGACGAGGAGGGGCGCGGCGGCGGCCGCTTCGCCAGCCTGATGACGCTTGCCGCGCACCGCCTCGAGCCCGCCGACATCGGGGCCGTGGCGCGCTGGTATGCGTCACGGCCCCCGGCAGGGCCCGGCACCGCCCCGGCGGAATAGGCCGGGCCGCCGTCGCGCACCGCGACAGGTCCGCCGTTTCAGGCCGGCGGCGGCGCGGCGGCGGGCACCGCCGACGGCTCCTGCCGGTCAGTCACCGGGTCCGGGGCGTTCCGGGTCGTCGCTGCGCCGGGGGGCACTGGACTCCGCCTCGCGGCGCAGGCGTGCGTTTTCGGTGCGCAGGGCCGCCAGCTCGTCGCGCACGGGCCCGAGCGCGGCCTCCAGCTCGGCCTCGGTGAAGCGCGGCGTGATGTGCTGCGGGCAGTTCCAGTCGAACGCCTCGACCGCGATCAGCACCGAGCGTTCGACGCGCCCGGCGTACCCCGGCACCGCCAGCCGTTCCGCCAGGTCCGGATCGTCGGCGGCATCCACGATCCGCATGCGGCCAAACACCTTGAGGCGCCGCCGATGCGCGTAGTCCATCATGAACAGCGACACCCGGTCGTCCGCCAGCACGTTGCCGGTGGTGAGATACTGGCGGTTGCCGCGGAAGTCCGCATAGCCGAGCGTCGCGTCGTCCACCGCCCTCAGGAAGCCGGCCGGCCCGCCGCGGTACTGGACATAGGGCCAGCCGGTCTCCGAGACGCTGGCCAGGTAGAAGCCGTCGCGCGCCTCGATGAACGCGCGCTCGGCGGCTCCGAGGCGGTCGTTGTGCACCTCGCCGCCCGCCGCGTCGCGCGCCTCCGCGCGCGCCCATTGGGCGGCGCTGCCATAGCGTTCCCGCGCGGCCGTCACGGAGGGTGTCGACGCAATCTCGAGATAGCGGTTTTGCATGGGTCCTGCCTGTCGTGCCGCCCGACCCTCAGGTCTGCATCGCCCAGTCCGCCACCTGCCAGCGCAGTTGTCCCCGGTCGGAGACGATGCGGCCGAGCCCCGGGAAGGGCATATGCGTGGCGGCGATCAGCGCTCCTTCCGAAGCGGCGAGCGGAAAGAAACGGTCCCGCATCGCCTGCGCCGCCGGGAAGTCCTGCTCGAACAGGAAGCCGACATCCGTCGCGCTCGGGTGCACCACCGGGAACAGCATGTCCGACACCATGATCAGGCTTTGTCCGCCGTCCTCGATCCGCACGCCGACATGGCCGGGCGTATGGCCGGTCAGGTCGACGATGGTGACGCCGGGCGCGATCTGCGGCTCGCCGTCGATCGCCTGCAGCTTCGGGTAGAGGCGCACGACCTCCTCGGAAATGCGGAAGCTGTTCTGCAGATAGTCGGGAGCGCCGCTGCGCTTGGCCGGGTCGGTCCAGTGGGAGACGTCGCGCCGGTCGATATACAGCTCGGCGTTGGGATAATTCTGACGCCCGCCGGCGACCAGCCCGCCCATGTGGTCTTCGTGCATGTGGGTGACGATGACCGCGTCGATCTGGTCGGGGCGCAGCCCGATCGCGGCAAGCGCCTGCGGGAGCAGGCCGGTCTGCCCGATCGAGCCGGCCGGGCCGGTGTCGAGCAGGATGCGGCGCTC
The DNA here is from genome assembly GCF_053628695.1 of Amorphus sp. MBR-141. Classification (NCBI taxonomy): domain Bacteria; kingdom Pseudomonadati; phylum Pseudomonadota; class Alphaproteobacteria; order Hyphomicrobiales; family Amorphaceae; genus Amorphus; species Amorphus sp. MBR-141. Next base: position 170,156 of record NZ_JBRJGW010000012.1, read on the forward strand.
GCCATCCTCGATCAGGTACTGGTTGAAGAGGATGCGAACGCCGCTCGGCCGGCCGACGAACTGTGCGGTCGCCGCCTGTTCGACCTGGGCCGCCGTCCGGCCCGGGAAAAAGTCGTAGGGGATGTCCGCATAGCCGTCCGTCAGGGCGGTCACGGTGAAGCGGCCGATGTTGATCTGCGCCAGCGGGGTTACGCTGGCTGTCCTGGCGGCGGCTGCGCCGGCCGTCGGGGCGATGAGCGGCAGCAGGCCGCCGCCGATGAGCGCGAGGGGGAAGCCGCTTGCGAACGCACGGCGCGACAGTTGAGGCATGACGTCCTCCATCTGGTCATAGACACCGTCGAGAGCCTGCCCCGAGGGTGCCCCCACCTGTCTGGACGGAAAGCTAGGTCATCTACCTTGGAGCGAGTATTCTGCGCTTCCTGGAAGGTCCCTCTCACATATCGGAAGGCATTGTGGATCGGTTCGATGCGATGTCGGTTCTGCTCGCGGTCGTCGAGGCCGGCAGCCTTTCGGCGGGCGCGCGACGGCTGCGCGCCCCGCTCGCCACCGTCAGCCGCAAGGTGGTCGAGCTCGAAAAGCACCTCGGAACCCAGCTCGTCGTACGCACCAGCCGCGGGCTCGCGCTGACCGATGCGGGGCGTGTCTTCGTTGCCGCCTCGCGGCGGATTCTCGGAGATCTGGCACAGGCGGAACGTGAGGCAGCGGGCGAATATGGGGCGCTTCGCGGGGAGCTGCACGTCACCGCGCCGATCACCTTCGGCCAGCTCCACATGCTGCCCACCGCCCTCGGCTTCCTCGCCGAGCAGCCCGAGATCAGACTGCGGCTGACGCTGGCCGACCAGCAGGTCAGCCTGGCCGAGGAGCACATCGACGTCGCCCTGCGCATTGGGCACCTGACGGACAGCTCGCTGATCGCGATGCGCGTCGGCGCCGTTCGCCGGGTCATCTGCGCCAGCCCGGCCTATCTCGGCCGGCGCGGGGTGCCGCGCCGGCCCGAGGATCTCGCCGGGCACGACGGGATCAGCTTCAAGGGCTTCGCCGTTGCCCCGGAATGGCGGTACCGCCGGGATGGTCCGGCCTTCGCCGTCGAACCGCCTCCAAGGCTTGCCGTCAACACGACGGAGGCGGCCATCCAGGCGGCGCTGGCCGATTTCGGCATCATCCGCGTGCTGTCCTATCAGGTGGCCGAGGAGGTGCGCTCGGGCCGGTTGCAGATCCTGCTGCCGGACTTCGCACCCGAGCCGCTGCCGGTGAGCCTCATCTACGCCCAGGCCGAGCAGCTGCCGCTGAAGGTCAGGAGTTTTCTGGATTGGACCGGACCGCGTCTGCGGGCCCGGCTCGCCGGCCTTCACGCGGACTGGCCAGGCTAGGCATGTCCCGTTCAGATCGACGCGATATCGACGAAAAGGAACTGCTCAAGGCATTGAATCCGGGCCCATGTCCGATCAGGGGCTTCCGCCTGATCGAAAGAGCTGCTGCTGCGGGGCGGAAGCGTGACCCAGCCATCGCAGACGTGGCCCAGGTCGCAAATGGATCTGTCGGCAGGTGAGTGAATGGGTTTGGTGTGCCCGCTCGGACTCGAACCGAGGACCATTCGATTAAAAGTCGAATGCTCTACCAACTGAGCTACGGGCACCCTGAGCGCCGGTCCGGATGCGGACGGGGTCCGCGGACGACGCTCGAAACCGGCCCGCTTGCGGGCCCGCGCGCGGGTGGGCCGCGCGTGCCGTTCGGGTAGTGCGTTTGCCGCCGTCCGTCAACCGCAAGGGCGGTTTCGCCGATCCCTGTCCCCGGTCGGCTCAGCCGAAGCTGGCCGGATCGAAGGGCCGCGCCTTGGCGACGGCGTCGAAGGCCATGAGGTCGGACAGCAGCGCTTCCAGCGCGCCGAGCGGCACCATGTTCGGGCCGTCCGAAGGTGCCCGGTCGGGGTCGTCGTGGGTCTCGATGAACACGCCGGCGATGCCGACCGCCACGGCGGCGCGCGCCAGCACCGGCACGTAGCGCCGGTCACCGCCGGACGACGCGCCCTGGCCGCCGGGCTGCTGCACCGAATGGGTGGCGTCGAAGATCACCGGCGCGCCGGTCTTCGCCAGCACCGGCAGCGCCCGCATGTCGGAGACGAGGGTGTTGTAGCCGAAGCTCGCGCCGCGCTCCGTCACCAGCACCCGCCCGTTGCCGGCGCTGGTGATCTTCTCGACGACGTTGGCCATGTCCCAGGGGGCCAGGAACTGGCCCTTCTTGACGTTGATGACCGCGCCGGTCTCCGCCGCCGCCACCAGCAGGTCCGTCTGCCGGCACAGGAAGGCGGGGATCTGCAGCACGTCGACGGCCTCGGCCACCCGCGCGCACTGCTCGGCGGTGTGGACGTCGGTCAGCACCGGCAGTCCGAACGTCTCGCGGATTTCGGCGAAGATCGGCAGCGACGACGCAAGGCCCATTCCGCGCGCCCCGGACCGGCTGGTGCGGTTGGCCTTGTCGAACGACGCCTTGTAGACGCAGCCGATCCCGAGCCGGTCGGTGATCTCGCGAATGGCCGCGGCCATTTCCAGCCCGTGCGCGCGGCTTTCCAGCTGGCACGGCCCGGCGATGAGGGCGAGCGGCGCGTCGTTGGCGAAGCGGACCTTGCCGACGTCGACGGTGGAATCCGGACGAATCGCCTGGTGGGCGGTGGCAGCGGTCATGGCTCGAACTCTCCTGGATGCGCGTGCGCCGCTTCTTACCGCCTGGCCGGGTTTGCGTCGAGGTGAAGGTGGGCGATCGCGTAGATGGGAACGCCGAACACGCCCTCGACGACGCTGCTCCACAGCGCGACCGGCGGCGGCAGCTGCTCCATCACGTCGCAGATCTCGTCGAGCATCCAGCGCGGCTCGCCCCAGCAATAGTCGGCCCGCGTCTTGACCCCCGACACGAACTCGATCGACGGGTCCCGGCGGGCCAGCGCGCCGATCGAGGGATGATAGCGTGCGGTGCCGACCATCAGGAACGAGAAGGCGTCGTAGACCAGCTCGCACGGACGGCCCGTCAGGCCGTCGGCAAGGTCGCCCAGCAGCGTGCCGATGCTCGCGGCGTGCAGATAGGGCATCAGCCCCTCCGCGACCACCAGCGTCGGGGCGGCGGGCAGGGCGGCCCCGTCGAGCCAGCCGGGCACGTCGAGCGAGGCGGAGACGACCCGGCAGCTGGCCGTGTCGGGGATCAGGCGCCGGCGCAGCGCGGCGACCTCCGGCAGGTCGACGCAGATCCAGCCGGCGGGCGTGGCGGGCTGCCGTTCGCAGGCGGTGGACAGCCCGGCGCCGAGATCGAGGATGATGCCGTCCGGATGGGCGGCCAGGAACCGCGCGATGTGATGATCGAAGATCTTGGCGCGCGAGATGAAGCCGAGGACGCTGATCGGGTCGGAGACCACCGAGGACGCGTCGACCCCCAACAGCTCGACGATCCGCTCCGCCGAGGCATCGCGGAACCCGGCGGCGGGAAACAGCCGCGCCGCCTGCGCCCGGGCGCACAGCGGAACGAGCAGGGTGCGCGCCACGCCGCTCAGTCCGAGATCTTCTGCCACAGGCATGGCGATCCTTCCCGCACGGCCTCAGCGGGGGATGGACCGGTGTTCCGTCCTCCCCGCATCCGTCCGCGGCCGGACAGACCCCCCGTCTGTGCGGACCTCGTGTCTTCTCGCTGTCGAAGGGACACAGTGTGCCGCAGTCCGGGCCCGGCGTCACCCGGCCCGCTGAGCGGCACAAGGGCCTAGGCGGCGACGAAGCGGTAGCCGGTCCCGCCGCCGTGCTCGGGCGCCACCACGACCCCGTCGGCCGTCTCGGCGAACGGGGTCCCGCCGGCCGAAAGCGCGGCGCGGGTCGCCGACAGGTCCGCCACGGAGAGGGTGAGGGCGGCAAACCGCGGCAGCACCTTGCCGTCGAACGCGGCCGAGCCGTACCGCGCCGCGAAGCCCGCGGCATCGATCACCTCGATGGCGGTGCCGTCGGGCAGCGCGACGCGCCAGCCGCCGTCGGCCTCGGCCGGTGCGGCGTCGGCGACCCGGCCGAGCGTCGCGGCGGTGGCGTCCGGATGCGGCGCGACCATCGTGACGCAGGTGGTCGACAGCGCGGTGTTCGGGTGGGCCTGGTAGGCCGCGTGCCAGAAATTCTCCGGCCGGTGATGGACGACCGCGAACACGCCGGCGCGGACGAAGTCCGGATGGCTGGCGAAGGCGAGGGTGAAGGACACCGGAAGCTCCCGGCCGTCCGGCACCGGCGCCGTGCGCGCGAACGAGAACGTCGGATACCGCGACAGGCCGATCTCGGCCAGCCGTGCGGCGAGGGCTTCCGGATCGTCGGTCTTCAGCGCCAGCATCGAGATGCCGGCACCTTCGCCGATCAGGAAATCCCGGTTGAAGCTCGGGAACGAGAAGGTGTCCGGCCGCTCCTCCGGAAACAGGCTCTCGTCGAGGATCGCCAGATATTCCAGATAGCTGCCGTGCAGCTGGGCGAGCGCGTTCGCCGTGCCGAACGGATGGTCCGCCGGCGGGCTGGTGCGGAAGCCGAGGCGGCCGGCCGTCAGCGCGGCCTCGACGAGACTTTCGGCGAGAACGACGGTGTGGTCGATCCCGGTGATCATGGCGCCTCCGTCAGACGAGGCGGCTCTGCTCGACCGCTGCCGAAATGAAGGACGCAAACAGCGGGTGCGGATCGAACGGCCGCGACTTCAGTTCCGGATGATACTGCACGCCGATGAACCACGGGTGGTCGACGAGCTCCATCGTTTCCGGCAGCAGCCCGTCCGGCGACATGCCGGCAAACCGCACGCCCTGGGCAGCCAGCCGCTCGATGTAGCCGGAGTTCACCTCGTAGCGGTGGCGGTGGCGTTCGGAGATCTCGGTCGTGCCGTAGATGTCGGCGATCCGGCTTCCTTCGCTGAGATGGGCCTTGTAGGCGCCCAGCCGCATGGTGCCGCCCAGATCGCCTTCGGCGAAGCGGCGTTCCAGCTCGTTGCCGCGCATCCATTCGGTCAGCAGGCCGACGACCGGCTCGTCGGTGGGCCCGAACTCGGTCGAGCCTGCCTTGTCGATGCCGGCGAGGTTCCGGGCCGCTTCCAGGACGGCCATCTGCATGCCGAAGCAGATGCCGAAATAGGGCACCTTGTGGGACCGGGCGAAGCCGGCGGCGGCGATCTTGCCCTCCGCGCCGCGCTCGCCGAAGCCGCCGGGCACCAGGATGCCGTGCACGCTCTCCAGCCACGGACCGGGGTCTTCCTGCTCGAAGACCTCCGATTCGAACCATTCGATCTCGACGCGGACGTTGTTGGCGATGCCGCCGTGGACCAGCGCCTCGCTCAGCGACTTGTAGGCGTCCTTCAGGCCCGTGTACTTGCCGACGATGCCGATCTTCACCGAGCCCTCGGGCGAGCCGACGCGCTTGGAGATCTCGGTCCAGCGCTCCAGGTCCGGGTGGGGCGCGCCGGTGATGCCGAACGCCGACAGCACCTCGGTGTCGAGGCCCTCGTTGTGGTAGGCGATCGGCACGTCGTAGATCGATTCCACGTCCAGCGCCGGGATGATCGCCTCTTCGCGCACGTTGCAGAACAGCGCCAGCTTGCGGCGTTCGCCCGGCGGGATCGTGCGGTCGCAGCGCACCAGCAGGATGTCCGGCTGGATGCCGATGGAGCGCAGCTCCTTCACCGAGTGCTGGGTCGGCTTGGTCTTCAGCTCGCCGGCCGACTTGATGAACGGGATCAGCGTCAGGTGGACGAAGATCGCGTCGTTGCGCGGCAGGTCGTTGGAGAGCTGGCGGATCGCCTCGAAGAACGGCAGGCCTTCGATGTCGCCGACGGTGCCGCCGATCTCGACGAGGACGAAGTCGAAGTCCTCGTTGCCGGAGACCACGAACTCCTTGATGGCGTCGGTGACGTGCGGGATCACCTGCACGGTGGCGCCCAGATAGTCGCCGCGGCGTTCCTTGGCGATGATGTCCTGGTAGATGCGGCCGGTGGTGATGTTGTCCATGCGGTTGCACGGACGCCCGGTGAAGCGCTCGTAGTGGCCGAGGTCGAGGTCGGTCTCCGCGCCGTCGTCGGTGACGAACACCTCGCCGTGCTGGTAGGGCGACATCGTGCCGGGGTCGACGTTGAGATAGGGGTCGAGCTTGCGCAGCCGTACCCGATAGCCGCGTGCCTGGAGCAACGCGCCGAGAGCCGCCGAGGCCAGTCCCTTGCCAAGCGAAGAGACCACGCCGCCGGTAATGAAGACGTACCGAGCCATCGGGCGTTTATCCTAGAGGTTCGACGGCGCTTTGGGAGAGGCGAACCGGGGTGCAGCGGCGCTGTCCCCGGTTTTCTCGTGCGAGAGGGCGGAGGCCCGTCCTCACTGGGAGGAGGGGACCTGTGGCCCGGCCGGCGCGGCAGGCGCCGCCGGCTGGCCGGTGCCCTGGGCGTCGCCGCCGCCGGTGCCCGACGGCCGCAGCGTGTCGAGGATGCCCTGGCCCGAGCCGCGGGTCGGATCGGCGCCGGTGGGGGCCGTCTGCGAGGCGGGCTGGTTCAGGTCGTCGAGGATCGACGACGGCGTGTCCTGGGTGCGCGCCAGGATGGTCAGGCCGATCGACGTGGCGAAGAACAGGAACGCGAACACCGCGGTCGCCTTCGTCAGGGCGTTGCCGGTGCCGCGCGCCGACATGAAGCCGCCACCGCCGCCGCCGATGCCGAGCGCCCCGCCTTCCGAACGCTGGAGGAGGATCACCGCGACCAGCGCGACGACGACCATGAGATGAATGACGATGAGAACGGTTTCCATCGTGCCCTTCGAGGTGTTGTTCGAGATCCCGGCCGCAGTCGCGAATGCCCGAAGCGCATCCCGCACGGCCGACGTCGGTCTTGCCTGCTTGCGAGGCGAAGAGGACCATGGGGAGACGCGCCGGCAAGATCGCTGCACGGCCCGTTCGCACGCTCCCGCATGGGAACGACGGCGCGGTGATACACGATGATCGGTCGATCCGCCAAGCGTCGCGTTTCACTTGTACCCGTGGCCGCAGGTGGGGCCGGCCGCCAACCTTGACAAGAGACGGCCTGCGTGCCCTGTCTCGCCGCGATTTCAGAACACCCCTGTCCCGCCGCGAAATGGCGGACGAATGGGCGGCCCGGGCACCGGTCGCCCCCAGTATCGAGGCGATTTGATGCACCGCTACCGTAGCCACACATGCGGCGCGCTGCGCCAGGAGGACGTCGGAACGTCCGTGCGGATTTCCGGCTGGGTCCACCGCGTGCGCGACCACGGCGGCCTTCTGTTTATCGATCTGCGCGACCACTACGGCATCACCCAGGTGGTCGCCGACCCGGATTCGCCCGCCTTCAGGACCGCCGAGACGGTGCGCGCCGAGTGGGTGATTCGCGTCGACGGCGCCGTCAAGGCGCGCACCGACGACACCGTCAACGAGCGCCTGCCGACCGGCCGCATCGAGCTGTTCGCCACCGAGATCGAGGTGCTGTCGACGGCCGGCGAGCTGCCGCTGCCGGTGTTCGGCGACCAGGAGTACCCCGAGGACACCCGCCTCAAGTACCGCTTCCTGGATCTCCGCCGCGAGAAGATGCACGCCAACATCGTCAAGCGCTCGAAGATCGTCGCCTCCCTGCGCCGCCGCATGACCGATGCCGGCTTCATGGAGTTCCAGACGCCGATCCTGACGGCGTCGTCGCCGGAGGGCGCGCGCGACTTCCTGGTGCCCTCGCGCCTGCACCCGGGCAAGTTCTACGCGCTGCCCCAGGCGCCGCAGCAGTTCAAGCAGCTGATCATGGTGGCGGGCTTCGACCGCTACTTCCAGATCGCCCCCTGCTTCCGCGACGAGGACGCCCGCGCCGACCGCTCGCCGGGCGAGTTCTACCAGCTCGACATCGAGATGAGCTTCGTCGAGCAGGAGGACGTGTTCCAGGCGGTGGAGCCGGTGCTGCGCGACGTGTTCGTCGAGTTCGGCGGCGGCCGGCCGGTCACCGAGACCTTCCCGATGATCCCCTATGCGGATTCCATGCGCCTTTACGGCTCCGACAAGCCGGACCTGCGCAACCCGATCGAGATGGCCGACGTCACCGCCCACTTCGCCGGCTCCGGCTTCAAGGTGTTCGCCCGCCAGATCGAGGCCGACGCGCGCGTCCAGGTGTGGGCGATCCCGGCCAAGACCGGCGGCAGCCGCGCCTTCTGCGACCGCATGAACTCCTGGGCGCAGGGCGAGGGCCAGCCGGGGCTGGGCTACATCTTCTTCCGCGAGGGCGAGGAGGAGGGCGCCGGCCCGATCGCCAAGAACATCGGCCCGGAACGCACCGCCGCCATCCGCGCCCAGCTCGGCCTGGAGGCCGGCGACGCCGTCTTCTTCGTCTGCGGCGTGCCGAAGACCTTCGTCGACTTCGCCGGCCGGGCCCGCCAGAAGGTCGGCTTCGACCTCGGCCTGGTCGACGAGAATCAGTTCAAGTTCTGCTGGATCGTCGACTTCCCGATGTTCGAGTGGGACGACGAGAACGACAAGGTCGACTTCTCCCACAACCCGTTCTCCATGCCCCAGGGCGGGCTGGAGGCGCTGGAGACGATGGACCCGCTCGACATCAAGGCGTTCCAGTACGACATCGTCTGCAACGGCGTGGAGCTCTCCTCGGGCGCCATCCGGAACCACAAGCCGGAGATCATGCGCAAGGCCTTCGCCATCGCCGGCTACGGCGAGGAGGTGCTGCAGGAGAAGTTCGGCGGCATGCTGCGCGCGCTGGAGATGGGCGCGCCCCCGCACGGCGGCCTCGCCCCCGGCATCGACCGCATCGTCATGCTGCTCTGCGATGCGGAGAATTTGCGCGACGTGACGCTGTTCCCGATGAACCAGAAGGCCGAGGACCTCCTGATGGGCGCCCCCTCGGAAGTCTCCGCCAAGCAGCTCCGCGAGCTGCACATCCGGCTGAATCTGCCGGAGTAGGAGTACTCGCCCCTCACGCCGAATGCGCTTGCGCGCATCGGCGCCGGGTGGGCGGCCTCCGGCCGGCGCGCGGTCGCGCGCTGGTGGTGCGATCCGGATGGGCTGATTTCGGTTCTCGGCGCGAACTCCCTACTCCGCTCATTCCCGCGAAAGCGGGAATCCAGGGCTGCGGCTCGCAGCTTGTCCATTTACCCCTCACGCCGAATGCGCTGCGCGCACCGGCGCCGGGTGGGCGGCCCCCCGGCCGGGGCGCAATCGCGCGCTGGTGGGTGAGGTTCAGGGGGGACGTGGGTGTTTGGACGCCCGCCTCTTTCCACTGTCCGGGCTGCCGAGCATAGATAGAAGGTCGAGGGTACCCATGCGCGTCGCGTTTCTGGACGACTTTCACGATGCCTATGGCCAGACGGACGGCGTCGCGCGCCTTCGCCAGCACGCCGAGGTGGAGATTTTCACCGATCACATCGCGGATCCGGCGGCGTTGAACCGCTTCGACGCGCTCGTTGCCACGCGCGAGCGGACGCGGTTCACCGCGGAGTTCCTGTCGGCGCTGAGCAACGTGCGGGTCATCGCGCAGACCGGCAACCATGCCTATCACGTCGATCTGGATGCCGCTGAGCGGCTGAACATCGTCATCGGCAAGGCAACCGGCGGCTTCTGCACCTCGGCCGGCGAACTCACCTTCGCGCTGATGATGGCCGTGATGCGCCAGATCCCGACCTGCGATCAGGCCGTGAAGAAGGGCGCGTGGCCGACCCCGATGACCTATGTCCTGCGGGGAAAGACACTCGGGATCGTCGGGCTCGGCAACATCGGCAAATATGTTGCCCGGATCGCCGAGGCGTTCGGGATGAAGGTGCTGGCATGGGGACCCCGGCTGACGCCCGAAGCGGCGGCGGCCGGCGGCGCGGAATATCGCGACCTCGACGATCTGATGGGCGCGTCGGATATCGTCACGATCCACGCAACGATGGGAAGCCGGACGCTCGGATTGATCGACGCGCGCCAGTTCTCCCTGATGAAGCCGACCGCCTATCTCGTGAACACGTCGCGCGGTCCGATCGTGGACGAGGCGGCGATGGTCGCCGCGCTCTCCGCCGGGCGCATCGCCGGCGCCGGGCTGGACGTCTTCGACCAGGAGCCGCTGCCCGCGAACCATCCTCTCACCAGGCTGTCGAACGTCGTTCTCACTCCGCACCTCGGCTGGCCGACCGACGAGATGTACGGTCAGTTTGCCGATGCCGCCGCCGATATCCTGCTGGACTTCAAAGACGGCAAGACCGTTCCCCATTTCCAGCCGGGCACCGACGCGAAGGGCGCAGATCCGCTTTAGACGGATCTGCAGGGACCGCAGCAAGCCCGCCGGCGAGGTGGGGTGGCCGCCCCCGGCATCGACCGCATCGTCATGCTCCCCTGCGACGCGGAGAATTTGCGCGACGTGACGGGGTTCCCGATGAACCAGAAGGCCGAGGACCTCCTGAAGGGCGCTCCCTCGGAAGTCTCCGCCAAGCAGCACCGCGATCTGCACATCCGGCTAAACCTGCCGGAGTGATTTCTCCGGCGCTGCGGTTGGGCCGGGGCGCTCGCTCCACCCACCGCTCATTCCCGCGAAAGCGGGAATCCATGGGGCCTTGCCGCTGGCTCATGCGGGATGAGAGACGGAAGGTGCTGCAGCCTTCGAGGCGCAATCTCTCCCGCCGTTCACTCCGCGATTCAGTATGGATTCCCGCTTTCGCGGGGATGAGCGGAGCAAGAAGCCGACGCCACGCAAACAACGAGGGCCGCGCCGTATCGCCCCCACCAGCGCGCGACCGCGCGCCGGCCGGAGGCCGCCCTCGCGGAGCCGATGCGCGCAGCGTATTCGGCGTGAGCGGACAAGAAAACAACGCGCAGCGCATTCGGCGTGAGGGGACCAGAACCAGCCTCTCCGCACGCCCCCCACCAGCGCGCGACCGCGCGCCGCCCGATAGGGCGCCCTCCCGGAGCCGGTGCGCGCAAGCGCACTCGGCGCGAGGGGCATAAAACCCAGCGCCCGGTCATGTCGTCGTATCCGGAGGCTGCGATGGCCGCGCGTCGCTGCCTGCCTTCGGCGTCAGCGGCAGGAGCGGGAGCATCAGGACGGCAATGCCGATGCCGACGACGGTCAGGAGGACACGGCTCGACGCCATCTCGAGCGGGCCGGCTTCCGGAGACAGGTTGAAGGCCAGCGCAATGGCGGTCAGGCAGAATGTCCAGAGGCCGTACCGCTTCGCGCCGATCAGCAGCATGCAGAGCACCAGGACCCCGACCATCGCCGCGTGCAGCCAGGGGATCGGCGACAATCCGAGGAGAAGCCCCCCTGTCGCCGCACCGAGGATCGTGCCGAGCCCGCGCGTCTTCATCCGGTAGATCGTCTCCTGGCGCGTCGGCTTCATCACTCTGAGCCCGGCAGCGGTCAGCCAGCAGGGATGCGCGCCTGGGCTGAAGCAGGCGGCGATGCTTCCGAGCATCGAGACCGATGCGATCCCCGCCAGGAACCGCCTCTGGGCGGCGTCCTTCAGCAGCGGGGGGCGGGGACCGGTCGCCGCCCCTTGGTCCGACGGGATGCAGAAGAACACGAACACCGCGCCCCAGAGGGTTCCGGCGAGGAAGGTGCCGCCGTAGACCAGCTCTTCTCCGGCAGGCACTTCGCCGACGGACAGGAAGAACGCCAGGGTGCCGAGCGCGACGGGCAGTCGGAAATAGCCTCCGCTCACCTCGCCGACGCCCTGCGCCATCGCAGCGGCGAGCGCCAGGATAAAGAAAGCAACGGAGCCGAGCGCAACGCTTCCCCCCACCGTCGCAAGCAGGCTGATGGCCAGGCACGACACCAGCAGGATCCTGACGCGGCCGGAGGCAGGCAGATGCGGAAAGGAAACGGTCAGCAGATAGGCGCCGAAGGACGCGATGCTGCCATGGATGGCATGACCGGCGGCAATTCCGGCGAGCCACGGCGCGCAGACACCGAGCGCCATCGCCAAGGCGCGTGGAGCTTTCGACCAGGGCAGGTCTATCGATGAAGCTTTTGAGATCTGATCCTCCAACGCAGAAACACGTCCGTCGTCATCCCCGACGGTTCGGGCTGTCCGTGGTGACGTCAGGCCCTGTTCTCCCGTCTGGAGCCTGCTGGATCGCTCACCGCCGTGCAGTTCAATTAGGGCAGCGATGGCGCGTCGCGCGAAGCCAAATGTCAGTGCCGCCCAACCTTATCCCCACCCCCTGCAACCTCCCGGATGCACCCTCCCGTCGCTTGATCCACTCGGAGCCGTGCCGGACCGTCCGCTCGCGCAGGTGTCTTGCCCCTCGCGCCGAGTGCGCTCACGCGCACCGGCTCCGGGTGGGCGGCCTTCGGCCGGCGCGTGGTCGCGCGCTGGCGGGTGCGGTTCGGACAGGGCTCGCATGTGTCCCGCGGCGGCCTCCGGCCGGCGGACGGTCGTCGGCCAGGGGTGCAGGCCGGATGGGCCCTGGGGTGTGCCTGCGGCGCCGGCTCCTTGCTCCGCTCATTCCCGCGAAAGCGGGAATCCATAGGGCCGTTGTTTGGGGCGACTGGCGTGAGGTCCGCTCGGGTGCCGGAATGCAGGGGACCGGGCTGAATGGCCGCGCCGTGTCCCCCCCGCCTCGGAAGACGGCCGATTCCCCATGGATTCCCGCTTTCGCGGGAATGAGCAACCGTGTCGGATTAGGGTGCGATGGTCTGTGCTGTTTCGGCGTTGCGGACGATGGCGTTGAGATGGG